>NZ_OY760916.1:3855054-4161739 GCF_963664075.1 uncultured Desulfobulbus sp.
CTTGGCGAGGAAACCGGTGGCAAATGGGCCTCGATCTCCAAACGCATAGAGGAAACTGCCCTGGCCATCTTTGCCGAACGCGGCAAAACGACCATTTTACCCAACGTCGATTTCAACTCCGCCCCGGTCTACTACCTTATGGGAATCCCCTCCGACCTGATGACCCCGGTCTTTGCAATTTCACGGGTCTCTGGATGGTGCGCTCATATTGTTGAAGAACTCTTTGCCGATGCCCAGGGTAAACCCGCTCTCTACCGGCCCAAAGCCGAATATGTGGGTGAGTATTGCGGCCTCATGGGCTGTGAGTATTCCCCCATGGATAAGCGGAAGTAAGTCGGTGACAACAGGAAGCCGCTGAATGCTCACAGATTCAGGCGAGGCACCTGTTGTGGAGGATACACAAAAACAAAAAAAGCTCTCCTGGGGATGGATGACATCTCAGGGAGAGCTTTTTTTGTTTTTTGATGACCACTGATCCGGGCGGTGAGTTTTGGTCTCGCCGGATTCAAATCATATAGCCCGGGGTAGTCGTCACAGCGACACGGCTGCCCTTTTTTTGGGCACGCAAAAAAAGAATGCCCCTCCGGCAAGGAGACCGGAAGATCAGATACCTCCTCCACATCTGCTGCAAACGATGGAGGTAAAAGACTAGCGCGCCTCTTCTTCTCTCCGAGAATGTCGCGGGCATAGCCAGCTCCTTGTATTCGAGACGTAGGAAAATCTGTTCTAAATTCTGAAGCCGGTAAATACGTCGCCATCACCAGGCAACCACACTCAAATCCACCTTTTTCTCCGCAATAAGCCGCAGGCAGGCATCCACACTCTCGGCGTGGTAGAATACACCACGGCCGGAACGAATCTCTTCAAGCGCTGTATCCATCCCCAGAGATGGCCTGTAGGGTCGATGGGAACTCATGGCCTCGACCACATCGGCCACCGTGAGGATTTTGGCCTCAAGCAGGATGTCCTTATCCGTGAGGCCACGCGGATAACCTGAGCCATCGAGATGCTCATGGTGCTGATAGACCACCTCTGCCACAGGCCAGGGAAAGGGAATATCTTTGAGGATTTCATAGCCGACCTCAGTATGGCATTTAATGATGGCTCGCTCTTGGGCTGAAAGTCGAGCGGGTTTGGCCAGATATTCCGACGGCAGGGAAATCTTACCTATATCATGCAGCAGGGCCGCAAAATGCAGGCCTTCAATCTGTTTCTCCGGCAACCCCAGTTCACGGGCAATACCACAGGCCAACAGATCCACCCGAAGCTGGTGTCCTGCGGTATAGGGATCGCGCTTTTCAGCCGCCAGGGCCAGGGATTTGACGGTCTCTTCCAGGCTGGTATGCAGTTCATCGCGACTCTTTTCCAAAGCCTTGATCGCCTCCTTACGATCGGTGATATCTCGGGCAATCCCCCGATACCCAACAAATTTTTTCTGGTCATTAAAGACCGGCACTCCGTTTTTCTCGATCACAACCACACGCCCATCTGAGGTCTGGCAAACAGTTTCAAAACTCTTAAACGGCTTATGTGAATCTATCAGCTTTTGGAAAAGACGGCTGGTTCGCTCAACCTCCTTAACTGTGACCAGATCTTCCAGGTGTTTGCCAATGATCTCTTCAGCCTCAAAACCGAGTAAATCTTTAACCTTGGGACTGCAGTAGGTATAGATTCCATCCTGATCAATTTCCCAGATCCAGTCACTGGTGGTTTCAACCAGCGAGCGAAAACGGGCGTTGCTCTCCTCAAGGGCGGTTAAAAGCCGCTCCCGCTCCTCCCAGATGATACGTCGCACACGATCGGCAAGCACGGTATGGCGAATGATATAAAAGGCGAGGAAGGCGTTGATTAAAAGAATTACCGAGGCAATGGCATTGAGCTGTTTGGCCATGACCCCAATCTCGACGTTGACATCTTCAATATACAGGCCGGTACCAATCACCCAGCCCCAGGGGGTGAACCCTTTGACATAGGATATTTTAGGTACGATTTTTTGGGGGTCATCCTGCCACTGAAAAAGGTATTCTACATATCCGGCTCCCTGCTCCTTAACTACCCGGACAAACTCCGCCAGCAGGTTCTTTCCGGTGGGGTAGCGGAGATCCGGGACGATCTCTCCCCGCAGATCTGGACGATAGGGGTGAATGACAATCAACCCCTGCATGTCGTTGACCCAAAAGTAATCTTTGTTACCGGGACCATAACGGAGTGAGGCAATAATTCGCAGGGCTTCTGTTTTAGCCTTGGTCTCGGTAATTTCCCCAGCCTGGGCCATCTGCTCATAGGTGGTGACCAAGTCATAAACAATCTCCACCATTTCACGCAGCATATCCCGCTTCTTGGCAAGTAAATTTTCCTTGAATGAAGGGAGGATAATAACAAACGTGGCGGTGACAAAGAGGAGGATAGTCAGCAGGGCCGGCAGGGCGATCCTGATGGAGATGGCGTGGGCGTATTTACGTTTTTTTTCCTTCTCCACAAAGACTCCGCTCGCTGTAAAATGTGGGACAACGGTGCAGTGTAGTTCTTTCTGAATCGGTGCTGCAGACTCTTATTTCACCTTAACTGCTTGGCAGTTGATGAGCAAGAGCTCTTGCAGATAATCCTCCGCTGGAACCACTGAAATAGCACTGATTTTTCATCTGCAGCCGCTCCCTACACAACTTGAGAAATAACAACCACCACCTGTCTTTTCTCTCAAGACACATTGACACGCAAGCGTTGCAACAGGTTGTTTTTTCGCTTGACTTTCCTTCAACAATCCGGTTTCTATGTAATTATTCGTTGCTTCCATTACGGGTAAGACCATGTGAAAAGCAACAAATACCTACATTTCAGGTTCCTTACAAAGGATGAAAAGGGAACTCCGTGAAATTCGGAGACGGGCCCGCCGCTGTAACCGGGGACAAAGACCACAAAAACGTCACTGACAGACTGTTGGGAAGACGTGGCCAGCGAATGAACCGGAAGTCAGAATACCTGCCTGAAATGCAACTACCGCTCTCCGCGGATCTGGGAGCAGGTAACGATACGTGGATAAACCAGGGCATCCCCGGATCATAGCATGACATGATCCGGGGATTTTTTTTTATTCCAAGCCACTTTTTTTAAGTGCCCCGGATCAAAGCAAAGGGATGGCGGCGCATGCAATACGCTCGATTCCCCAGGAAGAACAGCCCCTGCACCTGCAGGGAGCCGGAGCAGCTCTCGCAGCTCCAGGATCTTTTTGCCATGTCCGGGCTCGTGGCGGTAATACCGTTTGCCGGCGATATTACCGCCCCAGGCCTTCCCCCCTTCTGAAACTGCATTTCTTCGATACCACTCTCCCAAGAGAAGGCGACCCTTTTTTCTTTTCGAAAAAAAAGAGGACAACACCTCACGGTGCCTTTGTCCATTTTTCCATCCAACTCGCAGCTCCTTACCGAGTACGCTCCTGCAAGGAGAAATGGAGAAAAAGAGGTGAATAGCAATTCAATAATTGCCTTATTTTCAGCATTTTTCTTTTTGATACAATCTTGGATTAATCGAATAACTCCTTGAATTTCAACAATGAGACCGCAATAATACAAACAAATCTGCTGACTCACCTACCCCCACCTCGTTAAGGAGGAGCATGATGACCGACCCCAAGACCACTACGCTTAGTCACCACATTCAGGCTGTCAAAAAAGGTGAGCGTGTTTTTGAAAACGCCTTTCAAAGCGTCAGCCGAATGATTTTGGAAAAGGACATCAACAAGGTCACGGTCAACGGCAAAACCACCTTCGATTTCACCATCTTTCGAGAGGGCAAAAAGCATATCATCGGCATGTACGATGAGATCAACTCCTTTGTCTCCTTTGTTAAGGACGCCTCCCAGGGTGGCTCCTCCAAGGAGATGGCTTTTGTCCTTGTTGGCGAGCCGGGAAACGGGAAGACCTTTTTGGTGGAATACCTCTGTAACCTCTACCGCAATTTTCTTGCCCAACCCAAAAACCGCAAATATACCATTCGCTTTAAAGGCCTGGATCAGATAGGAACCTACGGCGCTATCAAAACCATCGAATCGCAGACCTATGAAGATCCCATGGTATTGGCGCTGAACCTCTTTGAGACCAAGGAGGAGTCCCTGCAGTACCTGGCCAAAAAGTTCAAAGTCGATGATGCCATGGCGGAAGAATGGATGGAAAACTACCGCCCTCTTGGTGCCTGCTCTGCCTATATCTGGAACGATTTGCGTGAATTGGCCGGCGGTAAGATTGAGGATATGCTCAAAAACATCGAGATCGCCCCGGTTCCGCTGGTGGAAAGCCTGGGTACGGTCACGGGTAAGTATCCGGCCAAAGACAAGATTACCAGTTCTGCCGTCGACCTTTTGGGAGAAGAGTCGATTCAGCGCCTGCTCCACATCACAGACACCAACAACCCCTATCGGTTCGATCTCAGGCGTGGAGCTTTGGCTCGTGTAGCGGGCGGCGGTATCCACTTCAGCGATGAGATCTATAAAAACAAAAAAGATCTGGTGCAGGTCTATCTAGGTATTATTCAGAACCGGACCATCGAGATCGATGGCTACCGTTGGCCCATTGACAGTCTGATCATTGCCACCAGTAACAACTCCGAGTTCAACCGCTTTCTGGCGGAGAAGGAAGAGGCTCCGATCATCGACCGGTGCCGTATCTGTTATGTCTCCCATAATACCGACTATAAACAGCAGTTCGACCTGACCGCCTATGCCATTGGCAATGAGTCTAAGACCACGCTCACCGGCAATGCCATGCACCAGGACCCCAACCTCAACTACGCTGCCTCGGTGGGCGTGGTGCTGACCCGTCTGCCCCGCTCTGAAAAGCTGACCCCGGTGGAGACCATGAAGCTGGCAGCGGGTGAGGTGGCTGGAGAGAAGAGCCTCAAAACTCTCTCAGAGGTGATCGACACCCTCAACCAGGAGCATGACATCACCAAACGCTTTGGCCAAAAGGGCCTTGGTCAGCGAAATCTGGGCCGCACTATTCAGCTGATGCTGGAGAGTTCCGAGACCAACGAGGGCAAGTGCATGTTTGCCTATGATGTCTTCACCGCCCTGGAACGAGTCATCCTTGACTATGTTTCCGAGGCTGGCGACCGGGCCAAATTCCTGGATGATCTCAAGATTGCGAGGGGACTCTACCGCGAGCGGATTATGACGGAGATGTTCAACGCCTATATGGATGAACCGCTGGCGATCCGCAAAGACGTACTCAACTACGTCAATATGATCATTGGTATCGATGCGGAAAATCTCGGTGTTGATCGCATGTGGAAATATAAAAATCCGCAGACCGGCGAGCTGGTGGCCCTGAAAATCGATGAGCGCTATATCGACTCGGTGGAGGCCTGCCTGGGCTTGAAAGTACGGGAACAGAAAGACTCTTTCCGGACCTCCATCCGCAAGATCTATGGGCAGAAGATCTCGCTCGATCCGGACTACGACTTCATGGATAACCTGGAGCTGGTCAAGGCAGTGACCGATGTCCGCCTGAAATCAGATATCGCCGGCGCCGGCAGTCTGATCGGAGCCCTGGCCAACCGAACCAACGAGGAGAATCAAAAGCTCTACGATCGTATGGTCGACACCATGCTCAATAAACTGGGCTACTGTGTGACCTGTGCGCAGAAAACCATTGAGTACTTTTGTACTCAGGTGGATGAGAACTAGTGCCCATCCACAAACGGTTGTATTGTTTAAGCACTATCAAGGTAAGCGATCAGGGGGCACCCTGAAAGAACTCGTATCATCAAAACTGTAAGCGGTTGCGGGGTGCCTTCGAAACTAGGAATCGGCCTGTGCAGCGTACACCTGTACGTAAGCAGGCCGATAACACCGCAGATTCGGTGCCCCGTGATCGCTTACCGATCAAGACCTCCAAATAGCTCGTATGAGCGCGGAGCAATGATGAAAAAGTTGCGACAACTCTATAAACAGCTAGAAGCCAAGGGGCTTTCTGAAGAGCAACGCCGGGTCATTGAACACGAGATGGCGCTGGCGGAGCTTACCGGTGCCCCGCATCAGGTGCATGCACGATACCCCTCCAGCCCCTATGCCCGCTCACTCTACAGCTACGCTGATGCTGAGATGCTCGGGCAGACCATGCCCTCGCCGCTGATGTCCATGGTGGCGGCCCAATCATTGGATCATCTGCTCCAACGGGATCTGCAACGGGAAAAAGACGGTTTTCCTCGCAAGATTCGCGTGGGCAAACTGGTCAAGCCCGGTCGTGACGGCGACGACAAGGTCGTCGTCATTCCCACCACGGTTGAAGAAAAGCTGATCCACGATAAGATCAACGAAGAAGAAGAGGGAGAAGGCGGCGAAGGCCAGGAGCAGGGCGAAGGTGGTGCCGGTGAAGGCGAAGAGGGTGAAGTCATTGGCGAGCAGCCGGTTCGTGAAGAGCAGGGCGGAGGAGGAACAGGCCCCGGGCAAGGAAAGGGAGGAGCCCACGAGTTGGAATCCACGGTCTATGATCTTGGCCGGGTACTCACCGAGCAGTTTGCTCTGCCCAACCTGCGGGATAAGGGGAAAAAGCGTTCACTCACCCGTTATGCCTATGACCTGACGGATAAGAACCGCGGATTTGGCCAGATACTGGATAAAAAAGCCACCTTGAAACAGGTCCTCCAAACCAATATCGCTCTGGGCAGAATTCAACCCGGCGCACTGCCGGATCCTCTCTCCCTGATGGTTACTCCCAAGGACCGGGTCTTCCGCATACTCTCCAAGGAACTCGATTACGAGGCCCAGGCCGTGGTCTTTTTTGTCCGCGACTACTCCGGCTCCATGGCGGGAAAACCCACCGAAATCGTGGTCAACCAGCACGTACTCATCTACGCCTGGCTCACCTACCAGTACCAGAACCAGGTGGAGACCCGTTTTATTCTCCACGACACCGAAGCCCGTGAGGTGGAAAACTTTCAGCATTATTACCAGATGCAGGTCGCAGGCGGGACCCAGGTCAGCTCTGCCTACCAGCTGGTCAATAAAATTGTGGAAGAAGAGGAACTGGACCGCGATTATTCGATCTATATCTTCCATGGTACCGATGGTGACGACTGGGACACCTACGGCGAAGAATCCCTACCCGAACTCGAAAAAATGATGAACTATGCCAGCCGCATTGGTGTGACCATCGCCGAGAATGGACTGGATGGCAGCCGTCGAACCGAGGTGGAAAAATACCTGACCAAGTCCGGACTCCTGGAGTCCAAGAAAGACCTGCTGCGCATGGATGTTATGTCCAAGGACAGCAATGAGGCTCGGCTTATTGAAGGTATCAAATATCTAATATCGTAACAGGGGCAGACCTCCTGACAGATGGTGGACTATGGAACTAATCAGTCAGCATGCCAAACGCATCATGGAGGGGTGTAAGGACCGGGCTCGCCAAGCCGGGCTGCGCTTCGAAGACGAAACCCTCGAGTATGTGGTAACCAACCGGGACATGCTTGAACTCGGCCCCAAGGTCATGATTCCCACCCTATATGATTACTGGGTGCAGGAGGTCGAGGTTTTACGAGAACAGGGGCGCTATGAACTCTATCCCAGCAACCCCTATGAAACGGTGATCAACACTCGGCCACCAATTTCCTACTATAACGACAATAATCCCGACTGGCTAAACGTGATGATTTTTTATCATGTTATTGGTCACATCGATTTTTTTCAGAACAATCTCTTTTTTCGCCACACCTGGGATTACGACTTCACGGGCCGCGCTCTAGCCGATAAACGCCTCATTGCCAAGCTGCGCTCGGAGCATGGCCGCTGGGTCGACTATGTCATCGAATTTGCTCGCACCATCGATAACCTGGTTGGCTATTTTGATATCCTTGAAGAGAGCGGTAAAAAGATCAAAAAAGAAAAGCCGAGCCTACTCGACTTCTACTTTGATGTCTTTCTCCAGCGAGGTGCACGTGCGGCAGTATCGAGTTACTCCCGTGAGATTGAACACTACAACCGCTTCTTACGCGAACACCCCGAAGATGGTGAAATGCGTTTTTTGAAACGCATAACAGACAAATACAGCGAGCTGGAATCTCTTTACGCCCGGAGTCTCAAGGAAACAAAATCCGTTGGGCGTACCGATCTCCTTGAGTTTCTCATGGAGTACTCTCCCTTTCTCAAAACTGAGAAAAACCGATGGATGCTGACAGTCCTTGAGGTCATTCGCTCGACTTCACTCTATTTTCAGCCGCAAATTCGGACAAAAATACTCAACGAGGGCTGGGCCTCCTACTGGCACGATACTCTTTTTCTCCAGGATGACCGAATCAAAGGGCATGAGGTGGATTATGCCATTGTCAATGCCAAGGTCACTTCCATGCCACGGGTGGGCCTGAACCCTTATGCTCTAGGGATGCGTCTTTTTCAATATTTAGAGAATAAGGCAGAAAAGGGTCGTACCGGGCTTGAGTACTTCATGACCCAGGATCGGGGGCAGCGTAAAAATTTCGACCAGGCAACCGGTAAAGGGCGGGAATACATCTATCACATCCGTGAAAATTACTGTGACTCGATGTTTATCAACTCCTTCATTGATCAGGACTTTGTCGACCAACATAAACTCTTTGTGGTGGGCAAACGGCTCAATAAGGAACGGATGAGCTGGGAGTATTACGTCAAAACCCGCAAGGCAAAAGCGTACAAGGGGATGGTGGCTGACAGCCTCTATCATCCACCTCGGGTTGAGGTGACAGTGGCGGAAAATAATGCGCTGGTACTCAATCACGTTTTCGAAGGCAAACCACTGTTGAAAGATTTCATTCAGGGAGTTTTGCTTGGGGTGGAATACCTTTGGGGGGAAGAGGTCCATCTCTATACCTCGGTGCCAATTCCGATGAAAGCAAGCCGGGATCTTGACGGTCAGTTACGTGAGGAGACCCCTAAACGAACCATTCAATGGAAGCGTTTTCGCTACACGATGAAAGACAGGACACTATCAAGAACGCTGGTGGAATAGGTATATGTCCACCCTATGCAGGCGATACTGCAATAGCGATCCGCTGTTCCGGCTTCAAAAAAATAGACTGCGGCAACCAGAACCAGGAAGGTGATCATGGGCGAATTAACCAAAGCCTTGAATACCCTGCAACGACATAAAGGCGACCCTTCACGCCAGAAAGAACTCTCCTTTGATGAATTTTTAGGCGAAGTGATTGAGCGACCTGAGCGCAACATTCGCAACGTGATCCAGGTCTATGCCGACATGATCCATCGATTTGTCGAAGATGGGCATGACGAGTATAGCGGTGACCCGGAATCCATCAATTACCTCAACTACGACTGTAGCCGTCTCTTTGTCGAAGGATCAGACCGTCCGTTTTTTGCCGATCGCCTCTTTGCCAATCGGCTTCTCCGACACGTTGAATCACTGTTGGTCGGCGATCAACAGAACAAAATCTATATTTTCGATGGTCCCCATGGGAGTGGTAAGTCGACCTTTCTCCATAACCTGCTTCGTAAATTTGAAGAGTACGCCAACACCCCTGAAGGTTCTCGTTATGAAGTTGTCTGGCACCTGCGCGCTCCCAATGTTGTTGCAGGAGTCCACTCGGTGGCTGGTCTGGCGGGGAAACTCTCTCAGCTGCTTGCTGAAGAGGCAAACAGCGAGGTTGAAGGCAGCCTCACGGCCACCGAGGGAAAGGACCAATGGCTCACTCTCCCCTGCCCCAGTCACGATCATCCCCTCTTGCTCATCCCCAGGCAAATTCGTCGCCAGTTTCTCGATGAACTGCTGGATAACGCGCTCTTTAAGGATCAGCTCTTTAATGAAAAAAAATATGAATGGGTTTTCCGTGACGAACCATGCACCATCTGTGCTGCTCTCTACCAGGAACTCCTGAAAAAGGCGGGGGATTCTCTTGAGGTATTCAAATCGGTTTTTGCCCGCCCCTATATGTTCAGCCGCCGGTTAGGGACCGGTATTTCAGTGTTCAACCCAGGTGACAGGCGTTCCCAACGCAATGTCCGTACCGACGAGACCGTGCAGCGGACGCTCAACGCTCTCTTTGCCCCTTCGGGCAAGGTACCTTACCTTTACTCGGGCTATGCCAAGGTGAACAACGGCATCTATGCCCTGATGGATGTTAAATCGCACAACACTGAACGCCTCATGGACCTGCACAATATCATCAGCGATGGTGTGCATAAGGTCGATCATATCGAGGAACGGGTCAACTCTCTCTTCCTGGCCCTGATGAATCCGGAAGATAAAAAGGTCCTCACCGACCTGGCGGCCTTCTCGGATAGGATCGAATACATAAACACCCCCTATGTCCTTGATATTAAGACTGAAGTTGAGATTTACCGGGAGGTTTTCGGCAAGCATATCGATGAATCCTTTCTGCCCCGGGTCCTGCATAATTTCGCTCGGGTCATCATCGCCACCCGCCTGCGAACCAAGTCGGATGCCATGCTTGAATGGATTCAAAACGCGGAGAAGTACGAGATCTATTGCGATCCCAATCTGCAGCTGCTGAAGATGGAGATCTATACCGGCTACATTCCCGCCTGGCTTGAGGAGGAGGATGTGGAACGGTTTAATTCAAAACGCCGACTTAAAATCATTGCCGAGTCGGAACAGGATGGCTGGCAGGGCTTATCAGGTCGAGATTCCATCCGTATGTTCAACGAGTTCTATTCCATGTACGCGCGGGATGACAAACTCATTGATATGTCGATGCTGGGGATCTTTTTCCGCAAATACTGCAAAAAGGATAAGAGCATCCTCCCCATGGGCTTTCTGGATTCACTCCTGCGGATGTACAACTACACTGTTTTGCAGTCGGTCAAGGAATCGCTCTATTACTACAACGAAGAACAGATCAGCCGCGACATTCAAAACTATATGTTCGCGGTCAACTTCGAGCCGGGCACCTCTGAGGTTTGCCGCTTTACCGGAGATCGTTTGGAAATCAGCGAGACCTATTTTCAACGTATCGAGTCACGCCTGATGGTCTCTCCCTACGATGCCTCCGCCTTTCGCGCTTCAGTGCAACGCGCCTATACCAGCTCGACTCTGACCCAGGAAATTTTGCGCGATGATATACCGGTCACGAAAACGGCGCTCTACCAGCAACTTCGCGAACGCTACATTCATAACCTTAAGGAGAAAGTGCTCGATCCCTTCCTGGATAATGAAAATTTCAGGCGGGCGGTGAAGGAATTCGATCAGGAATCGTTTAAGACCTACGACCAGAAGATTCAAAGCGATGTCCGCTTCATGATGAAAAATCTGCAGAAAAAATTCGGCTATACCCGCCAGGGGGCCAAAGAGATCTGCATCTACGTGATCGATAACAACCTGCCACGGATATTCACCGATCAGCTCCAGATTGGGCAGTTTACGCCCTAATATGAAAAGGCCGAAGCAGGAATGCTTCGGCCTTGTTAAGTTATTAACAGACTCCCTTCTTCTCCAAAAAGGCAAAATACTCCTCAACCGTGGGCAGCTTCCCAAGCAATGCAGTCAACGCTGTCAGCTCGGTGGAACCAAGAAAAACCTGCGCCCCATCGCCAAGCCGGTTATCAAAATTCCGGGTCGAGGTCGACATGACGGTTCCTCCTGGCTGTACCCGTGCCTGGTTGCCCATACAGAGACTGCAGCCAGGGATTTCCACTCGACCTCCCACCTGGGCAAAAACACTCAAGCCGCCCTCTTGCTGCATAGCGTCTCGATCCATGCGGGTGGAAGGAGCTATCCACAACCGGCTCACCGCATAGGATTCCCCCTGTAAGAGCTTGGAGGCCGCCTGCAGGTGTGAAAGATGGGTCATACAGGAACCAATGAAGGCCTCATCAATGGCGGTGCCAGCCACTTCACTCAGCGGTTTGACATCATCGGGATCATTGGGACAGGCCAGAAGCGGTTCGTTCAATTCAGCAAGATCAATATCAAGAACCGCCTTGTAGCCCGCCCCTGCATCAGCTGCAAGCAAGCTGGGATTGTTCAGCCAATCTTTCAGGGCCGTTACCCGCCGTTCAAGGGCTTCATTATCCTCATAGCCATCTGCAATCAATGATTCCAGAAGGGTCACGTTCTCCTGCACATTCGCCACCACCCTTTCCACTGAAAGTTTCAGGGTACAGGCTGCGGCACTGCGCTCAGCAGATGCGTCGCTCAACTCAAAGGCCTCTTCAACCCGCAGGTCATCCACGCCCTCGATCTCCAGGATGGTGCCTGCAAAGACATTCTTTTTGCCTTTCTTGGCCACAGTGAGCAAACCTTCTTTGATGGCAAAATAAGGAATGGCATTCACCATATCGCGCACGGTAATGCCAGGGCGTCGCTTACCGTGAAAACGGACCAGGACCGATTCCGGCATTTCCAGGGGCATAAAACCAAGGGCACCGGCAAAGGCCACCAGGCCGGAACCGGCGGGAAAGGAAATCCCCAGGGGAAACCTGGTATGTGAGTCGCCGCCTGTCCCCACAGTGTCAGGGACCAGCATCTTGTTGAGCCAGGAATGAATAACACCATCCCCTGGTTTCAGGGCAACCCCACCGCAATCGGTGGAGGTCTCGGTCATGGTCTGCCAGCGGCCCAAATCGGAGGCCTTGGGATAGGCGGCCGTATGACAGAACGACTGCATAAAGAGATCGGCTTTGAAGCGCAGACAGGCCAGTTCAGCGATCTCCTGCATGGTCATTGGCCCGGTGGTATCCTGGGAGCCTACGGTGGTCATTTTGGGTTCACAGACTGTTCCCGGGAGCACACCTGATAGCCCACAGGCCCGGCCAACCATTTTCTGGGCCAGAGTGTAGGCCTGGTCGGGTTTCGGCTCCGGATTCACCACTTCGTTAAAGAGCGCTGGAAATGGCTTGTTCAGGGCGTCGCAGGCCCACTGGGTAAGCTTACGGCCAATGATCAGATTGAGACGACCTCCTGCCCGATACTCATCAAACAAGGTCAACGGAGCAGGTTTCAGCTCAATTGAAGCTCCCTGCTCGGTCTTCAGGGTCCATTCCTGCAAATTCAGGGTTAAGGTATCACCGGTGTTAATCGCGGTGACATCGGCCTCAATCGCCAGCACGCCGGCATCCCGGGCGGTGGCGTAAAAGATGGGAGCAATGATCCCACCCAAGACCAAACCTCCACGACGTTTGTTGGGCACGTTGGGAATATCATCTCCCAGCAGCCAGCTCACGGAGTTAATGGCTGATTTCCGAGAGGAACCGGTTCCGACCACATCTCCGACAAAACCGACCGTTTCCCCTTTGGCACGAAAGTCACTGATGCTCTCGCGCCCCTCTGGAAAGCGGGTCCTGCCAAAAAAGGTGGCATGAAGGGGAATATCGGCCCGGGACTGGGCCTGGTTACCCGGAGAAAAATCGTCGGTATTAATCTCCCCTTCCACCTTGTAGGCAGTGAAGGTGATCGTTTGAGCAAGTTCCGGGCTCCCTGTGAACCACTCGGCCGCAGCCCAGGATTCCAGCACCTCTTGAGCGGCCTGATTGGTTTTGGCAAGCGCGACCACCTCATCAAAGGCCTCGTAAATCTTGGTTAACCCTTTGAGTGCCTCTGCCGCTTTTTGGGCAAGTTCCGGAAGCTGGAGCAGACGAATTAAGGCCGCCACATTATACCCTCCGCCCATCTGGGAAAGCATGGTCACGGCATCCTCCGGCGTACAGTCTGCAACCTCTATCGTCCCTACGGCCACGCTTTCAAGCCACGCGGCCTTGACTGCAGCGGACTTACTCACACCGGGTTCGACCCGATCGGCAAGAAGCGTCAACAACTCACTCTGGTCAGCTCCTCCCTGAACAAGCAGTTCCGCCACCTGCTGCGTCTGCTCTGCGGTGAGCGGTAGAGGTGGTACACCAAGGCTGCTTCGTTCTTCAACGTCTTTACGGTATATCTCCAGCATGATTTTCCCTCTCGTAAGCGCGGGCCGATAAAAAAGGCCGGTTGCCTTTGGTAAAAAAGCAGCACCGGCCGGTAAAAAATAAAACGATCAGAATGATTTGGTCAGTGTCGCTACAAAACGGCTGTCCTCGGGGCCATTCTCAACCCCATATTCCTGCAGGTAGCGAAGATTCACCTGAAAGAGCATCGGCAAATAGAAAAAATTGACCTCGGCACCTATCGCATGGGCTTGTTTGTTCTGATCGGCAACGATGTTTGGAGCCAGATCATCGCTGTCATCGGAAATCTGCCAGTAGGAAGTGCCGGTAATGCCGGGACGTATCATCCAGTTATTGGGTCGGAACTCTTTACCGACACCCCATTCAACGATGAATTCCGAACCAGGAGTGATGTCGGTGTCTTCCTGTTCGCTATTGATCAGAGTTCTGGTAAGCACACTGGCCGACCAGGATTTCTGCTCATCAAAATAGTAGGTGGCTCCCAGGGTCATCAAACCGGACCAATACCCAAGCCCCGGTGAGGCAGGTTCATTTCCCTCAAAATGCCCTGTGGGCATGACAAAGCCCAGGCCAAAGGTAACGTCCCAGCGGGGCAGATGCCATCCCAGGACAAAGGGTTCGACAATGATATCCCCTAATGAAAACGAGTGGCTGTCGGAAAGACCAATCACTGAAAAATCCTGGTCAATGAAAGGAATAAGAATATCATAGATATAATCGGCACCAAGGATTTTTATATCCGTTACATGAATAATGCGCTGCACCGAGGCAAAGACATCCAGGTCAAAACCGTTAGCTATTTTATTGCCGTTATTGTCGTTTAAGGTATCCGGATTATACCAGAGATTATACATGCGGTAGTGCCAGCCCGGAGGCGGAGCCGTTGCCCCCAGAACACCTTCAACACCGTAATTGTAATGTGAGCCAGAAGTAGCCGCCCAGCCAGTAGCCCCCAACGGGACAGCTAAAAGCATACAGCTGGCAACAACACCTGCCCAAAAATTCTTCCTCACCATCTTTTTCTCCCCCCTTTTATCGGTTAACGATGCCGCCCTCTACGGCATTCTTCTCTTCCCTTCTTGGTTATTTGGCCAGTCGGCCAAATCGCTGCCAGAAATCAGGAAACGACTTAACCACACAGTCCTCTCCGGTGATCTCGACACCGGGGACACGCAGACCTGCAACCGCAAAACACATGGCCATGCGATGATCGTTATAGGTCTCGATCCGGGCTCCGTGCAGGTTGCTTCCGCCAGCCTTACCATGAATGATCATACGGTCGTGTTCTTCTTCGACCTCTGCCCCCATCTTGCGTAGCTCGGTCACCACAGCCGAGACCCGATCACACTCCTTGATGCGCAAATGAGCGATGTTGTTGATAACGGTCGCCCCCTCAGCAAAGGCGGCAACCACTGCCAGAGTTGGGGCCACATCGGGCATATCGCCCATGTCGACTTCAATGCCCTCAAGCTCGTGAGAACCAATGACGGTAATACCGGACTCGGTCTGCTCAATTTTACACCCCATGCGGGCAAGGAAAGGTAAAAGCTTGGCATCTCCCTGGAGCGAAGGGACCGGCACATTGGTCACAGTGACGCGACCACCGGTGACAGCGGCTGCTCCAAAAAAATAGGACGCCCCTGAGGCATCCCCTTCGATTTGATAGGTCCCCCCCTGATAACAGCCCTGGGGAATGCGGAAATAATTGAGACTGGGCGCAGCCTCAACACGAATACCAAAATCAGCCATCACCGCGAGAGTCATCTCAACATAAGGTTTGGAGAGAATTTCTCCCTGTACCTTCAACTCGGCTGGGCTGGCCGCATAGGGGGCCACCAAAAGCAGCGAGGAGAGGTACTGACTTGATTTGCCCTCAGGCAGCACGGTTGTATCGCCGGCAATGCCCTTGGCCTGAATGGTCAGGGGAGGACAACCGTTGTCCCTATCACTGACAATATCCACATTCCAGCCCTGCAAGGCCTGCATTAACGGGAGGATGGGACGCTCTGCCATACGATCGGAACCGGTAATGTGAAAGGTTCCCTGGCCAAGCGAGGCGACAGAGGTCAAAAAGCGGGTGGCGGTTCCGTTATTGCCCAGAAAGATGTCGTTGGCAGGTTCAGTAATCAACCCGCCCTTTCCCTCCACAACCCAGCAGTCCGGGTTGGAGTCATCGCAGGCAACCCCCATGGTACGCAGAGCCTCCATGGTGTAGCTGGTATCCTCACTTGCAAGAGGCCCCAGGAGTTTGGAGGTTCCCTGGGCAAGAGCGGCAGCGATCAGAGCACGCTGGGTCAAACTTTTCGAGCCGGGAACAGTGACAACAGAATCTATCGTTTCAACAGGTGTGATTGTAATCATAGAAGGTCGTGAAAGAGGAATCGTTTAGAGGGAGCGGGCCTGCAATTCGCCAAGCAGAGCCTCTCGCATGGTGACATTGGGAGCGGGCGCATCAGTCCAAAGGGTAAACTGAGCTGCTCCCTGGTACTGCAGCATCTTCAGACCATCAATAGTACGACAGCCTCGAGCAGCCGCCTCACGAAGTAAGCGGGTCTGCAAGGGGGCATAGACGATGTCCATGACCACTGCAAATTTCTCCAGCAAATTTTCCTGGATCGGGATGCCATCCTCAAAGGGATGCATCCCCACAGAGGTGGTATTGACAAGCGCTTCCGCCTCAAGTGCGGCCAGGTCTTCTGCTGGTACAAACGCACAGCCAAGTTGTTTGGCAAGATCCTCTCCCTTGGAGACCGTTCGATTGGTGATAATGACCTCTGCCCCGGCTTCAATCAGACCAAATCCGACGGCCCGGGCAGCTCCTCCAGCACCGAGCACCAGTACCCGGCTTCCCTGAAGCGTCATCTCATCGGCCAGGGCCTGGTTCGATCCCATCCAATCGGTATTGTATCCCGTGCAGACCACCTTTTGGGGATCACTGCGATCAAAATGCAAGGTGTTGACCGCCCCGATTTTTTGAGCAACAGGATCAATGCTGTCCAGGTAAGCCATTATCTCAACCTTGAAAGGAACGGTCACCGAGACACCGATAAACCCCAGCGCTTGCAATCCATAAAATCCCTGTTCCAGGTTGGAGGGTTCCATGGGAACATAGACCCCATTGATGCCAAGATGGGCAAAGGCGCCATTATGCATGGCCGGGCTCATGGAATGAGTCACCGGCTTGCCGATGATACCAAAAAGTTTGGTCTGACCGTCAATCATTGTTCACATTAAGAGGTTGGTATGAATAAAGAGAGGACACTACTTAGAAAAAACAGGAAGCATTGCATGCAACTCCTGCACGCTAAGCTGCCCCGGGGCGGTCGCCTGTTCGGGAGAAAGTGCTGCATAGCTCATACAGCCCCCGAGATAGAGCGTCGCCAGTCGACTGATAGCACCGGCACTGCCCATGGCAAAAGCACTTAAAGGAAAATTAGTGGCCATGGCCTTTTCCTGGAGGCTGAGGATACGCAAACACTGGGCAGCATCATGGGCAGTGACTACAATTTTAGCAATGTCTGCACCGCTTGTTCTCATCTGTTCAAACCGTTCTTCGAGCACAGAAGCAGCAGGGGTTGAGGTAAAGTCGTGAGAAGAGATGACCACCTGGGCACCAACCGCTTGCGCTTTGGTAAGAATTATTTCCCGCACTTCATCTGCTGCAAGCAGCTCGATATCCACATACTGAGCCCCCCAACCAAGCGCCTGAACAAGCAACTCCGTACGTTGCTGTTCACTGCCCTTCCACTGTCCACCTTCCCAGTGAGGGCGATTGGTCACCAGGATGGGTTTATCCGTGCTAGCAATAAAATTGCCGACCTGGGGATTTTCCATGCAATCCAGTCGCACCTCTATCAAATCCACCAGATCAAGCACAGGTGCTAAAGCCTGTTGTACGGCATTCTCATTTTTCTCGGCCAGGGAAACACAAATCAAGCCTCGATCCATGTTTAATTCCCCACCTTGAGACTTCCGATGATATCCCGTACCGATGTTTCGCCCTGTTGGGTCAGGTAGTCACTGATACCATCGATAATCGCCTCAGTGGCACCGGGATCGTAAAAATTGGCTGTTCCCACCTGGATGGCAGTGGCTCCGGCAATGAGGAATTCAATGGCATCTTCTGCCGTGCCAATGCCACCAATACCGATGACGGGAATGGACACGTTACTGGCAACCTGCCAGACCATGCGCAGGGCAACGGGTTTAACCGCAGGACCGGAGAGTCCTCCGATGATATTGGCCAGCTTGGGCGTACGGGTCTTGGCGTCTATGGCCATACCAATGAGGGTATTGATCAGGGAAAGCGCGTCAGCCCCTCCCTCCGCCACCGCCTGTGCCATGGCGACGATATCACTGACATTGGGTGAGAGCTTGACAATAACCGGCAGGCTGGTGGCCCCCTTCACCGCCTTGGTCACAGCCTGTGCCATCTCCGGCACCGTACCAAAGGCAACGCCCCCTTTCTTCACATTGGGGCAGGAGATATTCACCTCCAGGGCATCAATCCCCTCGATACCGGTCAACTTTTCAGAGAGCCGCGCATACTCCTCAATGGAGTCGCCCAGTATATTAACAATAACCCGACAGTTACAGCTGCGCAGAAAGGGCATCTTTTCGACAATAAATCGATCAACACCAACATTTTCCAGGCCAATGGCATTGAGCATACCACTGGGAGTTTCCACCACACGTGGTGGCGGGTTACCTGCACGGGGTTCTAGCGAGATCCCTTTCACAGCGACCGCGCCCAGTCGGTCCAATTGGACATAATCGTTGAATTCCCGAGCGTAGCCAAAGGTGCCAGAGGCCGTCATGACCGGGTTGGCAAAGCTCAGATCCCCGATGGATACACGAAGATCTGGCGGCAAAATTAACGGATCCATGCGATTTCCTCCGCTGGCAAGACAGGTCCCTGTTTACACACATGGCGATAGGTACCATCAGCGCCGTGCACTGTGCAACC
This sequence comes from uncultured Desulfobulbus sp., assembly GCF_963664075.1. Classification (NCBI taxonomy): domain Bacteria; kingdom Pseudomonadati; phylum Thermodesulfobacteriota; class Desulfobulbia; order Desulfobulbales; family Desulfobulbaceae; genus Desulfobulbus; species uncultured Desulfobulbus sp. The sequence continues at coordinate 3,873,900 of NZ_OY760916.1, forward strand.
AAGACAGGCACCCAGCCCACAGGCCATATGCGACTCAAGAGAAACCTCGCAGTTCACAGTATTTTGCTGACAGAGTTGAGCGGTAGCCGACATCATGGCCATGGGACCACAGACATAGACCTGCTGCAGTGATGACACGGCAGTTGCAAAGGGTTTGGTCACCAGGCCCTCGACGCCAAGGGAACCATCATCGGTTGCTAGGATTACCTGGGCACCCAGCTGTTCAAATTCAAGACCCAACTGGCGGATATCATCACCACTTTGTCCTCCGAGAAAAACATGCAGAGGCAAATGCTGCGGATGCCGCGTATTGATTTCTTCAACAAGATACAGCAGGGGGGCAATACCGACACCGCCACCAACCAGTCCGCAGACCTTGTCGGGAGCAAGGGTAAATCCTTTACCCAAAGGACCAAGCAGGTCAACGGATTCACCTGTTTGAAGATCGGCAAGCAGTCTGCTGCCTTTCCCGACGATCTTGATCAGCAGATGCAATGTGCCGTCGCCGGGACAACGGTGTATGGAAAAAGGGCGGCGCAACAGAGGGTCTAGAGTCGATCCACAAGCGGCCATGACAAACTGTCCTGGCTGGGCCTGCGCTGCAATGCGCGGGGATTTAAGCACCAGTCGGAAATAAGATTCCGAGAGACGCTCGTTTGTGACAACAATGGATTTTTCCTGGAACTGAGGCATGGAAAACGCTACAAAGAGTAAATGTGGTGTTTAAAATTGACTATATCAACAGAGAGTTACAAGACATGAACCTGATCTTACCCGCTTTCGCCCTCCTCTTTGGTGCTGTGGTGGGCTCCTTTCTCAATGTGGTTATTCTCCGTCTACCTAAAGACGATGCATCCATCGTCTTTCCCGGCTCACATTGCCCTGTCTGTCAGCACCCGCTCAGCTGGTGGGAAAACATCCCCATTCTCAGCTATCTCGTCCTTAAAGGACGATGCCGCAGCTGCAACACACCCATCTCCTGGCAATATCCACTGGTTGAGGCGGCCATGGGGTTGTTTTCGCTGCTGCTTTTTCAGCGATTCGGACTAAGCGTCGATTTTTGTGTTCTGTTTGTCTTTTTTGCTGCCCTGCTGGTTATCATATTTATCGACATCCATCACCAAATAATTCCCGATACCATCAGTCTTCCTGGGATAGTTGTGGGCTTTTTGGCCTCATTCTTCGTCGAATACGTCAGTTGGAAGCAGTCCGGGCTTGGTCTATTGATCGGCGGTGGGATTCTTTACCTGGTTGCCTTTGCTTACTATGCACTTACCAAACGTGATGGAATGGGCGGGGGTGATATCAAACTGCTGGCAATGATTGGAGCTTTTCTGGGTTGGCAGAGTTTGTTGTATGTGGTTTTTGCAAGTTCTCTCTTTGGTTCAATCATCGGTCTGGTCGCCATGGCCAAACAGAAAAAAGGGGGCAGAACCCGTATTCCCTATGGCCCCTTCCTTGCCCTGGCAGCCATGAGCTGGGTGTTATTGCAGGATCAAATTCTCATGGGTTGGCAATGGTACCTGGGACTTGGACGATATTGAAAGTCTTTCGGTGGGCACAAACAATGAAAATGGCGTGCTAATGGATGCTTCAGAAAAAAAAAGCCCCCGAGTTGTAACAACTCGGGGGCTCAAAAGCAGGTGAAACCGAAGTGGGTTATGCTTCGACTTCGTGCTCCACACTGATGGCAATCTTGTAGAGGACGGTCAGGATAAAAAATCCTGTGGCCCAGATACCGATGGTGATGAAGAGCTCGTTTAAGGTCGGATAGTACTCAACGATCTCATCAACCGGTGTGGGAACAAAACCACCCAGGACGAAGCCAATACCTTTGTCCAGCCAGAAGGAGACAAAGATAGAGAGGCAGCCCATGGCCAGCCAGAAATCACTCCCTTTTCTCGTTTTGGGGTAGCAGATCAATGCCATACCCACGAAGAAGAGAACGATAAAGGCCCACATGAACGGCACAAGGTTGTTGTACACATGGCCGTGATGCTCCAGGCCAAAGAACAGGTACTGCAGGGTATGCATATGGCCGGGGATGTTGGAGTAAAAGCCAACAAAGAACTCAAGGCCAACAAAGAACATATTGGCAAGCGCAGCGTAGATGATGATGGTCACCATCTTCTGGATCGCCTCTTTGCCTGCATCAAAATGGGCAACACGTTTAAGGATCATCGCCATAACAACGATCAGCGCGGGACCGGCAGCGAAAGCGGATGCCAGGAAGCGCGGAGCGATGATGGCAGAGAGCCAGAAGTGACGTCCAGGCAGACCGCAGTAGAGCATAGCGGTTACGGTATGAATCGAGAAGGCAAAGGGAATGGAAATATAGACAAAGAAATAGATCCATTTCGGAGGTGCCACCTGTTTGCGCTCTGCAGTAAGGATAACCCAACCACAGATGATGTTGAGCAACAGGTAGCCCCAAAGTACACACATATCCCAGAAAAGCATGGAATGGGGTGTGGGGTGAAAGAGTACATTCAGACCACGCAGCGGCTGACCAAGGTCGGCCATGATGAACATCAAGCACATCAAAAGCGCAGCAATGGCCAAGAACTCACCCAAGATGGTGATTTTACCAAATGCTTTGAAGTTATGAATATAGTAGGGCAGCACCAGCATTACACCTCCCGCCGCAACACCGACCAGGAAGGTAAACTGAGAGATATACAGACCCCAGGAGACGTCGCGGCTCATGCCGGTCAACCCGAGACCATAGAAGTACTGCCGCAGATAGCAGACACAGGCCACCGCGATAAAGAACCCGAGGAAGGCCAGCCACATCCAGTAGTATTTGTTTCCTTTTAATGCTTTTTCAAACATGCCGGCCTCACACGATGTAGAAGACAGAAGGTAAGGTACCGAGAGAAGGATTACGCTGAATGGTATGGTTCTCCTTCAGGACCTTCCGAATCTCGGAGTTGGGATCATTCAGATTGCCAAAGACCATAGCCTTGCTTTCACCACAAGCCTCAACACAGGCGGGCAACTGACCTTTCTCTACACGCTCTGCACAGAACGTACATTTCTCGACAACACCGCGCATACGGGTGGGGAAATCGCGATTGAGCTCTTTGATAAACGGACGCGGATCACGCCAGTTAAAAGAGCGGCTGCCGTACGGACAGGCGGCCATGCAGAAACGACAACCAATACAACGATGGTAATCCATCAACACCAGACCGTCTTCGTTACGGAAGGTGGCCTTGGTCGGACAGGCGCGGACACAGGGCGGGTTGTCGCAGTGGTTACACATGATGGGCAACTGATTGGATTCAGTCTCCTCATCACGGTATTTGTTCGGGTTCTCAGGAAAGGCGTTCTCGTAGTTGGTCATCCAGATCCACTTGATCTCGTCTTTCTTCTCGTCGAACTCGGGAATATTATGGGTTTTGATGCAGGCCTTTACGCATTTCTCGCCAAGGCTTGGATCTTCATAGAATTTCTTGGTGTCAATAACCAGACCATAACGGTTGGCATTGGGATCAGCGGCAACGGCGTGGCCGTGCTCAGCTGGTGCGGCGCCATGTTCTGCCCCATGTCCACCTTCTGTGGATGCATGCGCAACATTGACCCCTGCAACCAGGCGATCAACAACTGCAGTTCCTCCAAGGCCTGCCAGTGTGGAAATACCGGCTACCTTGAGGAAATTTCGTCTATTCTTGTCCATCTGTCTATCTCCTCCTTAGCCGTTCACTCAACAGGAGCCAGGTGGCAATCCCAGCAGTATGGTTTAACCGAGGCATAGGTGTGACACTTGTCGCAAAATTTCACTTTGCTGGTGTGACACTTCATGCAGGCGAGCATTAAGCTTTTTGGATATTGTTTTCCTTCAATCTCTAAGGTGCTACGGTCACCCGTACGAATGACCTCATCACGCCACTGATTGAGCAGCTGCATATGTTTTGCAGTGATCTCAGCCTTGGGCAGGACACAGGTCTTTACATCCTTAGGCAGCTCGGGTTCCGGTACGTTGCTCGCGGTGCCACGGTTGTACCAGACGGGTATTGTTACAAGCAGGACAAAAATGAGCAGTCCTGTGATTATTTTACCGCTATCGTACATAGCTCTTCCTCCATTCCAGCCGGTCTATTAAACCATGGTCCTGAGCCCTTCGGTCAGGTCTTGTCGTTGTTCACCCTCAATCACCAAAGCGTTACCGACAAGCTCACTCAGACCTGCGACCTCAACCTGGGGTACCCAGTAATTCATGAGGGTCGTCAGAGTAGCTCTGTCAATGGCGCAGACACAGGCCAGTGTATTGACGTCGTGTTTCTCCTGGACGTATTTCACTGCATTGGCCCGGGGCAGACCGGAACGCATACGGAGCTCCATAATTTCATCGGTGTTCAGAGCCGTACCTGAACCGCAGCAGAATGTTTTCTCGCGGATGGTGTTCTCCGGCATCTCAACCCAGTTATCAACAACTGCGTCGAGAACAGCACGTGGTTCTTCGATAAGTCCCATGGCGCGAGCCGGGTTACAGGAATCATGGAAGGTCGCCTTAACGTGGGCGTTGCGGCTCTTATCCAAATTGAGTTTACCGTTTTTGATCAGGTCGGCGGTGAACTCGGAGATATGAATCATTTTGGTCGAGGCGGCATTGTCGAAGACAGTGCCGGTGATCGGCGAACGCGGAACCTCAAGGAAGTCTGGCGATCCATTCATGGTATCCATGTACTGATGGACGACACGCCACATATGACCACACTCACCACCGAGAATCCAGCGGGCTCCAAGACGCTCGGCCTCGGCATACATCTTACCGTTGAGTTTCTTCATCATCTCGTTGGAAGTGAAGAGACCGAAGTTACCACCCTCGGAGGCGTAGGTTGACCAGGTGTAGTCAAGTCCGATGGCCTCAAACAACAGGAGATAACCCATACAGGTAAAGATGCCGGGCTCGGCGAACACGTCGGCTGAAGGTGTAATAAAGAGGACCTCTGCACCTTTGCGGTTAAAGGTCGGGTTAACCTTAACACCGGTCAGGTTCTCGATATCTTCACAGAGAAACTCGACGTTGCCTTTGAAAGCCTGCGGGGTGAGGCCCATGTGGTTACCGGTGCGGTTGGAGTTGGCAACCGGCTCCATGGCCCAGTTAATGCCCACACCGACCAGATGCAGCAGCTCGCGCAGCATCATGGTGATTTCCGCAGTATCGATACCGTAGGGACAGAAGACCGAACAGCGACGACACTCTGTACACTGGTAGGCGTACATGAACCATTCTTTGAGCACGCCTACAGTCATCTCGCGACCACCGATCATCTTTCCGAGGATCTTACCGGCGCGGGTGAAATTCTGACGGTAAACTGAGCGCAGGAGCTCCGCGCGCAGAACCGGCATGTTTTTGGGATCACCGGTGCCGAGAAAAAAGTGGCACTTATCCGCGCAGGCGCCGCAGCGGACACAGCAATCCATAAAAATCTTTAAGGAGCGAAAACGATCTAAACGATCGGCAATCCCCTGGATGATAATCTCTTTCCAGTTCTCAGGGAGTTTCCAATCCTCATCTTCAGGGCTCCATTCACGTGCATTTGGGAAACTAACGCCTTTCTGGCTGTCCAAATACTCGATTATTTCCTTCTTCGCCGGGTATGCAAAATTTCCGGGCTTAAAAACGGCAGGTACATCCATCCAGTTTTTGGTTGGAATGGAGCCTGTCATCAGTGAAGGTCCCTCGGCAACACTCTGTGCCAACACATCTACCTTAACCACTGCCATTGCTCTATCCTTATACTCTGAGGTTATCCAGCGTTATTCATTCGCCTTGCGCAGGCAACTCTTTCTCTACGGGTATGCCCTGCTCGACCATGTCCTCACGGAACTCATCCTCATAACCGGCATACGAATGCGGTTTGATCTCCGGGTTCCAGGGGTTGATGTGGCGAACCATTCGAGAATTGTTTGCCATGTTTCTGGTCGGGCTGAGGAAGACGCCACCCATATGCATAAGCTTGCTGAAAGGGAAGTACGCAAGCAGCGTGCACACTAAGAAAAGATGAACGTAGAACAGTGAGCTGATATCAGCGACAATGGTCGGGGAAAAGGTGACCAGGCCGACAGCGAGTTGCTTGATGGCGTTGATATCGACATCGGTACGAATGAAAAAGCGCATCAGGATACCGGTGGTGCAGATGCCGAAAATCAGAAACAGGGGAAAGTAATCGTTGACCAGCGAAATGTAGCGGACCTGGGGATTGAAAACGCGACGGGCAAACAGAAAGAGCAGAGCCAGAATGATGGTTACATCGGTGGTGTACATGACAGGTGCACCAATCTGGAGCAGCGAGTCGCCAGTTTCAATAAAAGAGACAATTCCAGGAATCGGGTCAAGGAAGAGGCGCATGTGGCGAATGATGATCACCAGGAAACTGTAATGGAAGAGGATACCAAACAGCCACAGCCATTTGCTTGACTCATAGGTTAGCTTCGGTCCCGGATAGACTGTAGCCTTGGTATTGCGCCACAGCGAACGGAACAGAAAGATCTCGAGGAACATACGGGCAACAACCTGTCCGGTGTTCACCGGTGCCTCGAGCTTGTCCTGCTTGATCCAGGGCAGCGAGTAGCCCTGGCCGCAGGTGGTTGGGATTTTGAAAGGTACCGGCGATTTGGCCCAATGGATGACCCTATAACAAAAACCGCCTAAGAACAGCGCCATAGCGAGATACGGAACTACAACACCAAAGAGGTATTGCATTCCCGGTATCTGCACCGCGATCAGCGCAATCAACACCAGGGCAATAACTGCCGCCAAAGGGAAGGCGTACTTCATCGATCACTCCTTCGCATTCGAGTTAAACAATAACTTTCCAAAAGTTACGATAAAAAGCCGGAATCACTTCAAGGACGTCCTGGAAGCTATCCGACGGTCACACACGCTCAATTCCCGGTACTCTACTGGGCCTTTTTCTGCTCCTCTCTGGCAAGAGCAGACGGACAAGCCGAATCCGTTAATATCGAACGGCCACTTTTCAGCTCATCAACCCGGTTGCGGTACAACTGCTCCCGGCACTGGCTGTACACATCAAAAGCGGCCAGAGCAATACGGTCAATTTCACAATCAAGCTGATCGAGAGCTCCCAGCAGGGGTTGGGTTTTCTTATCTGCAGAAAAAACCTGTTTGATAACCCATTTGAGTTCCAGAAACGGTGCCACAGCCTGTCCGGGCGTGAAATCCTGCACCGCTCTGATTCGAACAACCTGGTCAATCGATTTTGTATAGGCCTCTCCCCCTTCTCCGCTGGCAATAGCTTCGTAGAGCGAGGTCAATCCCATCGAAATATTGGAGCCGACAGGATTGGCAAAAGGATCGGTGGCCTTCTTAAAGAAACCCGGCGAAGTATAGCTATCCAGCGTCCGCTCGATCCAAAGCCCAAGAATTTCCTTCTTCTTTGCGGCCAGCGCTTCTTTGAGTTCCATAGTTTCTATCTTTTAGTCGCCCCTGTATTTTTGCTGAAGATTGTGCAGGGCGAAAAGCATAATTCTTTCAGTATATCAAACATCTCCCACGCATTAAAAATGAATGAGGATTCATGCACCGATTGCTCTATCATGATTACTGATTTGTTTCAAGATAAAAATTTATTGATTCGGAGCACCTGCGGCATGCATTGGTCCCCCACCATTAAGGAGATACAAGGCGAGCTGAACGTAGGGATCGATCTCGTCGAGTTGCTCCAGTTTCTCTTCGGGATCCATGGATTCACCATCCTTTTCGGTCGCTGAAACCAGGCCTGCGGCTTTCGCTTCTTCTCGTGCTGTTTCAATCTCCAGCCGCTGGTTCCACATGCTCTCCCAACTGAGAACGAGCTTGGTTTCTTTCGCCCGAATACGGGCTTTATCCGTCTCTTCTTGTATTTTTTCAAACGCATCGCTGCCGCTGACCCAGGCTGCTCCCTGGCGGATGGCAGCATTGGTGTCGACGTGTGCTCCACGCCAGGGGGCATAATCAACTGATTCAACCTGGTCCCAAGGCAGGGAATAATCCATGTATTTCTCCCCGGTTTCCAGATAATCAAACATGGAAGGTACAACCAGGTTTGGTTCAACCCCTTTATACTGAGTGGAACCACCATTGATGCGATAAAATTTCTGAATGGTCAGTTTCAGGGCGCCCAGGTCTTCGTAGCGCTGCAACTGAAAAAGCGGCAAGTTACGGTTAAGATCCATCATGGCCTGAACCGTCCCCTTGCCATGGGTATGGGCGCCACCAATGATAAAGGCACGGTCATAATCCTGCAGTGCTGCAGCAAGAATTTCAGAAGCAGAAGCGCTGAACTGGTTGACCAGGACAATAAGCGGCCCTTTGTACTGGACAGCAGGGTCGTCATCTTCCAGTACGCGGATGGATCCATGGGAGTTTTTTACCTGGACGACCGGGCCACCGGGCAAAAAGAGTCCAGATATCTGCACAGCGTCAGTCAGGGCTCCACCACCGTTATTGCGCAGATCTATAATGATTCCTTTTACCTGCTCTTTTTGCAGCTTAGCTAATTCTTTCTCGGTATCGTCTGTGACATTACGTACTTTTTTACCATTGGATTGGGCAGCAAAATCGCGGTAAAAGCTGGGAATACGTACATAGCCGTATTTATTGCCCCCTTCTTTAAATATCGTCGACCTTACATAGGTTTCTTCAATGCGCACCACATCGCGAATAATAGGAATGATGAGACGAGAACCATCTGGTTTCTGGACAGTGAGGCGTACTTCCGTCCCTTTAGGGCCACGGATATAGCCAACCGCTTCTCGAATTCGCATCTCGGAGATATCAACGGGCTCACCACTTTTTTCCGCTACCGCTAAAATGGAATCCTCAGCCTGGAGCTGGCCTTGTTTTTTGGCGGCACTGCCAGGAATGATGCGCACAACCTTGATAAGCCCTTCATCTTCTCGCAACAGAGCCCCGATTCCTTCAAGGGAACCACTCATTTGAATATCAAAGTCTTCCTTTGAGGTGGGGGCGAGATAATCTGTGTGAGGATCATACGCTCGGGTGACCGCGTCAAAATATCGATCATAGTGATCCTGACGGGATTGATTTAAGAGACGGCTTAAGGAACGATGCATGCTCTCCCGCACTTTTTCCACCGCCTCTTTGATCTCATCAGCATGCTTGGCAGGATCGACAATGCGTTCTGTGTTTTTTCCATCCTTTTCCTCTTTCTGAAGGATGGAAAAATATGATTCCAGCACCTGCAACTTGAGGCTGAGGCGCCACCGTTCTTTCAGCGCTGCCTTGTCTTTGGGGTATTCGAGCTTTTTGGGCTCTATCTCCAGAGTCTCCTTTTTTTCATAATCAAAACCGTGGTTGAGCAGGGGATCAATGAAACCTTGCACCAAACGAACCCGATCATTAAGGACCTCACGCCCAGCTTCAGGCAAAACAACATTACCACGGCTCAGTTCATCATCGACATGGGTCGAAAATGCACCTAACTGCTTAACATCACCGGCTAATAGAAATCGTTTCCGGGGATCAAGCTGCCGCAGATACAGATCAAAAACTTTTTGAGAGAGCCTGTCATCTAAAGGCTCATGACTGAAGTGCTGTGCAGGCAACTGTTGGCTCAGGATAAGAGCAATAAGTTCGTTTCGGTCAGTATCAAATACTTCCGGCGGGGCCTTTTTGGCAAGGCACCCGCCGGTTAAGCTGAGCAGCAGGAAAACACTGACGCATACAAAAGGAAGAAAACGACGAACTGGATGCGGATTCGAAACATTCATAGATGCAGAAGTCCTAATTGATGAAGGGAGAAAAGCTGAGTAAAAGTGGGCATGTCAGTGAGTCCGAATTCTCACCAGGAGTGACCTGTATATGAAAAGGACGGGGCCATGTGTTTACAGCAACGACCAATATTTGTCTTCTTCTGTTACAGCATACAAAGAGTCAGGGGACCTTTGCCTTAGAGGGGGCTGACGATTTTATCCGCCTCGGACATGGCCGTCATAATTTCATGCATATTGGAAATTTGCCCAACCTGCAGTGCAGATTTCAATTCAAAAAAATCAAGGCAGGTGCCACAGGCAAGAATCTCCACACCTTTCCCCTGTAACTCACGCAGAGCATCAAGTGCGCCGGACTCCGTTGTGACCAGCTTGACCCCACCATTATAGAGCACGACCTTGCTGGGAAGAGGCACGACATCCTTTATGGTCTGAACGTAGGTTTGTAATAGGGCCCAACCGAGCTGATCGGATCCTCGCCCCATGGAATCAGAGGAAATAACATAAATCATTTTGCACCGCTCAGGGAGAGCACACTGATAATCAGAGGGGTCAAAAGCCGTGTCAGCAGCCTGAGAGCTGGCAGCAATCGTCACGGCATACAAGCCCTCTCCTTCTTGGGTCAAAGCTGCTTCATGCCCCTGGCTTCGAGCAAATCGAGCTACGTTATTTTGAGAGGCTTCGTTATCGACCAACACCTTGATCAAGGATGATCCCGCAGCCAGAGCATCTTTGGCACAAAGGACTGGTTTAGGACAGGGCAGGCCCGTGCAATCGAGCGTTTCCGGATTCATTAGCGTTCCTCCACCGGAGGTTAATAAGAAAAATGTAGGGAGGTTTTTTTACTCGGCTCCCAGGATAATTTCCTGGCCTTCACGGACAAAGAACATTTTCATGGGGTCACCTGGTTCGGTGGTACAGTAGGTTGTACCCATGGCATCGAGTTGATCGTCACTCCGTTCCGGATCGTGATGAAAAAGAGCTAACTGCTTAACCCCAGCCCTGCGAGCAGACGCTATAGCATCTTCGATGGGCGTATGCCCCCAGCCGACCTTATTTTTGAGATATTCTTCCCGAGTATACTGGGCATCATGCACCAGAAGATCTGCGCCTTTGTAAAAATTTTCCAGAACCTGATTTTGTTCCTGGGCAGCGAGTTCGCCTTCTGCGGCCATGAACTCATCATATGAGGGGTCGTCAGGATCGGTTATGAAAAGATTGCGGAAGGGTTCGGTGTCATAGGCTGTACAGAAAACGGCATCCCGAAAGGTAAAACGATAACCAAGAGCGGTGATGGGATGATTAATAATAGTGGTCGACAGGGTAATCCCATCTCCAAGATCAATATGCGGCTCCTCTTTGAGTCGTTTGTACTCAATAGACCCGGCCAACTCTCCCATATTTACCGGAAAATAACGGTATTTCATCTGGCCACCGACTATATCTTCAAGAGGCTCATCTTCGTAGGTGACGGGACCGAACACCTTGATTGTTGAACCCGGGATATAGGCTGGCACAAAGAAAGGGAACCCCATAATATGATCCCAATGGGTATGGGAAAGATAGATCTCTGTGGAGATGGGGCCGTTGGGGAGATCATGGGACAACATATAACTGGCCAGTTCACGTATACCAGACCCGGCATCAATGATAATGTGGCGGTTGACTTCAGGAAAACGCAGTTCGATACAGGCGGTATTGCCTCCGTATTTCATCGTCTGGGGACCGGGACAGGGGATGGACCCGCGTACCCCCCAAAATTTCACCTTGATCATCGGTGTCTCTCCTTGGTCGTTAAACAGCCATGCCGCCTTAAACCTGAAGAAATATTTCAGCTTTCGAGATTTCAGCATCAACGGCGTCAGTCAGCCCTGCCACTGTCTCCCATTTGAGCCCACACAATTGTAAGAGCGATTCCAGCTGGTTTTCATCCGGGTAGCGGTTGCCCGCATACCCGATATCAAACAGGCATACATAAAAATCGGCCAAAGCTACGGTTGCGACCAGGCCCCGATTCTCTTTTTCTGCCTCTTCAGGCGCATGATGATGGCAGATGGCATCGGTGATGGCGGAATTGAGCTTCCACTTGGAGGCGATCATCTGACCGACTTCCTCGTGGTCGATGTTCATCATTTCCTGCTCAACCTGTTTCAGCGGGGTGGTTTCTTGTTGAGCAGTCTTGAGAACATCTGCATACTCGTCCCCAAAAGGCACCTTGCCCAGGTCATGCAGCAGTCCAGCCACGAAATACTCTTCCCGTTCGGCCAAGGGAATGCCTTGCTCAGCTGCCAGCAATTTTGCCATCACCCCTACACTGATCGAATGGGCCCAGAAATCTTTAATTGGCAGTGATTTTGATTTTTTAGCCTGGCCAACACAACGAATGATCGCTGTCGACAGGGCAAGGTTTTTCACGGTGTTGAGACCGAGCATGATGATGGCTCGAGTCAGTGATGTTACCTTATTCATCAGCGAGTAATACGCTGAATTGATCAGCTTCAGGACCTGCCCGGTAAGAACAGGATCAAGCGAGATAACCTTATTTAGGTCATTGGGAGCAGTGTCGGGTCGGCTGCAAATCTCCAGCACCTTTCCCACGGTTGTCGAAAGACTAGGCATTTTTTCGACAAAACTGCGTAATTTTTTTATTTGTTTTTCTCGATCGCTCATTGAGACAGGTACATGGAAAAGACAGGGAAAAGTGTTAGCCCTCTCAGGTGCTCAGTCTGCTTTCACTCAACATCGTCTGTGAAGAAGGCTTCCTGAAGGGAGTCATCTCGTTTCAGCATCCCCAACGTGCAAGAACAATTATAGGGCAACTACCCGCTGTCACGAATTCAGGTATAATAAATGAACGATTGGGGCAGGTCAAGCAAAGGGCTCGAATTTTCAGTAGATTAACAACCGTGTTTCATGAGAAAATCTTTCACAACCTCTTCCATTAACGCAAGTTGACTTGTGCCCGTTTCATGAATTTCTATCCAGAGACAACGCTGAAAAGCACGGTACAGGTCATCGGGTACCAACAACTTCAATTCAGTTAATTGTTGTTCCCGTCTATTCTCTTCAGACTCCATACCGGCTGACCACATCCTCGTATCGAAGCCCACTGCCCCCAAAAATATCAAGTGCTGAACCAACCGTGACATCGATACGGCCACCACCACTTGTATCAATTTGCTCAAGGTCGCTCATACGGGCAACACCACCTGCATAGGTGGTCGGAACAGGTACACTTTTGGCTAGTATTTCCAGCAAGCGAGTATCTATCCCCATACATTTTCCTTCGACATCCACGGCATGCACCAAAAACTCATCACAAAAGCAGGCCAGCTGTTCAAGGATCTGAGCATTGATCTTCAACTCGGTAAATTTTTGCCACCTATCCGTCACCACATAGTAGCCATCATCGCGCCAGCGGCAGCTTAAATCCAGAACCAGTCGGTTTTTCCCTACGGTTTCAACCAGACGCTGTAACCGGCTCTGGTCCAGCTTGCCTCCATGAAAGACATGAGAGGTCACAATGACATGGGAAGCACCCCGTGACAACCAGTCCCGTGCATTTTCACCGGTGATCCCACCACCGACCTGCATGCCACCTGGCCAGGCAGCTAGCGCTTCTGTGGCCGCCGTCACATTCCCTGGACCGAGCATGATAATATGGCCACCTTGAAGATTGTCGCGTCGATAAAGATCAGCATAATAGGCGGGAGGAAGTTCCGAGGAAAAATTAGTCTGCAAACTGGCCTGATCTTCTCTGAGACTGGAGCCAACTATTTGCTTCACCCGACCATCATGCAGGTCTATACAGGGACGAAAATGCATTGTTTACTCTGAACTGAATAAAGTTATCTGAATCCATGTAGGCACGTAACAATAAAATAATTTGATTACCATCAGTGCACAGCCAGAAAAGATGAGATCTCTCCCTTTGGTCGAGATGACACCCGGGAGGTGCAGTACGCCCTTGCTATGACAGCAACATCAATGTCATCCCGAACGTAAGTGAGGGATCTCGCTGTTTGTAACCTACAGCTGAGGTTTAGTGGTAATCATATAAAATTATGATTCATGAATTAGAAGAGAGTACCCCATTCCTTGCAATCCGGCAATGGGAGAGCTGTCAGATCCTCCGACCACTCACTCGCACGGATTCAGGGTATAAAAAAAGGGCTGCCAGCGTCGTACGCCAGCAGCCCTTAATAAACGAAGTCTGAGAGACTTACCCTTCTTGTACCATCATAGTGGTGGGATCCAGGTTCATGCTCTTACCGCCTTCAACCTGCTCACCGGAGTTACGGATGATATCAAGCTGAATGGTCGCGTTGGACTGCGGTTTGAGCAGAACGACCATGTCAAAAAGATCATCGGTCTCATGGCAGGGGGCAGGTACACCGGTGGGAGAAATACGCTCGTCCTCGCGGTGGGAAATTGCAGAAAACCAAGCCTGCATATTCATGCTTTCAAGCAGGTTTTTGATATCTTCCAGGTCGCCACGATCCGCTTTGTCAAAATCAAAGCCATCAACGATCAGGCAGTTGGGACGGAAGATGTCTTGCAGGACCAGATCATTGAGACGCTCTTCCAGACGCGAACGGGTAAAAGCAGCCTCTTTGAAGGTCATGATCATCCGGTGCTGGGCAACCATATCAATCAGCTCATGCGGACGGGTCACTGTGTGCTCCTGAAGGATCACCTGTAAAATATCGTCATACCAGCTTTTGGTTTTATCGATGGACTCGCCAATGCTGACATGGATGACGCGTTTACCGCGAAGGATTGCATCCAGAGCAATCTGCACCAACAGTGCAGTTTTCCCCAGACCAGCGCGGGCCATAACCAGGCCCATCTGATTATTCTCTCGACTCATATTCAGAACCCGCAGCGGATTCTGTTGTACCAATGGTTCGTATCCCATAATTCGACCTCGTATCGGTTTACTCTTACGTATTAACTATATAAACGCAAGATCCGGTTATGCATCCTTTTTCTGCTCAGCGTAGGCTTTACTCAACTCATCTGACACACTGCGGGGGACCTGCTTGTAGGTGGCAAATTCCATGGTGAATTCCGCCTTACCCTGGGTCAGGGAACGAAGGGTGGTTGAGTAACCAAACATTTCAGCCAGAGGCATCTCAGCCTCGACAACGGTGTAGTTGCCTTCTTCAAAGGTACCGATGATGACACCACGACGCTGGTTGAGGCTACCCATGATTGCGCCCTGGAACTCGGAAGGTCCTTCAACGGCAACCTTCATGATCGGCTCCATGATGACCGGATTAGCTTTGGCATATCCCTGACGGAAGGCACCCAGTGAAGCAGTCTGGAAGGCAACATCCGAGGAGTCAACCGCATGGTAGCTACCATCATTGATGGTTGCACGCACACCGGTAATGGGTGCACCGATAAGGGTACCCTTGGCAAGAGCTTTCTGAAAACCCTTGTCACAAGAGCTGATAAACTCGCGGGGGATAACACCACCCACGATATTATCCACAAACTCGTACTCGCCCTCTTCCAACGGCTCAAGGAAACCGGCAACACGACCATACTGACCGGAACCACCGGTCTGTTTTTTATGGGTGTAATCGAAGTTAGCCTGCTGGGTGATGGTCTCACGATAAGCAACCTGCGGTGCACCAACCTCAACTTCAGCCTTGTACTCGCGTTTCATGCGCTCGATGTAGACCTCGAGGTGCAGCTCGCCCATACCGGAGATGATGGTCTCGTTGGTCTCGTGATCAACAAAGGTTTTGAAGGTCGGGTCTTCTTTGGTGAAGCGGTTGAGCGCTTTGGACATGTTGATCTGCGCCTTGTTATCCACCGGGTTGATGGCCAGGGAGATAACCGGAGCGGGGACATGCATGGAGCTCATGGAGAGGTTCACGCCCGGATGGCAGAAACTGTCACCGGAGGCACAGTCGATACCGAAGAGGGCCACGATATCACCGGCACCTGCTCCATCGATCTCCTCCATACTGTCGGCGTGCATACGAACCAGACGCCCGACCTTGGCTTTCTTGCCTGTACGGGTATTGATAATGGTATCGCCTTTCTGGATGGTTCCCTGGTAGGTACGAATGTAGGTCAGCTGACCATAACGACCGTCTTCCAGTTTAAAAGCCAGGGCAACCATTGGATCGTCGGAATCGTTGCTGACAGTTACCTCAGCCTCTTCCTTGTCCAGATCAAGGGCAGTGTTCTCAACGTCGGTCGGGCACGGCAGATAGCTGTTAACTGCGTCCAGAAGAACCTGCACACCTTTATTTTTGTAGGCAGAACCCATCATAACCGGGGTCAGCTCAAGGGACAGGGTTCCGCGACGGATTGCTTCGTGGATCATTTCCTCGGGAATGTCCTCTTCCTCGAGCATTTTTTCCATCAGCTCGTCGGAGAACATGGAAACAGCATCCAGCAGCTCCTCACGTTTCACCTGCGCCTCATCCATCAGTTCAGCCGGAATCTCCTCTAGACGAATTTTCTCACCCTGATCGCCGTCAAAGTAGACAGCTTTCATGGTGACCAGATCGACCATTCCCTCGAGATCAGATTCAAGACCAATGGGCATCTGCAGCATGATGGCGTTGAGCTGGAGCTTATCACGCAGCTGCTGGGTGACACGGTAAGGGTTGGCACCGGTACGGTCACACTTATTAATAAAGGCGATACGCGGTACCTTGTAACGGGTCATCTGCCGGTTAACAGTGATGGACTGGGACTGAACACCACCAACAGAACAGAGAATCAGTACCGCACCATCGAGAACACGCAGGGCACGCTCTACCTCAATGGTAAAGTCAACGTGACCGGGGGTATCGATGATGTTGATCGCGTGATCTTTCCAGGAGCAGTAGGTTGCAGCGGATTGAATAGTAATACCGCGCTCTTTCTCCAACTCCATAGAGTCCATGGTTGCACCAACACCATCTTTACCACGAACCTCATGGATTGCATGAATGCGTTGGGTATAAAACAGAATACGTTCGGTAAGGGTAGTTTTACCCGAGTCGATATGGGCACTGATACCGATATTCCGTACTTTTTTCAGATCCTTTTTCATGACGCGTTCCTCAATTGCCGCTTGCAAGTCGCTCGCTGGGTCGCTCGCGTAGTTATAGCCGTTTTATCGTCGTTCTTGAATAAAAAAAGGAGTTACAGCTGACTCTGCAACTCCGTGCGCATTAGGTTAAGTAAAACTGGCTGAAAGGTGGGGGAGAAAATGAAAGATACCATCGCACTGCTCACCCGCAAACCTGTGTGCTCTGCCTATCAGGAATTACCTTGACCGCACTGTGGTTAAAATTGGTTTTTATAACTTAGCTATTTTTTTGAGTCAAGCAATTTTTATGATTTTTTACCGTGATACCCAACAAACGGGCCTCTTAAAATACAGAATTTCTCCCCACGCACGAACGAGAAAAAAATGTATGCTACAGGCATATAGACGATATTCCGAGAATAAAAACCTTGTCACCTTGAAAGCGGATAAACCACCACAGATTGGGAGAAAAAAGCCTTTATATTCATTTCTTTCCGCTTTCGCCCAGAGAACCCTCCAGTTTTGTAACATACACGACACAGATTAACATTTTTGTGCCAATCACAACAATCCTCGCAGCATCTGCCACAACCGGCGCCTACGAAAACGTTGTTTTTACATACTAAATTTCTCGAAATAAAATTGGCACCAATCATGCTTAAGAGAAAAGTATCAAAAAGTTTTCACACTCTTAGCCATAAGGCGCAGTTCACAACATGAAGGAAAAAAAGGAGAAGATCGATGTCTAAAGATAAAGTAGAAGAGTTGTTAATTGCAGGCGGGTCTGACGAGGCACTTCGCAGCAAGTACGATGTACTTAAAACCAAAGATGAGTTTATCGCACTGGCAAAAGAAGACGGTTACGAATTCAGCATCGAAGAGCTTGACGCTGTCCTGAGTGAGTCTGGCGACACCTTTGAATCGTTTGGCAACCCCCCCAAGCGCATGATTTGGTGGAAATAAAACGCTACGATCTGCAGCAAACCTGTCATGTTCCCAACACCATCCGGGGAACAGGGCAACAAACGCTCATTCGCAGACCTTACTGCCGTTGCGCCAAATTTCATAACGGCACTCACTGTTCGTGACTAATCGATCAACGCCTTTTAACCGGCTAGTTACGGGCAATGAAGGAAGACTGACGAATGGGCGTTTTCTTTTTTTACGACAATGCCCCCACCTGAACGGCTAAACTACGCACCTTCGAAAGCACCTCTTCCAGG
This sequence comes from uncultured Desulfobulbus sp., assembly GCF_963664075.1. Lineage (NCBI taxonomy): Bacteria > Pseudomonadati > Thermodesulfobacteriota > Desulfobulbia > Desulfobulbales > Desulfobulbaceae > Desulfobulbus > uncultured Desulfobulbus sp. The sequence continues at coordinate 3,891,903 of NZ_OY760916.1, forward strand.
TCGAGTGTAACCACCCCCCCATCCCGTACCACCAGCCTGCCATTGACGATGACATAACGCACGTCACCACCACTTCGACTATAGACTAATAGATCGGGACCATGAAAAGGTTGCAGATGCGGCCTGTTCAAATCAATGAGAATGATATCCGCCTGCGCTCCTGGCACAAGCCGCCCTATAGAGGTCCCCAAACCAACCACATCCGCCCCACCCTGGGTTGCCATGTGTAATACATCACGTGCAGGCAGAGCTGTCGGCCGTTCTGGATGTACTTTGTGGAGCAAGGCGGCATACTCCATCTCGCGAAAAAGATCGAGGCTGTTATTAGATGCGGCGCCATCTGTCCCCAGCCCCACCCGTATCCCCAGTTCAAGCATGCGTTCAAGGGGGGCTCGCCCTGAGGCCAGCTTTGCATTGCTTTGAGGGCAACTGATCACTGAAGCATTGTGTTTTTTAAGCACCAGCAGGTCCTCATCACTTAACCAGACACTGTGAACACAAATCGTGTTCGAGTCGAGTATTCCCAGTGCATCCAGATGCAACAGGGGGGTCTCCCCCTGGGGATCTGCTATCTGTCCCTGCTCCTGTGAGGTTTCGCCGAGATGGATAAAAAATGGCACCTGATAACGGCGGGCGACCTCCTTTGCCCGTTGCAGGGTCAGGTTGGAACAGGTGTAGGGAGAATGAGCAAAAAGTGCGGGAGTGATGAGCGGGTCCCGCCCCTGCCAGCGCTCCAGAAACCTCTCCGCCACCGCAATATTTTGAGTGGGGTCTGCAACCCCGGGTGCGGGGAAATCAATGACTGCCTGTGCTGCCACGCAACGCATCCCCACCTCCGAGCAAGCACGAGCGACCTCATCTTCCAAAAAATAACCATCGGCCACTGTCGTCGTACCACTGAGTAACATCTCAGCCGCAGCCAGCTTGCTGCACCAGTACACCATCTCCGGCTCGACCATTTGAGCCTCAGCCGGAAAAATATGTTTTGTCAGCCAGGTCATGAGCTCAAGATCATCAGCCATCCCTCGGAAAAGTGTCATCGGAGAATGGGCATGGCCGTTGACCAAACCAGGCATGGCCAGCTGCCCCTGCCCGTCCACCTGAACAGCCCCCTCACAAATCGGGCAGGAATCCATAGGCCCCAAAGCTGCGATACGATCACCGGAAATGGCTATATATCCGGGGGTGACGAGTGCGACTTCCCCAGGATTAGGCAGGAGGGTACAGTTACTGATGAGAATATCTATTTTCATAAGGCTTGCACAAAATCCGAGAGATAGTGTATCACAGAGCACCGGTTTCCCCGTGTGCGACCAAGGGGTACCGCTGAATGCTCTCGCATTCTCTAGACTATATACACACAATATATCGGCCAGGGCAAGGCGCTCTTTGTTCTTACCACGGCTGGATTTGCTTTATTATTGCCACTTATTAGAGGATTCCATGGGATTTCGTTGCGGAATAGTCGGCCTGCCCAATGTGGGTAAATCAACTATCTTTAATGCCTTGACAGCGGCAGCCATTGCTGCAGAAAACTATCCATTTTGTACCATTGAGCCCAATGTCGGAATTGTTCCCGTACCGGACGAACGACTCGACAAGCTTGCGGAGCTTGCCAAAACCCGCAGCAAGATCGCAACCCAGATGGAATTTGTCGATATCGCTGGCCTGGTCAAAGGCGCAAGCCAGGGCGAGGGACTGGGCAACCAATTTTTGGGGCATATTCGTCAGGTTGATGCCATTTTACATGTTGTCCGCTGTTTTGAAGACGACAACATTGTTCATGTGGACGGCTCCCTTGACCCAATCCGCGACATGGAGGTTATTTCCATGGAGCTGGTACTGGCCGACCTGGATACCGTGGAACGTCGCCTTGCCAAAAGCCGCAATCAGGCAAAATCCGGCGACAAAAAAATGATTGCGGAGGTCGCCTTTCTCGATACCGTCCGCGCGGTGCTTGATGAGGGCAAACCTGCTCGTATCGTCACTCCTGAAAACGATCAGCAGGCTGCACTCTTGCGCGAACTCTGCCTTCTGACAACCAAACCAGTTTTGTATGTGGCCAATGTCAACGAAAGTGATCTGGCGACAGGCAACGAATACGTTGCTCGCCTCTCCAAGGCAGCAGATGCTGAAAATGCGTCCATGGTCATGATCGCCGGAGCCATTGAGCAGGAACTGAGCCTGTTAGATGCAGAAGAACAGAAAGAATTTCTTCAGGACATGGGGATGGAGGAGCCAGGCTTACACCGACTCATCAAGGCGGGGTATGCGCTTCTAGGCCTGATCACCTACTTCACCGTGGGAGAGAAAGAGACCCGCGCCTGGACCATCACCAAGGGAACCAAGGCACCGGGGGCCGCAGGCAAAATTCATTCTGATTTTGAACGCGGATTTATCCGGGCCGAGGTTATCGCCTATAACGATTATATCACCTGTGGTTCCGAGTCGGCTGCCCGCGACAAGGGTGTCATGCGCTCGGAAGGTAAAGAATATGTAGTGGCTGACGGTGACTGCATTCTGTTCCGCTTTAATGTCTAACCCGAATTTCTCATGAACATTTTTGCTCAATTTGAAAAATGACGGGGAACAAATGCACCACAGGGAGGCAGCAGTATGAGCGTACCGAGTAAATCGCTCTTTATCAATCAGCTCGTCGCGGGACAGCAGCTGCAGGAAGTTTTTCTGGTTTCCAGGAAATCGGTCGCAGAAACCAAGGCCGGCAAACCGTACCTGGCTCTTGGCCTCATGGATCGTAGCGGGGAGATAGAAGCCCGGGTTTGGGATAATGCCGATCAGTTCGCAGATGCTGCGGCAGAGGGGAACTTCATCCAGGTCCAGGCTACGGCCAAACCATTTCGTGAGCAGATGCAGCTTACCATCAACACGCTCCAGCAGGTTGATGAAGCCATGGTGGATCTTGCAGACTACATGCCCGCAAGCCCTCGCCCCCTCACAGAGATGGCCAAAGAGCTGGAGCTGATTCTTGCAAGCATCAGCGATCAACCATTACAACACCTGATGCAGACTATTTTTTCTGGGGAAACCCGGGAAAAATTCCAGAGGGCTCCGGCAGCCAAAAAAATGCACCATGCCTATATCGGGGGCTTAATCGAACATACCCTCTCCATTGTTGGCATGGCCTGTAAGGCGGCAGAACACTATCCACTGATCAACCGCGATATGCTGGTCTGCGGTGCCCTGTTGCATGATCTGGCCAAAATCGAAGAGTTTGACTTTACTCGCCCTCCTTTTGGTTACACAGATAAAGGGCGATTGGTTGGCCATCTGGTCCTCGGGGTCGAACTGGTTCGGCAAGCGGCCCCCCAGGTTCCGCAAATTGCAAGCGAACAGGTTGACCAGCTGATTCACATGGTACTCAGCCACCATGGGCAGTACGCCTATGGCTCCCCTGTTCTCCCTATGACACCGGAGGCCATCCTGCTCAACCAGCTGGACGACATGGATGCCAAAATGAATTACCTGCAGGGGCTCCAGGCAAAAATGCAGGGAGCTGACTGGCAATGGTCAGAGTACCAGCGCCACCTGGAACGCTTTCTTTACCTGCAAGGGACAGACGAAAACAGTGAGAACGATCCTGGTGCACACTCTCCCTTTCGCCCCACCGACCTTCATCCCAAAGGTGAAGGAGAACACGGCAGCAACAACAAGAAGAAGAACCTGATTGACCACCGCCAACAGTCCCTCTTTTAAGACGTGTCTCTTCTAAACATTCAAGGCCAGCACAAAGCAATCACTCTGCTTTCCAGGGCAATCACCAGCGGCCGACTTGCTCATGCCTACCTCTTTGCCGGCCCTGACGGGGTCGGCAAAACCACGGCCGCCCGCGCCTTGGCAGCCGTTTTGCTCTGCCGAAAACCTGACAGCCTTGAGCCATGCGGGAGCTGCCCCAGCTGCATCAAATTTGCCTCAGGTAATCATCCAGATCTGCTGGAGATCAAACCCGATGGTGCCGCTATCAAAATCGATCAGATTCGGAAGATGAAAAAGGCGCTCACCTTTTCTCCCTTTGAAAGTGAGCAACGCGTCGTCCTGATCGAGGATGTGCACACCATGCGACGGGAAGCGGGCAACAGCCTCTTAAAAATTTTAGAAGAACCGCCTCCCGATAATATACTCATCCTCATCGGTGCAACCTCAAGCGGATTGCTTGATACCATTACCTCCCGCTGCCAGGTAATCCCCTTCTCCCCCCTGCCCCTTGATGCAGCGGCCAGCCTTATCAGTATGCACCGTCCGGAACTGTCCCCGGAAGACTGCACCACTCTTGCGGCCCTGTCGGATGGGTGCCCAGGTCAGGCATTGGCACTGGAAACGGAAGGAACGTTACCGCTCTACACCACGCTGCTCAGATCCCTGCTCTCTCCGCCTACCAGCCGAGCCAGGCGCGTGGAGCAAGCGCTCAGCCTTGCCATGACACTGGCCGAGGCCAAAGAGAGCTTGGATCCTCTTTTGATGCTCCTGCGTATTTTTCTCAAAGATGCCATGGCAGCCCGCACAAACAGCAGGGCTCTGTCCTTTTCTCCTGAGGTGCTCCAAGCAAGAGAACGCTGGAATTTGGAGCGTCTATCTGCTAAGATGTCCGCTATTGATCTGGCAGAACAAGCACTTGCCAGAAACTGTAATCGAGGCCTGACCTGCGAAGTGCTGTTATTGGATCTTTTTGACCTGAATTCGTGATGCCAGGTTCTGCGAGCAATCATCTGATAGTATTGATGGTTGTTCAGCTCTCTTTGATTATTCCCTGTTGGGGTTCCTTCGTCATCACCAACCTACCATGCTCTCAGCAAGCGTTGTAGGTTGGTGGTGACGAAGGAACCTATGCAGCATAGGTATTTTGCATTTTTTTTGATTCCCTCAACTTTGCAGCCCCCTACTTTCCCTCACAGGGGGAATCAGGAAGGCGGCAATTCTTTATACATACACCAGCATGAGCGACGAAACAGACGCACAACAAGCCGAGCCCACTCTTCCGGGTGAACAGGAGAGTACAGAAGGTATCTCCCAGGATTTTTTCAAAATCCGCTTTCGGCACGAGGGACAAGAATTTACCGCAGGCACTGTAGAGCCGGATCTCGGCCGCGGAGATATCGTCTTAGTCCGTACAGATCATGGCATGGAACCCGCGACTATTATCAACCGGACCGCCAAATCAGAAGACCCGAGTGTAGAGCGGCCTGTCAGCTACCGCATTCAGCGCAGGGCCAATGAAGAAGAGCTGCAGCAGTATGAACAACTCCCCGCCCAAGAGCAGGAGGCGTTTAACATCTGTCGCTCGCATATCGATCGGCTCCAACTGCCGATGAATCTGGTTCGGGTGGAACGCTTCTTCAACCGCTCGAAAATCATCTTTTACTTTACAGCGGAAAGCCGGGTCGACTTTCGAGAACTGGTCAAAGCTCTGGTCCAGGAATTCCGTACCCGCGTGGAAATGCGCCAGATAGGCGTACGCCATGAAACGCAGATGACCGGAGGGCTGGGGGCCTGCGGGCGCGAGCTCTGCTGCACCTCCTTTCTCACCAAGTTTGACTCTGTCTCCATCAAGATGGCCAAGGCCCAGGATCTACCCCTAAATCCCGCCAAAATATCCGGTCTTTGTAATCGGCTGCTTTGCTGCCTGACCTATGAATACGACAACTATCGGGTCATGAAAAAAGGCATGCCCAGGGTTGGACGCCATATTCTTTTTGAAGGAAAGACCTATTATGTAACCCGCCAGATGCCTCTACTGGGTAAGATTGCGGCAACCTGCCAGGGCGAAGAACGTATCTTGGATGAGGAAGAATGGCGAGCCGCCGACCCCGTCCCCAAAAGCCCGCCGCGCAAGCCCCCTGTCAAAAAAGGGCATGGGAAAACGCAGAAAGCAGACAGCGACGATAACGACACTTCAAGCTGAGTTTTTAAAAGGAGCGGGCCATGCCCGCGACCAAATTCGCAGCTTACCGAGTTTTGCCCTTTGTATCTGAGAATGTGTGGGCACAGGACAACTACCTATCCCACGCAAAACGACTCGTTTTTATACTATCATTAGATTTGCACACACAGACCAAGACCATGCCAACATACGTCACTACCCCCATATATTACGTTAACGCTATGCCCCACCTGGGACATGCCTACACCACAATTGTTACTGACACTTACAGCCGTTTTCGCCGTTTCTGCGGCGATGATGTCCGCTTTCAGACCGGTACCGATGAGCATGGTGAAAAGATAGCCGAAGCCGCAAACAAAGCAGGAGAGACACCGCGGGAGTATGTTGACCGCATTTCTGCAACCTTTCGTGAGACCTGGCCGGTGCTCACGGTGCAGCCAGATAACATTATCCGCACCACAGACAGTGACCATATCAAGACCGTGCAGGATATTCTCCAGCGGGTCTACGACCAGGGTGACATCTATTTCAGTGAGTACTCCGGCCATTATTGCAAGGGCTGTGAGCGTTTTCTCACCGAAAAAGAGTTGGTTGACGGCAAATGTCCCGATCACCAGGTCGAACCTCAGGAAATTGCCGAACAGAACTATTTTTTCCGCATGTCCAAGTACCAGGATTGGCTCATTGACCACATCAAGGCCAATCCGGAGTTCATTACTCCGGAACGCTATCGAAATGAGGTGCTTTCTTTCTTGAGCGAGCCACTGGAGGACTTATGTATTTCCAGGCCGACCTCTCGCCTGACTTGGGGCATCCCCCTACCCTTTGATGCAAACTTCGTCACCTATGTCTGGTTTGACGCCCTGATTAACTATCTCACCGGCATTGGTTACCCAGACGGAGCAGATTTTGACAAATACTGGGCGGCGGCAGAACATGTGATTGCCAAAGACATTCTCAAACCCCATGCAATCTACTGGCCGACCATGATCCGAGCCTTAGAGCTCGAGCCGTATAAACGGCTCCATGTGCACGGCTACTGGAATGTAGATTCCACCAAAATGTCAAAATCTATTGGCAATGTCATTCGCCCCAAAGAGCTGGTCGAGACCTACGGCGTGGACACGGTCCGCTATTTTGTCCTGCGCGACATGAGCTTTGGGCTCGACTCATCGTTTTCAAGCGATGCTATCCTCGCTCGCCACAATGCCGACCTGGCCAATGACCTGGGTAATCTCTTTTCCCGATCGCTGACCATGATCGCCAAATACGCCGAGGGTAAAATTCCCGAACGAGAGCATTCCTCCATGCTCACTCCCGAAGACCGAGAGTTGATGAGTGCGCTTTCTGCCATGTTTGTTCAGTACGAGGAAAATATGAACAGCTTTCACTTTCACAAGGCTTTGCGGGCCGTGTGGGAGGTCATCAGCCTGTTAAATCGCTATATTGTAGGGAATGCTCCCTGGGAGCTGGCAAAGAATCCACGCCAGGCCGATCGCCTGCAGACCGTCCTCTACTTTTTAGCGGAATCCCTGTGGAAGATCGCATTGGTCCTTGGCCCGATTATGCCGACAACTGCTCAGAAAATGGCTGTTGCCTTAGGCATGGAATCACGTTTTGCCAATGCTACCCTGGATCAGATCAAAGAGTGGGGAGATATTCCTGTGGGCACAACCATAGACAAGGTTTCCCAGCTCTTTCCCCGCGTTGATCAAAAAAAGGACGAACAGCCTAAGCAACAGCCGATCACCAAGAGCAAGAAAAACAAAAAGACAGCTGAAGAACCTTTGCCCGAGGGATTGATCAGCTTTGATCAGTTTAAGGCTATTGATTTGCGGGTGGCCGAGATCGTTGCTGCAGAAAAGGTCGCAAAATCTGATAGACTCCTTAAGTTAAACGTCAAGGCACCTGAAGAACGAACCATCGTTGCCGGGATTGCTGAGTATTATGCGCCCGATGAACTGGTGGGTAAAAAGGTGATTGTGGTTGCCAACTTGAAGCCTGCCAAACTCATGGGAATTCCCTCGCAGGGGATGGTACTGGCCGCCAAGGAAGAGATGGCCGATGGAACCACTCGCCTGGTGGTGAGTACGGTGGCGGGGGAGATCAAACCAGGCAGCAAAGTGGCCTGAGCATAAGCGGCTACAGGCACTCATCTTTGAATCATCGCGGCATTTCTCATAGTAGATCTATAGCGAAACACCACGATGATCCAAACCTAAGCTACCTGTAACCACTTATACTTTCGGGCTTTCATCACAAACTCGTAAAAAACATTTATTGACCACTGAACCTCAACTCGAGTACTTGTTGCTGATCATGCCCGCGATGAGACGCACTGTTGATTGAGCACTGTTTTTGTAGGGTGGGCAGAAAACAGCGCTCTGCCCACCCTACAGCAAGTGCATCGCCCTTTATCTGATTATGGGGTGCGTGCTCAGCTGAGCTTTGGTGGTAATCAAAAAAATATCTGTCGCTGTCATGCCCGCGACAGAATAGTAGAAACACAATTGATAGAACTAAAACCTATAAGGTGTTGTAATGTTTATGCTTGGTAACTTTCTGTTGGCTATTGCCAAACTCCTCAATGTCGTCCTCAGCGCCTACATCTGGATTGTGATTGCCCGCGCAGTTCTCTCCTGGGTCAATCCGGATCCCTACAACCCTATTGTCCGCTTCCTCCACCAGGTGACTGACCCGGTACTGATGCGCATTCGCCGCTATGTGCCCATCATGGGTGGGCTGGATCTCAGCCCCATGATCCTGATTCTGGCAATTGTATTTTTACAGAGCTTCCTCGTGCCCACACTCACTCAGCTGGCTATGCAACTCCAGTAACCCCCACCCCGTGACGATGAAAGGGGCATGCACCAAAAATGAATCCATTGCTGCATCGTTATCGATTCAGGGGGCAAACGGCAGATTAGAGTATGCCTTGATGAGACGGGACAACTGTAAAAAATGAGGTAAGCTATGTCTATTCTTGTTACCGGCGGTGCTGGTTTCATTGGCAGTAACTTTGTGCTCGACTGGCTGGAACAATCCGATGAGCCGGTCATTAATCTTGATAAACTCACCTATGCCGGGAACCTGGAAAATCTTGTCTCCCTGGATAAAGATCCTCGACACATCTTTGTTCAAGGTGATATCTGCGACAACGAGCTCATAGACCAACTCCTTCAGCAGCACAGGCCCCGAGCCATTGTCCATTTTGCCGCAGAAAGCCATGTGGATCGCTCCATCCATGGCCCAGCAGCTTTCATGCGGACCAACATCGACGGCACATTTACCCTGCTTGAGGCAGCACGAACGTATTGGTCAGGGCTTGATGAAAACAGCAAAAATCAATTCCGCTTTCATCATGTCAGTACCGATGAGGTCTATGGCTCTCTTCTCCCCGACGACGCGCCCTTCACAGAGACCAACCTCTATCAGCCCAACAGCCCCTACTCCGCCAGCAAGGCCGCGAGCGATCATCTGGTACGGGCCTGGCACCATACCTATGGCTTACCCGTCACCACCAGTAACTGTTCCAACAATTACGGCCCCTACCAATTTCCTGAAAAACTGATCCCCTTGATTATAGCCAACGCCCTGGCTGGAAAACCTTTGCCAATTTATGGAGATGGGCGTCAAATTCGTGATTGGCTCTACGTAGCAGATCATTGCACTGCCATTCGACGAGTACTTGAGGCGGGACAGGTTGGCGAAATCTACAATATCGGTGGCTGGAACGAGATGGCCAATATCGAGATTGTCCAGCTGGTTATCGATTTACTGGATACACTACGCCCAGATCCTGCTGGTAGCTATTCCCGTTTGATTACCTATGTGACCGACCGCCTTGGCCATGATCGTCGCTACGCCATTGACGCCCGCAAGATCGAACAGGAGCTGGGCTGGCGACCGGCAGAGACCTTTGCCACCGGCATAGAAAAAACCGTGCACTGGTACCTGGACAACCAGGAATGGGTTCAAGGCATTACCAGCGGCGAATACCGAAAATGGATAGAACAACAGTATGGTGAATCCGCATGAAAATTCTCCTTACTGGCAAAAACGGACAACTGGGATTTGAACTGCAGCGGGCACTGGCTCCTCTAGGACAGATAGTTGCGGTTGGCAGCCAGGAGTGCAACCTCGCCCAGCCTGATGCAATCCGCGCACTCGTCAGGGAGGTACAACCGGACCTGATCATTAACCCCGCCGCCTATACCGCAGTCGACAAGGCAGAAAGCGAACCTGAGCTTGCCCAGGCAGTCAACGCACAGGCACCAGCCATTCTTGGCGAAGAAGCTCAACGACGAAACGCCTGGATAATTCACTTCTCTACCGATTATGTCTTTGATGGGAGCAGTTCCCGCCCATATATCGAAGATGATCCCACGGGACCACTGGGGGTATACGGTAGAAGTAAACGTGATGGAGAGCTAGCTTTGCAACACGTCTGTGCCCAGCACCTTATCTTTCGCACCAGCTGGGTGGTTGGTGCCCATGGCAACAATTTCGCAAAAACAATGCTCCGCCTGGGGGCAGAGCGTGACTCTTTAAGCATTGTCGCCGACCAGTTCGGTGCACCGACCTCAGCGGCCTTACTTGCCGATGTCGCAGCCCAGATCGTTGGTCGAGCCCAACGTGAAGAAGTGAGTACCCTTCCTTTTGGGCTCTATCACCTGACAGCGTCCGGCGTCACCACCTGGCATGGTTTGGCAAGCTTTGTTCTTGATATCGCACGTAAACAGGGGCTCCAGCTCAAAGTTGATCCGGAGAAGATCCTGGCAATAACCACAGCCGAGTACCCCCTGCCGGCAAAACGCCCGGCAAACTCTCAATTAAATACCGAACTCTTTCGCAAGACATTTGGACTTGAACTCCCTCCCTGGCAGGAGGGGATGCACCATATTCTTCAACAAATTCTCTAACTATGCAGAAACGAAAAGGTATTATCCTCGCCGGAGGTTCAGGGACTCGGCTTTACCCGGTCACGCAGGCAATTTCCAAACAACTGTTGCCGGTGTATGACAAACCCATGGTCTATTATCCGCTCTCAACGCTCATGCTGGCGGGTATCCAAGAGATCCTCCTCATTTCCACCCCCGAGGATACGCCCCGATTTCAAGCCCTGCTTGGCGATGGTCAACAATGGGGTCTTTCGATCACCTACGCAGTCCAGCCCAATCCTGGTGGCTTGGCCCAGGCGTATCTCATCGGCGAATCTTTCCTCAATGGCGCCCCTTCGGCGTTAGTTTTGGGTGACAACGTCTTTTATGGCCATGATTTTCATCGACTGCTCCAGCACGCTCAGAATCAGGAGCGAGGGGCAACAGTCTTCGTCTACCATGTTCAGGATCCTGAGCGGTATGGCGTTGCAGAATTCGACAATGAGGGAACTGTCATCTCCCTGGAAGAGAAACCAAAGCAGCCCAAATCAAATTATGCGGTCACTGGCCTCTATTTTTACGATGGACAAGCGACGGAGCTAGCCAAATCGCTCGCCCCTTCCCCGCGAGGAGAACTGGAAATAACCGATCTCAATCGCTGCTACCTTGAGCGGGGAGAGCTCCAGGTAGAAATTATGGGCCGTGGCTATGCCTGGCTTGATACCGGGACCCATGCATCACTGCTTGATGCCGGACAGTTCATAGCCACTCTGGAACAACGTCAGGGACTTAAAGTTGCCTGCCCGGAAGAAATCGCCTACCGCCAAGGATGGATCAGTGCATCCGAGCTAGAGCAACTTGCTCAACCCTTACGTAAAAGTGGGTATGGTGAATATCTCTTACGAATTTTGGAACGAAAGGTATTTTAATGAAAGCCACCCCACTTGCCATTGCTGAAGTCGTTCTTCTCGAACCAAAGGTCTTTGGGGATGACCGAGGCTTTTTCTTTGAAAGCTTCAACCAACACCTATTCAATGCCGCTATCGGACGTGAGGTCGTGTTTGTTCAGGATAATCACTCCCGCTCAGCACAGTACGTCCTGCGTGGTCTGCACTATCAAATTGAACAGACACAGGGCAAACTCGTACGCGTAGTGCAGGGAGAAGTTTTCGATGTCGCGGTTGATATACGCAAATCCTCTCCCAGCTTTGGCCAGTGGGTTGGTGCGCATTTAAGCGCTGAAAACAAGCATCAACTCTGGGTACCGGAGGGCTTTGCCCACGGTTTTGTCGTGCTGAGTGAGACGGCTGAATTTCTTTATAAAACGACAGATTACTACGCACCGGAACACGAACGGGCAATTGTCTGGAGTGACCCAACCCTGGCGATTGATTGGTCATTACCCCAGGCGCCGGTTCTTTCAGCCAAAGACAAAATCGCTCCTCTCTTGCAAGAGGCCGAGCTCTTTAGTTGATATGGGCCTTCCCTGCCTAAGCCAACTTGCAGATGGCACCATAGCCTTACGCCTTCATGTACAACCGCGTGCCTCATCAAACGGAATTGCAGGCCTGCAGGGCGATCTCCTCAAACTGCGCCTGACCACACCGCCGGTTGATGGCAAGGCAAACAAGGCAGTCATTGCCTTTTTGGCCAAACTGCTCAAACTACCGAAGTCCGCCGTCACTTTGAAAAGTGGACATCAAAGTCGCAACAAGACGGTGATTATTGAAGGGGTAGAACTGAAAAAACTTGAGGCCGCTCTCGAAGAACAGATGACGTAAGTTATAAGGATTGCGCTGTGAAAAAAATAATACTGGCGAACTGGAAAGCGAATCTCTCCCCCCAACGGGCTGAAACCTGGTGCGAAACCTTTGCCCAACTCTACCGACCACAGGATACGGTGGAAATCGTTCTCGCTATCCCCCCACTCATGCTCGAGCGGATTGCCCAGAAAGTTGCCTCTCTGCAAGGCGTTTCGCTTGCCGCCCAGGGAATTTCAGCCTATCCTCAGGGGAGTTACACCGGCTCCACCCCAGCCACCTGGGTACGGGGCCTTGCCCGCTACACTCTTTTAGGCCATACAGAACGACGACGCTATTTTCACGAAACAGTCCAGGACGTGGCCCGTCAGGTTGCCGAGTGCCTGAGTGAAGAGCTGCTCCCTATTGTCTGCGTTGATCAAAAGCTGCTCAACCAACAGGCAGCGGCGCTCTCGGCAGAAGAGTTGGAGCATACCCTCTGGGCCTACACCCCTGAGACCCCGGCCACCTTTGAGATGGCCCGCAATGTATCTGATATTGCGGCGATACTGCCCCAAATAAGGCAAAAAACAGATAACCGCCCTATACTCTATGGCGGTGGCGTCACCACGGAGAATGGGGCTGCGCTATGGCGCGTGGATGGTTTGAGCGGGATCATGCTCGGAAAAGCCTGCCTGGATGCAAAGAGCTTTGCGACGCTGGTAAATGCTTTATGAGCTCAATTACATGAGTTAGTACTGGCACCCCGGATTGATTTCTTTCACATTAAGCTGCATATCTGTCATTTCGACCGAATGGGAGAAATCTCATCAGATGGTAGAAGAGCATTCCCATATTGCAAAAATTACGGATGCCCCAGCCATATCCTCGACAGGAGGAGTTTGTTGCGGATCTTTGCCACCAAGCAGCTCATGAGGAGATGCTTGAAAAAGTATCTTTGTACTTCAGCAAAACTGAGGAAAATCACATCGACAACAAACGCCGAACCCGCTCATCCATGGGTGGATGGGTGGAAAACAAGGATGCAATGGAACCACCAGAAAGCGGATTGACAATGTACATCTGCGCCGAAGCCGGGTTCACATCCATTGGCCGCTGGGCATTGTAATTGGCCAGTTTATTGAGGGCACTAGCTAAAGATTTGGGATGCCCACAAATTTCAGCTCCTGTTGCATCCGCTAAATACTCACGGCTTCGTGATATGGCCATTTGAATCAGGGTGGCAGCGATGGGAGCCACGATCATGGTCACTATCATCACCAGGGGGTTACTCCCTCCCTCTTCATCATCACCGCGCATTCCCCCAAAAAGCATGGCCCATTGAGCCATACTGGCAAGATAGGAAATTGCACCGGCCATAACTGCAGCTATTGAGCCGATGAGGATATCTCTATTTTTTATATGTCCAAGTTCATGGGCGATTACCCCTTCCAGCTCGTAACGATCAAGTACTTGCATAATACCGGTAGTCACCGCGACTGCCGCATGCTCAGGATCGCGACCAGTTGCAAAGGCATTGGGTGTAGGGTCATCCACAACATACACTTTCGGTTTTGGCAAGCCAGCACGGCCTGCCAGGTTGGCGACCAAGGCGTGCAGATCCGGAGCCTCGTGTACGGACACTTCTCGAGCCCTATTCATGGACAAGGCCATTTTATCTGAGTTCCAGTAGGCGAAAAAATTCAACCCCAATGCCAGCAACAGCGCAATCATCATTCCCTGTTGCCCCCCCATGGCTTGGCCTGCAACCATGAAAAGTGCGGTCAAAGCTGCCATGAGCATAAAGGTTTTCATCGTATTCATAGTCTTGTTACTTATCTCGCTGGTTAAAAAATTGGTGAGTACTCTTTGAGAACATGTGGTCAATAATTTATATGATTACCACTGAACCTCAGCTGTAGGTTAGTACAGCGAGATCCCTCAGATGCCACGGTCTGACATCGATATTGCGGACACAGCAAAGACGTCACGCACCCCCCGGATGTCATCTCGACCAGAGGTCGAGAGATCTCGTTTTTTCAAGCTGAGCATTGATGGTAATCATAAAAATTTATTTTTTTTTGTGCTTAGCTTACTACCGAACCTTTTGCCCTGCGGTGGCTACCATCCAAAGACAACCAATGTCCCACAATTCAACGGGCCTCAGGTAGGTTGGAGGTGAGGTACGAACCCCAACAGCAATGCTGCTGGGATGGCTCGACCTTCCGAGGGCATTGAAAAAGGTAAGCGGCTCAAGCCCAAAGTCAAGAAAAGGGAGCCGCAAAAAGCGCACTCCCTTTTCAAAAAAACATCCAATTTCGAGTGGTAAGCTACGAATTCAGGCAATCATCCCCAGAATAGCCTGTACCAGTTTATCCGCACCTTCACCGATCTGATCGATGCGTGACTCCAACATATAACAGGGGGTGGTGACGATCTTATTTTCCGCATCAACAGCGATCTCTCCCTGCATGGTTGGCTGATGCACAGCCCCCATCGTCACAATATTTTCCGCTGTCCCAGCATCCTGCCCAATGGTCAAATTTCCTTTACCCAAGACTTTAGCCACGATAACAGGAGCAATGCATAAGGCACCGATCGGCTTACCACATTTATGCATTCCTTTAATGGCATTGGCCACATCGGTGTTTACAGTACAATTTGCGCCATCAAAGGCATAACTGCTCAAATTTTTTGCCGCTCCAAATCCACCAGGAAGAATCAGGGCATCGTAGGCATCCGGGTTAAATGTTGCCAGAGCAGCAATTTTTCCCCGGGCAATGCGTGAAGACTCTATGAGCACATTACGTTTTTCATTCATCTCCTGTCCGGTGATATGATTGAGCACGTGATGCTGTTTGATATCGGGCGCGAAGCATTGAAAATCCGCTCCGTTTTTATGAATAGCCCAGAGCGTCATCGTCGCCTCATGAATTTCCGCACCATCCTGGTGCCCGCAACCTGCGAGTATAACGGCGATATTTTTTTTCTGCATACCTGTCCTCCATCAAAGAGGGTCTTTATTTGAGTCTGCCCTAATAGGGCAAACAAACATTACGAATCTAACGAATAAATAGCGGATAGATTTCTGTACTTTTCCGCACAATCTAAACCGTATCCGACCAGGAATCCCTGATCAAGTGTAAACCCCACGTAATCCACTGAAATTGGCACGGCACGACGCTCAAATTTGTCTATAAGAGAACAAATTTTAACCGAGCGAGCCCCCGATTGCTTGAAATGCTCCTGCAACCAGGCCATGGTTGTACCCGTATCGACGATATCTTCTACAAGCAGCACATCCTTTCCATTCAGGTCAAGCTTGGGTTCCATCATAAGTTGAATGGTTCCCGAGGATTCGGTCGAATCTCCATAACTGGCAACTCGAATAAAATCGATTTGAAGCTCTATGTCGATCGCACGGCACAAATCTGCTACAAAAACAAAGGCCCCGTTCAATACGCCAACCAGCACCAGGTCTTTCCCCTGATAATCTGCAGCTATTGCCTGGCCGAGTTCCCTAATCCGCTTGGCCATCTGTTGCTGATCGATCAGCACCTTGCCCGTTTCCAGGGGGCTCTGAGACATAATCAGTTCCTTTTAAATTTATTCGTTCAACACATTACACTCGGAGTCATCTCCAGCGCACATCATCATCCGACAGCGGCTGTAAGCGATGTTCTCAACTGGCAGCATAGCTGAAAAACCAATGAACGCTCACAGTTGTGTCATTCGGCACGCCAGGCATTAAGCTTTTCCATCGCGTCAGTCTGTTCTGCAAAAGGTTTTTTCTGCTCCAGTGCCTTTTCAAGCTGCTCAAGAGCCTCCTTTTTTTTGCCTTCGCCATAGAGAGCCAGCGCCAAATGATAGCGTAAAACAGGCATAGATTCGTTTTTTTCTACTGCCTGCTGAAACTCATTGCGAGCAAGGCTATAAGAGCCCCGCTTATAATGTACCCACCCAAGTGTGTCGATGATATGGATGTCATCAGGTTTCTGTCCCTTGGCAATCATGGCCAGACGTAAAGCCTCGCCAAGATCAGGATTCTCACTTTCAGCAATCAACCAGGCCATATTATTAGCAGCCGGGGCAAACTCCGGGTTGAGTTCAAGAGCTTTTTTGTAAGCATCACGAGCAAGTTCAGCTTTACCGGATTGTTCATAGAGGCTGCCAAGCCCCATATACGCGCCAAGCGCTTTGGGCTGCTTAGCCAACAAATCTTTATATTCAGCGATAGCTTGATCCCTTTTCCCCTGTCGTGTCAGGATAAGCGCACTCATGGCGTAAGGCTGTGGATTGTTTGGGTCTAATTCTTGAGCTTTCTTATATTGCGCCAAGGCTTCATCTGGCTGTTTATTGGCTAAATACTGATTGGCAAGGATTGCATACAAAGGACCGCTCTCCGGCGCCTTGCTAAGCTGGTCTTTGGTCATTTGTAACAACCGATCTCTCGAGGTGCCGGATTTTTCCTCAATTTGCATGAGGAAACTGAACGCCTTGGAGTTACCAGGCTGAAGCCTCAGAATTTGTTGAAAAACTTGCTTGGCCTTGACTTCATTTTTTTGCCCAAGGTATGCCAGCCCCAAACTCCCAAGCACTTCAACATTCTCAGGAACTTTCTCAAGCAATTCCGAGAACATTTTCTCCGCAGTGTCATATTCCTTATTGAAAAGAACAGCCTTAGCCAAGGTAAGAGCCGATTGGAAATCACGCGGGTTAAGCTTGAGCGCTGTAGCTGCTTCTGTTTTGGCGGTTTGGTACTCACCTTCCTGCAATGAAATAAATCCGAGCAATCCATGGGCTCTGGATAAATCGGGGCTCAATTTGATGGCATTCAGGAGAGCCTCTTTCGCCAGTTTGCTGTCTTGTAAATACCGATGAGCAACTGCTTTAACATAATACAGTTCCCCCCATTTAGGATAATCTCCAACCAGCTGATTGACTATATCAAGCCCTTCTTGGTATTTTTTTTCTCTCAAGAAAAATTTTGCCTGCACAAGCTGAGCATTGGCATTTTTCTCATTTTCCGCCAGTACCTTTTTCAACAACGCTTCGGCTTTGTCGAATTTGCCTACATCAAAATAAAAATTGGCTAGTTGAGCCTCAACATCAAGCGGTTCTGGAGCATTTTGAACAGCTTCATTATACAACTGCTCAGCTTGAGCTAACTTTCCATTTTTTGCATAAAAAGAAGCAATGTTTGTCTTTAATTTAATATTGTCAGGGTCTACCTTCAGTGCTTTATTTAAATATTGTTCTGCAGAAGCAACATCTTTCTCGCGTAGATATATGGAGGCTAACTGCAGGTAAGGCTGAGATGAGCCTGGAAAGGCTTTCGCCATTTTTTCAAGGATTTTTTTTGCCTCATCAAGCTTATTCCACTCGCTGTAGAGGCTGACGAGCGCGGCATAATTGGCAACTTTATTCCCATCGATTTCCAGCGCTTTTATCAGAACTTGCTCTGCCTCAGGGAATTTTTTATCTACAGCATAAATACGGCCCTTGATGGTAAAAAGACGGTCCTCATCCGGTGCCTGAGCAATAGCCTTGTTGATCGCATCAAGTGCCTTTTCAAAATTACCCTCAATGAGTTCTACATTCGCCAATATAGCGAGAGCATCTTTATTTTCTGGATCCTGAGCAAGGACTTCATCCACGCTCCGACGGGCATCATCTTTCTTTTTGGATAGAAGATAAAACTCAGCCGTTTTTATCTTTGCATCCAAATTTTTGGGATCGAGCGTCGCAGCACGTTCCAATTCAGCAAACGCCTTTCGAATATCCCCCGTTTTCAGGTACAATAAGCCAAGCTGATAGCGGGCATCTGCGTATTTAGGATCGACCTGAATAGCATTACGTAACTCTATGATCGCCTCTTTATCTTTACTCTGTTCAATGTAGGCCATAGCCTTCTTATAGGACTCTTCTTTATCCTTGCCTGAGTCCAGGCAACCAGAAAGAGAGACCAGTAAAAAAAGAGACAGTATAACAGCAATAAATGATCTGATTTTTTTTAAATGCATAAATGCTCCACCAAAATAACGTTGTTTTGAGAAACCATTGCACGAGACAAAAAGGCCCTCACGGCCTGGGATCGTATACAAATGGTCTTTGATGCCTCAGGGCCAGAGTTTATGGTATAGTGACTTAAATATGTATTTACCATCAAAGCACGGCTGAACGTCAAGGAATCACCATTTTTTTTTATTACCACTAAATTTCAGCTGTTGGTTGGACGAAGCCGCTGCGCGGCAGAATAAAAACCAGTGTATACTCGTGTAAGAGTTTAATTTTCAAACACTTACAGCAAGGAGTATACTATGAACAAAGCCGAAATTAAACGATTCGAGTCCCTCTATGAACGCCACCTGCAAAAGCTTGCGCTACAAGGGAAAAGCGCCAAAACAATAGATGCTTATGGCCGAGCTGTGCGTCGACTGGTCTCATATTTCGATTGTTGCCCCGACAAGCTCAGCGTGCAAGAGCTGGAAGAGTACTTTGCCAAATTGGTCAAGGGGTACTCTTGGAGCACAGTCAAGCTGGACCGGCTCGGTCTCATGTTTTTCTGGAAACATGTTCTGGAGACGGATTGGCAGTGGCTCAACATCGTCAAAGCACCTGTCGTTAAAACCATTCCGGATATCCTGACCCGCGAAGAGATCGGCAGGATCATTCATGGCTGCCGGGAGCTCCGCTATCGCGTCTTTCTCTTCACCACCTATTCCATGGGGCTTCGCCTGGAAGAGGCTTTGTCTCTTCAGGTCGGTGATATCGATACCGGCCATATGAAGGTCCATATCCGTCGCGGTAAGGGGCATAAAGATCGTCTTGTCCCGTTGCCGAACCGCACCTTGGAAGCGTTACGCCTGCTCTGGCGTGAACACCAGCACCCGAAGTTGTTGTTTCCCAATTACCGGGGATCAATGGAAACGATCCGACAGGCGACAAACCACATGAATAATGGCGGTGCTCAGCAGGCCATGAAGGCCGTTGTCACCTCCTGTGGAATTAAAAAAAAGTCTCGATCCACAGCCTTCGCCACAGCTTCGCTACCCACCTGCTCGAGTCCGGCCTGAGCCTAAGGCATATCCAGGCTCTGCTGGGGCATGCCAGCCCCACGACTACTGCCCGTTACACTCATCTCACCGATGTTGCCGAACTGGATAGCCAGGCAACGATCAATGCCTTGGTCAACTCACTGCAACTCAATCCGGCAGGGAGATAACTATGGACCTGGCCACTCTTGTTCACCAATATTATGATGTCTTCATGGCGCGGTTCGGCAAAACCATCCTGCCAGAACAACGCAAGGCCCTTGATGCGATTCTCCGTTGCCGAACGCCTGCTTCCGGGGAACTCTACGTGCAGTGCCCTGACTGCCATCATGGCCAATGGCGGCCTCTCTCCTGTGGTAACCGCCATTGCCCGCGCTGCCAAAATCACCTGACCAGTCTCTGGATCGACAAACAACGGGAAAAGCTCCTGCCTGTGCCCTATTTCATGGTGACCTTTACCTTGCCCTATCAGCTGCGTTCGTTGGCTTATCGTTACCAGGGAGAGGTCTATTCGCTCATGTTCCGGTGTGCTGCCGAAGTCCTGCGTTCATTCGCCCGCAATGCAAAATCTTTGGGCGCCGAGATCGGCATGACCATGGTCCTGCACACCCATTCAAGGAGATTGGAATTTCACCCGCATATCCACGTCCTGATCCCTGGAGGTGGCATTGACCAACAGGCTCGGGTTTGGAAAAAGCTATCGGGGAAATATCTCTTCAACGGTTTTGCCTTGGCCAAAGCCTTTCGCGGTAAGTTCCTGGCCGGAGCAGATGCTATCGGCTTGCGGATCACAGACAAAGTTCCGAAAAAATGGGTTGTCCACTGCGACCATATGGGCACCGGCGCACCGGCCTTAAAATACCTCGCAAGGTATTTGTACCGAGGCGTGATTGGAGAAAAAAACATCATTGCCAATACCAACGGCGAAGTAACCTTTAGGTACCGGGACAGCGCTACCGGGACAATGCAGAAGAGGACGCTTAGGGGAGAAGAGTTTCTGCGTCTGCTTCTTCAACATGTCTTGCCAAACGGGTTTAGGCGGCTGCGCGAATATGGATTTCTGCACGGGAATGCCAAGAAAATCCGTATGCTGGTCCAGTTGGTCCTGCACGTCGTTATCAGGCCGCAGCCGCCTCGCCCCCGACCAGTGTTTGCCTGCCCTCACTGCAATCAACCGATGCGCATTGTGTGCTTTAGAAATTCTTACCGCCAACCCGGGTAACCTTTAAGCGAGACGCCGCTTCACCGTCAAGAAGACCACGGGAGGAAAACTCTTTTATGAGCAGCGAGCCGCTTTTTAACGCCAGATACAGGCGAATGCATTCCTACGTCCTGCGTTCAGCACTACCATTCTGGTAGTGCTTCCAGTATATTCCAGAGCAATATTTATTTCCTTTGAGAGGCCGGGCTTGTCCAACCCCGGATAAGATTGTGGTTCGTTCGTGCCTCACTCACACAATCTATCCTTATTCGTTAGAATTGTGAAATCCCTCAGATGTCACGGGATGACATTGATGTTGCTGCTACAGCGAAGGGCGTCAGGCTCCACCAGGAGGGCGCCATCTCGTCTTTTCTCGCTGAGGTTCAGTCCTAATCAAAAACGTTATACACTTCCCCCCTTTAAAAGATTTATATTATGCATTTTTTAACTACAGGGGTATTGTATATGATGATTACTTGCTTGTATAAGCATTCATCAGTGCGTCAGTTTTGTTGTTTGCAACTTGCCGATTAAGAAACTTTTTCGGCAAGTTGCAGGCAATGAAAGTGGCGTACTGATAGATGCCCCAAAGGGGAGCGGGTGAAACTGAACGATACACGAATTTGTAAAAAAAACGTTGTCTCATTAAAAAGATGCGCTGTTCAGTGCCCACCCGCCGTCACGGATTCAAGGTCACAGCGATGAAAACGCGTGATAACGATTGTGTTGAGCATTGCTCATCCGCTATAAATCAACTGTTCGCTGTCGCTGATTCAGGTGAGAATTAAAGTGACAGGAATCAATCCACCACGTTTAATTTATGCAGCAACGTATAAAAATGAATATTTTTAAATTTTGGTTTGCTCTATCGTTTTTATGTATGTAGCATAATTTGTCAAATTATTTATGATTTTGAGTTTTCGGAGAAGAGCACATGAAAAAATTATCCCTGGCAGTCAAAGCACTCGTTTGTATCAGTCTTAGTTTATGCATGCTCGCCGTATCTTGGGCTGCAGAGTCCAGCGGAGACGGCATCGTCTCAGACAAGGTAAAAGAACAATATCGTCAGGAAATTCTAGGAACTCAAGGTACATTCGACAAAGAATATATCATAGGGTATCGCGATATACTCTACATTGAGGTGTATGGAGAGGGCTCAATGGCCATTGGGCCTACCGCTCCGGCCACGACTGCCATGGATGCAGGAGCCCTGCCCACCTCTGAGGTACGTGGCCGAGGAACAGGATCGGAAGTTGGCATGGATGGCCGAGTTTCCCTGCGACACGTCGGAGATGTTTATGTCGTCGGGTTGACACTGGGGCAACTTGCCGACTACCTCAAAAAACTCTATAGCGCCATTTATGATGCCCCCACCGTCATCACGACCCTGTTGCAGAGCAACAGCCGCCAATACACCGTGATGGGCCAGGTAAAAGCCCCGGGACTCTTTCATATGGACTTTCCGACAACTATAGTGAAAGCAATCGCCAAAGCTGGCGGATTCACTGAGTGGGCAAATGCAGAAATCACTGTTATCCGCCAGGGTAATGACCTCACTATTGAAAAAGGCAAACAAGCCTCTGGCAATCAGGTTAAAAAATTCACCTTTGATTATGATGACTTCCTTGAGGGAAAACAAGCCGAAAAAAATATTCTGCTTGAACCCGGTGATGTCGTAGTCGCCCACTAATACCCGGTACAGTTCCATGCATCTTACTTTTCATACGATCCGGCCAATCACGATAGCCCTGTGCTGTGCAGGGCTACTTTTGACTACGGCACATGCACGCCAGACCAGTGTTCGAGGTTCTCTTAGCACAGGCATGAACATCAGAGACCGCTCGTATGATCAGAACTACACCGGCAGTTCAAATAGTGATCAACAAAAGCTTTTTATTAGTCCTGCAATTGTGATCAGTTCTCAAGGGCTCTACGATCAGATCGATTTCGAGTATGCGCCATCCTTCAACTATGACTTTGAAGATAGTAACACCACTATCGATCACAAGTTGAATATGAATGCGAGACGAGAACTCTCCTCACGTTGGTCGCTTTCTCTTTCAGACTATTTTTCGTATTCAGACGATACAGATTCGTATTATACTTATTCCGAAGATCAAACAGATACAACAGACACCTCTGGCGATGCAGACCAGGTATCCCGCGACCAGACAGGCCGCCGTTACTGGACGAACCGGGCAGGCATTCATAGCTCATATCTACTTGGCCAGAACACCCAACTTAATGGGGGGTATACCTATTCTGTTTTACGAAACGATACCGGCAGCAATGGCGCCAATTATGACGAATACGATAAACACGCCTTTTCAGCGGATTTAGCACACACTTTTGATGCTCAATGGCGTTCGAACCTTGGCCTGAATTACACCCGTGGTCTTTACGATCAAGCCTCAACCACCTCTTCCAGCTCAGACCTCCATCAATATGGTGTGAATGGAGGGATGGAATACGTGCATTCCCAGAAAAATTCATTCCCGCTCCAATACAATTACGCTCTGAGTGATTACGACGCCGTCACCCGCAGAGATATTAGCTCTCAGGAGCTCTCACTGGGCTGGACTCATTCCTTTGATCCGCAGACCCAGTTCCGTATTGGTGGCGGCCCTTCTTATGCCAAAACCGAGGGACTTGATGCGGAATGGGGGTACAACGCCTACCTGACGCTCAGTAAAAAATTTCAGCATACCACCTGTATGCTTCAACTGAACAAACAGTTTGAGACCAACAACTTCAGCGGCACCGATGAATCCGGAGTCGAAGATACCTATAATGCTGTCTTTCGCCTGAATCACCAGTACACTAAAGCCCTTAACCTCAACAGCTTTGCCCGTTACAGCAAGCAGTCACAGATTAATCCTCAAGGAATCTACCAGACAACGACCTCCACTTCCCAAACCGGTGACAACAGCTACGATAAAAATATTTACGAAGCAGGGGTGGGGCTGCGCTATACGTTCAGCAAAATCTACTCCGCAGGGGTGAACTATTCGTATTATGTCTCAGATGGGCAGCTTAACAGCGATCAGTATGACGAACACAGAATTATGTTTACTCTCAGCATGTCCAAGAAGTTCTTGCATAAGTAACCAATATTGCGCACATCACGTTGTGAGCTATTTCTCAACACGATTCTTTCCTTGCCCAACGCTACTCGCATCACTTATACTTTATAAATTCCTTTCGGGGCTCTCTGAAAATAGCAGCAGACATTTCTGAAAAATTTACCTTGCGTCGTTAAACCTGTAACCGTACGAGAGTAGATTTTTGTTATGAGTACGAGCGTATTAAGCTCGGCCTTTCATTGCCAATCAAATTCCCATCACTGCCCTGTATTAACAGGAATATCTCCCATGCAAAATGACCCAAACGATTTCGGCACAAATATTTTACTCATTGATGCAATCTGCTCTGCGCTGGCATTCCTTGGCGCCTTTTCTGTAAGAGAATTCCTGCCGCATACAGAAGTTCTCGACATATATTCTCACATTTTCCTGATCCCCCTCCTGCTCGCAATCACCATAAGCCTCCTCTCGTATTTTGGTGCCTATAAAGGGCCAAATCGAATGACTTTTGGCAGTTACGCCTGGGCGATTATCAAAACCGTTTTTATAACGGTGAGTGCGCTGCTTGCGTTACTTTACTTCCTGCGTATTGAGTACATCAGCCATGCTGTCCTCCTCATTTTTGCTGCACTAGAAATTTCAGCATTGTCGTTGGTTCGAGCCTGGGCGATTTACTCATTCAAGCAGCAAGTTCGGGAAGGAAAGAATAAATTACGCGTCCTCGTTGTTGGCACCCGCCAACGAGCCCAGGAGCTAGTAAAAGCTCTGCAGCATCAGGTCATATGGGGGGTCCAGGTTGTAGGATTTATCGATCCCGACCCAGCCTATCTCGGCCAAGAAATTCTCGGAGTACCGGTGATAGGAACGGTCGAGAATATGCATGAATGCCTCAAAGATCATGTCTTTGACGAGGTAATAATTGCCATCCCCCGTTCACTTTTAGACGATGCTGAACCCATTGTCATGGCCTGTGAAGAAGAGGGTGTTCGTCTTCGCTTCATGGCGGACGTCTTCAATGTGCAGGTTGCCCGTATTTCCCTCAGCCAAATACAGGGTATTCCATTGCTCAATATGGAACCCGTGGCTCAGGATCCACAACAATTACTGGCAAAACGAATTTTTGACCTGACTCTGACAGTGCTGGCCATTCCGATTCTGATTCCTTTATTTGCCTTGGTTGCGCTTGCAATAAAGATAGATTCTCCGGGGCCAGCATTCTTCGTCCAACAGCGTGTGGGGCTGCGGAAACATCTCTTTCCTATGATTAAATTTCGTTCCATGCATACAGATGCAGAAGAACGTCTCAAAGAAATTGAGCACCTCAATGAAGCAGATGGCCCCATATTTAAAATCGAGAATGATCCCCGGGTAACACGTGTTGGTAATTTCATCCGACGGACCAGTATTGATGAATTGCCACAGCTCATCAATGTCTTGCGCGGAGAAATGAGCCTGGTGGGCCCAAGACCCATGTCCCAACGAGATGTAGCCCTCTTTGATCGCGGGATTCAAAGGAAACGATTCAGTGTGCAACCCGGCCTGACCTGCATTTGGCAGATTTCAGGAAGAAGCAACCTGCCCTTTGAAAAATGGTTGGAGCTGGACCTGGAATACATAAACAACTGGAGTTTCTGGCTGGATATCAAAATTCTCTTCAAAACAATACCAGCGGTTTTAAAATCCAAGGGAGCCGTATGACCCAGGAGCAGCACACACCCGAGGAAAGTAAAGACGTCGCAGCATTGAGAGAAGCCTTAAACAGAGATGTGTATTGTTTGTTTGGCCTGCCTGTTGATAATCACACACTTACCTCCGCCAAAAAAATATTGCGAGAACGCATCAAACAAGGCCGCAAAACCGTCCTTTCAACAGTCAACCTCAACTGGGTAGCACAATCACTACGAGATTCGAATTTTCGCCAGGCCATTCTCAACAGTGATTTAGTGGTCATTGATGGCCATCCACTGCTGTGGCTCGCCAAACTCATAGGCTGCCCCATGAAGGAGACCGTACCCGGCTCCACCCTCATTGATGAGTTGCTCAATGAAAGTGAACAGCCACCACTGTCAATTTTTCTTTTTGGCGGCGATGGAGACACTGCAGCACTGGCAATGCAACGCATTAACGAACGTGAGAACGCCGGATTAAAAGCAGTGGGTGCACTCAACCCAGGCTTTGGCAGTGTGGAAGAGATGAGTTCTGCGGAAATACTGGACACAATTAACGCTGCTCAACCAGACATTCTCCTGGTTGCTCTGGGCGCCCAAAAAGGCACGCAATGGATCGAATATAATCGCGACCGACTGAACGCAAAAGTGATCAGCCACCTCGGAGCTACTATCAATTTCCTCGCAGGCACGGTCGTACGAGCGCCACGTTGGGTCCAAAAATGCGGTTTCGAATGGGGCTGGAGGATTGCTCAGGAACCAAAGTTATTTGGCCGTTACCTGTTAGATGGCTTGAAACTCTCTGGATTTCTCATACCACGAATACCTGTTTGGTTAAAATACCTTAAACTGGCTCGACAATCACAGGTCCAAGCATCTTCACATACAATTCAACCTCGGATAAGCGAATCGGACACGATTACCCTTCTACTACCATCTCGACTTTGTCACGAGCATGTACTTGAACTACAAAACATTATAAAAAATTCATTCTCAAAAAATGATCATTTTATTCTAGATTTTGAAAAAACATTTTTTGCCGACATTTCTTTTTGGGGAATATTGATTCTCCTAGACGAAAAAGTCGACCAAAAATCTAAAATAACTATAGATAAGAGCCGACTTACAATGTGCTCTGAAGCTCGGCTATTTTGCCCTCCTCGAAGAAAACCATTCTGCAATAAATAGATACTTTACCATATAAGACTCTAGGAACAAATCCACCTCACTCTGAGAAGAATCACCTAACATCGATAATGAATATGCTTATTAAAATAAATAGCTATCAAAAAGATATTTTATTGGGCGACAGTCACACTAAAGGGATTGGTCCATGAAAATCACTTTCATATTACCACATGCGGGGCTATCTGGGGGGATTAAAGTAGTATCAATTTATGCAGAGATTTTGAAAAATCGTGGACATACAGTAAATGTTATTTCCACTCCTCGCCGATCACTTTCAATTAAACAAAAAATTAAATTATTCCTTACCCGTGGAAAATGGGTTTTCCATACTAAGAACGAGAAATCTTTCTTTGATGACAAAACAGTAAATCATATAATAATTGATAAATACAGAGATATTACAGATAATGATGTACCGAATGCTGACATTGTTATAGCAACATTCTGGATAACCGCTTATTGGGTAAACAAATTATCACCTTCAAAAGGTGTAAAAGTCTATTTTATACAAGGGAAAGAAGCTGAATTCCCAAATATTCCTCACAATCTCGTAAAAAAAACATATAGTTTTCCTTTAGATAAAATAACTATTTCTCAATCATTGAAGGAGTGGATCAAAAATTTTGACCGAAATAGTAATATATTTGTTGTAAAAAACAGTGTCGATACTAATCAGTTTCATGCTACATTTAGGAACATGAGATCTGAACCATCGATCGGTTTCATGTATTCCGATTCATGGATAAAGGGATCTGATTTGATCGCAGATGTCCTTAGAGAAATTCAAGATACATTTAAATATTTAAGAATTTATTCTTACGGGTCATGCGATATTGATAAATCTCTCTTCATGGGGCTCAACATTGAACACACTACACAACCTGAACAAAGCAGAATTCGTGATATTTATGAAAAATGTGATGTGTGGTTATGTGGAAGCAGAATGGAAGGTTTCCATTTACCACCACTAGAAGCAATGGCTTGTCGGTGTCCTGTTGTTTCAACAGCAGTAGGTGGCCCTCTTGATATAGTTCAAGACGGAATCAATGGATTCATCGCACCTATAGACGACAAAAACAAATTAGTCGAGTTAGCAGTAAGAATCCTCTCCTTGTCCAATGCAGAATGGATTAAGATGTCCAATCAAGCATATCGAACAGCTATTATTTACACCTGGGATGATGCGGCTGAATTACTAGAAAATCACCTTACCGATCTTTTAGTCCAGAAGTAAGAGGAACTCAAACATGAACGAAACCTTCATACGGCCCCGTAAAGGCTGGATCAATATCGACTGGGCCGAATTATACCGCTACCGAGAGCTCCTTTTTTTTCTTACTTGGCGAGATATCCTTGTGCGCTACAAACAGACTGCGCTAGGGATTGCATGGGCCATATTGCAGCCTGTCTTCATGATGCTGGTCTTTACTGTTATTTTTGGCAAACTTGCCAAGATCGACTCACAGGGATTCCCTTACGCGGTATTTGTCTATGCGGGGTTACTCCCATGGACTTTTTTTTCAAATGCTGTCAGCCAATCAGGACTCAGTTTGGTTAACCAGCAAAATCTCCTAACAAAAATTTACTTCCCCCGCCTTTTTGTCCCTACTGCAAGCGTAGGAGCTGGATTAGTAGACCTAACTCTATCTTTCGTAGTGTATGGTTTTATACTGTTTTGCTACGGTATTTCTCCATCGCCTGATGTCATATGGCTCCCCTTATTAGTACTATTAACTGTTTTAGCGACATTGGGTTTCGGCTACACACTAGCAGCATTGACCGTCAGCTACCGAGACTTTCGTTTTCTGATCCCATTTATGCTCCAGGCAATGATGTATATTAGCCCTGTAATCTACCCAGTAAAACTGGTACCAAGCCAATATCACTGGCTTCTGGCCATCAACCCCATGACCGGAATTATCGACGCATTTCGCGCGGCCATCCTTGGCACCCCCTGGAACCTGATCACACTGCTGGTTTCCACAACGGTCACCATCGGCCTGTTTCTCTTCGGATTGTTTTTTTTCCGCAAAACTGAACGGCGTTTTGCCGATATTGCCTGATCCAAGGAGAGACAAAAATGAGCCAAAACGTTATCCAAGTTTCCGACCTGGGAAAATCCTATCGCTTGGGACTTCGCGAAAAACAAGCCGACACCTTCAGAGACCTCCTCACCGGCTTGGTTCGTGCGCCCATGCAGAGAATTCGAAACCTCGGAGAGCATACTCTTGAATCAGAAGATGCCTTTTGGGCGCTCAGAGATGTTTCTTTTGCCATTCAACCCGGTGAAGTCGTTGGTATTATAGGAAGAAACGGTGCTGGAAAATCAACCCTGCTCAAGGTCCTTTCCCGTATCACCGAGCCAACGAAGGGCGAAATTCGCCTACGCGGGCGGATTTCATCGTTATTGGAAGTCGGCACCGGTTTTCACCCGGAATTAACCGGACGGGAAAATATTTTCCTCAACGGCTCTATTCTCGGCATGTCTAAGGCTGAAATCAAAGCAAAATTTGACCAGATAGTTGCCTTTTCTGAAATTGAAAAATTCCTCGACACTCCGGTCAAACGCTATTCCTCCGGTATGTATGTGCGCCTTGCATTTGCCGTGGCAGCTCATCTCGAACCTGAGATTCTCATTGTTGATGAAGTGCTGGCCGTAGGTGACCTAGAATTTCAAAAAAAATGTATAGGAAAAATGGGTGAGGTGGCCCGAGAGGGGAGGACTGTACTCATAGTCAGCCACAATATGAGCGCGATCCAGGCTCTATGCAAACGAGTAATACTTCTTCGCTCGGGACAATTGGTGGAGGATGGCCCGACCTCTGACGTTATCAAAAATTATCTGAAGTTCCTTGAGAAGAGATCCGTTGACCCATTCAACAATAACCCTGAACGCAAATGCACCGGTGAAATCATGTTGACAAAGGTGCAGATGCTTGACCAATGGCACAACCCATTGCCCCAGCCCATCGCTGGCGAAACGCTAGTCCTCCAATTTGACTACGAAAACAATACAGATAACGCCCGTGCCGATTTTGTGATGACCATCTACAATCATTTTGGAATCGGCGTCAGCAGTGTTGGGACGAGATTGGCTGGGACTTCACTCACGCTTCGCAAAACTGGCCATTTTCTTTGCACACTCCCAGCCTTGCCGCTGCCCTTCGGTGATTACCGGGTCGCCGTAGCTGTGCAGATTGATGGAAAAAATATTGACCATATCCCCAACATCTTGTGCTTTTCAGTAACGCTTTCCCGGTTTTATAAAACTGGGCTATCGCCGGATATTAATTATTCCACATCATTGATGCAGTGCGAGTGGAGCTTTGACCTCGACTAACTTTCCTTTTTTCAACACAAGTAGCAGTATGAGTTGACATGCGAATTCTTATTGAAAATGGTTGTTATGAAATAAAAAACATTGGTGACTGGGCCATGTTGGAAGTCGCGTTGCAACGGATTCACACCATGTTTCCTGAGGCAGAACTCCTTGTCTTCACAATTACCCCTGATACTTTGCGACGGTACTTCCCAGAAGCAACCACGATTTCGCCAGATATAAAGGATAAAGGGCTGAGACTTTGGTGCCAACCATGGAATATACTTGGAGGTCTGCACAAATTGCTGCCCAAGGCAGCTCAACCATTGTAACCGATCAGGGGGCCCCCTCAAGTAGCCGCCCTGATCCACTCCAGGTCTGGCTGTTGATCTTTGAAAAACGCATCCATCGCGTCCACGAGGACATGGCAGGATGATTTCCCCTGCAGGCGGCAGGTTTGCCTGAGCGAAACGATGCGTTCCACCCAGCGACTGCCTTTATCACTGCTGGTCCCTTGGCTGCGTTTTCGCCAGAGTATGGCATAGCGCAGCATGCGCTCCCCGAAGTTGTTGGTCGGGTCAACACCTTCCTCGAGCAGAAAGGTAAACAATGAACCCATTTCCGTATCGAGATGGCGGACAAGCTTTCCCGCTTCACTGTCGGAGTCGATATACTGCGCGATCAACCGATTGAGCCGGGCATAAAATGCGTTCCACTCGACTTTTGTTGGTGGATCCTTGGCCCGGCGGATCAGGTGGGCCAGGCAGGTTTGCCGGGCATGAACCCAGTTTTGATACAACCGATAGCCGTCACTGACCAGGATGCCTTCCCAAACTCCGACCAAAGACGCAAAGGCGTCCTTGGAACGATGGGTGTGGACCATGAAATAGGCGACTACCGAACTGGCCATTACCCAGAGCCAGTTGAGCTTGCCGTTGTTTTTCCATGGGGTTTCGTCAACATGGTTGCCCCTGGCAGCATGTGCCTTTTCGCCGATGGCCTCGTAATGAGGGTGGATTGCTTTGGAGGCCCGGTCGATAATATTCTAGATGGCTCCAAGGCTGATACTGATGCCCAGCACCGAGGAGCAAAAAGACTGGATAGCCTGTCGACTGATCCCCTCAATGCCGCCGATCTCGGCTACAAGGGCACAAAGTCGTGGGCCAAAGCCGGTTCGAAATCTTTTTGGTGTATATCCTTTACCGGTTTTCCCGCAGTTGCAGCACTTACCCCGGTAGAGGATGAAATGACTGACGGTCATCGCAATTTCAGGCAACTCGATGTGCTGAGGGGTGTAGTAAGGACCTAACTTGGTAAACGTCCAGCAGCCATAGGTACACGGGCCAGGACAACGATCTCGGTTTTTGTTGGTGGTATGAGCTGCTGGCGGTGCCCTTTGTGGCCCTTGCGCCCACCGGATTTCCTCTTGCTGGGTTTAGGCGTGTTTTCTTGGTAGGGCGAATCGAATGAGGGCGGCTTGTTGGAATTGGACGAGTTTTGGTCAAGCCTGGCCTTGAGTTGCCTGACCTCGGCCTCCAGTTCTCGTATTCGCTGGTCCTGCTTGGCGATATGATCCAGCAGTGTGCGGATAATTAGTCGCAGAGCCGAAGTGGGCAACCGTTCTAGCTCGGCCTCGCTGATCTGGAGGTCCAGGGGCGTATATTCCTCAGCCACGTAGCTGCTCCCTGAACTTTTTGTTCAACGGGTAGAGGAAGACAGCCTTCACCGGCTCATTTCGATGGTAGTGGCGGGCATATTTACCGCGACCGGTGGTTTCGCCTACTTTGGCCCAGTTGGCGGCCCGGTAACAGGTTCCCTGGAAGTGCCCCGTCTCTACAAAAGTCTCCAGCTGGCAGATGGGCTCCCGGTAAAAGGAGAACCAATCCCGCTCCAGCTGGCGAGTGTTGAGAGCCAAAACATTGGAGGCCAGATGACGAATATTGCCCCACGTCACAACATCTTCTTCAATACTGGATTCACGCAACCGCAGTGAGTTCAACCCGCATTGAGAATCAAAAATGCATGGTTAAGTCAGCTACCAAGACCGCATGGACAAGAAGGGGAATTCCTGGATATTCACCAACTAATACTCTGTCAGGTGAGTGGTGGCGAGCAGGAAACGATAAAGAATCCCAATATACTTTTAGTTTAAAAAATGGCTGGGCTGCCTGGAAACGCAAACACATGCAAACGAACGTGGTGGACCTATGCAAAAAAAGCGATAATTCTTAAACCATTCACATTAGATTCCTGGAAGCTTTTGATTTTTGAGTTCGTAAAATCCCCTCCTGAGTAAAAAATGTGTGTCAACAAATGCATGGTTTTAATTGGACCGACTGAAACATAAAAAATCATTTTAAATCAAAAATTTGATTAAAGTTTACAGAGAAAATAGTGCACTGAATTTTAAGAAACACATAAGTTTCTTTGAGGTAAAGTCAATGAATCAAGATGTAGCTAACTTTTTGTGGGTAAATGGACGTTTGTCATTGTACGAATCGAAGTGCATTGAATCTTTTCTAGCCAAAGGTTTTAGAGTTCATGTCTATTCTTACGAAGATATTGTTATTCCGACCGGTGCTGTGCTAAAGGATGCCAGAGAAGTTTTACCTGAAAGTGAAGTTTTTACTTACACACAAGAAGGTAAAAAAGGAAATTTGGCGGCTTTTTCTGACGCATTTAGGTATGAAATTGTAAAAAAAGGTTTAGGTTGGTGGTTTGATGCGGATGTGTTCTGCTTAAAAGATGTCAAGGCCTGGGTTGATTTGGCTTCACAAAAATCTGTTGTTTTAGCTTGGGAAGATGACTTATTGATTAACGGTGCCGTTATGTACGTTAATGACGAAAATTTCCATGAGCTCATTGCTAAAAAGCTAAAAATTGCTGGGAAAAAGTTTCAATGGGGAGAGATTGGCCCTAGGATGATCACTGAGGTAATTAAAGAGCTTGGAATGGAAAATGAAGTTCTTAATAAGTCTAGCTTTTACCCTGTCCATTGGACACAGTTTAACAAGCTATTAGATGAATCCGATAAAGGCGTGTGCGAGCAACTGTCACAAGAGAGCTTTTCTTTGCATTTATGGAATGAATTTTTCACATTGTATGCAATACCGAAAGAGCTATACCCACCAGAAGGTAGTTTTTTAGATTCACTATTTTTCTCTTCTGAAGAGGATAAAATTACTCAATACTTAAGTAAGAAGACATTAGATCAATTGATAAAAGCGCATGAGCTAAGTGTTAAATATCAAATTATTGATCAGGTAAGCCAATCTCGTATTTTCCGTTTGTTGTTAAGGTGGCATGCGTTGCAAAAGATTCTTTCGAGAGGCATACGAAAAGCTAGAGTTGCTTTACGTAATATCTTAATCGATAATAACCCGCTTAACGGCTTAATAAAAGATCCTAAAACAGTATATGTGCTTTCATATGAAGGCCTTACTAATATTGGTGATGAGATTCAAGCAATTGCCTCAAGAGAACTGATTGAAAAGCTAGGATACAATGTTAAATATACGAATAGAGAGAACTTAGTTTCACATTTCTCAATTTTTAAAAGAAGAATTCTAATGAATGGTTGGTTCTCTCATTCCATTCATTCTTTCCCCCCATCTAAATCACTACACCCTGTATTCATTGGGTTCCACTTGGCAAATAGAAAACTACTAGAGCACAAAGATTATTTTAAAAAGCATGAGCCAATTGGGTGTAGAGACGTTGATACGGTCGATATTTTTGAAGCTGCTGGAGTTAAATCTTATTTTACAGGCTGTCCAACCTCGACTTTAGAAAGACGTGAGACGGAGCAAGAAAATGACTGCTTAGTGGTTGATGCCCACCTTGATAATCCAGACGGACATACGTCTGATGCTAGAAGGTTGCTTGAAAAAGTATTAGATAGATATATGATAAAAGACTATATATTCCATACTCAAAACTGTGATGTGAATTTGAATAATGAGCAGAAAACAGATCTTGCTAAAAGCAGGTTGTTAGATCTTTGCAAATCAAATCTTGTAATCACTAATAGACTTCATATCGCATTACCATGCCTAGCAATGGATGTGCCTGTGATATTTGTTCATGCCGACCCTTATTCAGATAGTCGTCTCTCAACCTATGTTGATTACTTTTGGTACTGCACTAATAATAAATCTGATTTACCTGAAGTTGGTGACTATAAGCAAATCAAGAATAAGGATTTATATAAAAAAATTGCAGAAAAAATCAGGAATAAATACAAAGAAAGTTTGGAGGATGATTTTTAATTCTGAACTTTTCTAATAACTCAAGTTTCGGGGTTGGTGTAGCCAAGGAATAATCCACAGCCAACCTGCTGAAATAATATCATTTTAACGTGGAAAGTCTTTTGCTTTCCGATACATTGGATATACGAAAATACCTAATGATATCAGAAAGAAAAGGGCCTCGTCCGCAGAATTTGTGGGTAGGTCTTTGGAAATAATTAGGTCGAACTATTTAAACAGCCAACAACTCAACATACTGTTTTTCCGAAAATCTTGTGGCGGGAAAATTTGTGAGAGAGCAGTAACTTACCAAGAAAAAGTGGAGCAACATTAATAGGAGCTTTTCCGTGGACACCAAGGTTAGCATTATTGTTCCTGCCAAAAATGAAGAAAATTTTATTTATGATTCATTGTTTTCTTTAGTTAATCAACAATACAAGAATATAGAAATTATAATTGTTGACGATATATCTACAGACAATACAATAAAGATAGCTCAATCTTTTGGTGACGCGCGAATAAAAATTATCAACGGCCCCGGGAAAGGGTTTTCTGCAGCCTGGAATACCGGGTACATGGCGTGCACAGGAGAGATAATAACGCAATGCGATGCAGATGACCGCTACCCTAAAGACAGGCTAATTAGACAGGTTACATGGTTGGCTACGCACCCAGAATTCGATGCAGTGTGCGGAGCCTATTGGGCTATGGACCGGAAAGGAAACATTTTATCGCGCCTAGCCACACACAATACAGAATTAGATATCAGCGAAGAATTAAAAAATGGTATCACAAGAACTTCCCTGTGCACATTCGCAATTAGAGCCCATGCCCTGAAAGAGGTCGGAGGTTTGAGAGAATATTTCCTGACAAGTGGAGATATCGATTTTCAACTTCGTTTCGGTGAAACATACCGCGTCTATTACCTCCCTGACTTCACTTACTATTACAGGATACATGATGCTTCTGTCACCCACAGTCAGCCATCCCCTGTCAGAGAGTTTTACGAGATCACGGCCCGTTTATTCCAAAAACAGCGCCTACAAAGAGGATATGATGACCTGCAGGTTGAAAAAGCTCCCCACCCCCCTGATATTTACGCAAAAGGGAACAGTGCGCAACGCCACATCCGAGGGCTACTGACTGGTGAGGCATGGAGGACGTACAACGAGGGGAAAAAAAAAGATGCAATCAAAACTGGTCTCCAACTTGTAAAAAAATTCCCCTTTGACCCCAATTCTTGGTATCATTTGCTTTTACTCTTGGTAAAAAAATCTCGTTAACGACACACTTACCGGTCATAAATCCAGAACGTAAGAAATGAGTTTCCTTATTCCCATTGCCCTTTTGGGCTGGATTCCACTCACCATCCTCCTATTTTTAAATTTCAAACCCCACCATGCCGCGATGGTGTCCGTTATCGGTGGTACGCTTTTCCTGCCTATGGCCGGTTATGATCTCCCGGGCTTGCCACCCTTGACCAAAAACTCTGTCATCGGCATCGGTTTGCTTCTCGGTAGCCGTCTTTCAGGCCAGAGGCGCATCGCCGAATTCAGCTGGAGTCGCTACGATCTGCCCATGCTTATCTGGTGTTTGTGCCCCTTGCCCAGTTCATTGTCCAATGATCTCGGACTCTATGACGGCCTAGCAGGCATCTGGACAAATCTGTCTCTGTGGGGTATCCCCTATCTTGCCGGCAGGGTCTATATCAACAGCTCTGAAAAATTGCGTGATCTGTGCGTTGCCATCGCCATCGGTGGCCTGGTTTACCTGCCACTCTGCCTGTTCGAAATCAGGATGAGCCCTCAGCTGAGCAATATAATTTATGGGTTCTTCCCCCATGACTGGGTGCAGCATATACGATATGGTGGATTTCGCCCCATCGTTTTCATGCAGCACGGCCTCATGGTTGCCCTCTGGATGGCGGTGACAACGACAGCAACCTTTTGGCTCTGGCGCGCAAAGGTAGTCACCCGTCTCAAGGGCATTCCAATTTCTCTTTGTGCTATCACCATGATCGTGACAACGATTCTTTGCAAATCGGCCAATGGCTGGATCACGCTTGCAATTGGTCTCGGCAGTTATTTCCTCTTCCGGCTCTCTGGTTCCATCAAGCCGTTTCGTTGGCTTATAATACTGATTCCTTGCTATATGCTTTTACGGATTACAGGAGGCATCGAAGCCGGAACGATTGAAACGCGCATGAGTCGCGTATTTGATTCAGAAAGAGTCAGTTCGCTTACCATTCGCTTGCAACAAGAGGACTTGTTCATTGATAAGATGTTACGACAGCCCATCTTCGGATGGGGAATAATGGGCAAAGCCTGGCCCCGGGTTGGCGAGGACGACAAGGGTAAAAAAGCCATTGGTATGATTGACGCCCTCTGGCTCATAGTTGTCAGCACGAGAGGTTTGATTGGTATCATCGCCATGACGTCGATGATGCTCATCGGTCCATGGCGGTCATTGCCTCGGATGAGGCAGCAGTATCAAACTACCGATACACTCCACCAACCAATACCTTTAGTACTCAGCCTCACTGTCCTTTTGTTCATGATCGACTCCCTGTTCAACGGCATGATCAACCTTGTCTATATTCTTGTCTCAGGGGCTCTGCTTGGCTGGTCACTGGAACAAAAACAAGCGCACCCCCAATGAAGACAGCCATCATTCTCGTCAACTATCGTACGCCCAAATTAGTCTGTGATTGTCTCCTTAGTTTGCGTAAAGAAATCGCTTCGATACAAGGAGCTGTCATCATCGTGGACAATAATTCAGGCGACGATTCCACCCAATATATAAATAATTTTATTGAAAAACATGCATGGCAGCACTGGGTAACCCTTTTACCTCAACAGCACAATCTAGGTTTTGCAGGCGCCAATAACCTTGCATTGCACCATGTTTTTGCTCAGAATTCATCTGTGGATTTTTTCTGGCTGCTGAACCCCGATACCGTCGTTCGTGAAGGGGCAGGACTACATCTTACTAATTTCCTGACAGCCAATCCAACAGTAGGAATCGCCGGCAGTCGTCTGGAGGACGATGACGGGACTCCGCAAATTTCAGCCTTCCGTCATCATTCCATTATCAGTGAATTTTTATCTGGAATGCGGCTTGGGTATCTCGACAAACTTTTCAGCAATTGGGTTGTTGCCCACCCCCCGGTTGCAGAAATACCGCAACCCACTGATTGGCTCGCAGGAGCCTCAATGATGGTACGTAGAGAGGTCTTCACTGAAACAGGTTTTTTAGACGACGGTTATTTTCTCTATTTTGAAGAAGAAGATTTCTGCAAAAAAGCAGAGGATGCTGGCTGGTCGTCTTGGTACGTGCCGGATAGTCGCGTGGTCCACCTAGTCGGCATGGCGAGTGGTTTTTCCGACCACCGCAGAAAAGCACCACGAAGGCCTGGATACTGGTTTGAATCAAGGCGGAGGTTCTTTTTGAAAAATTACGGCAAATATACACTTGCTTTCGCTGACTTGGCCTGGATGCTGGGTTATAGTTTTTGGAGAGTTCGTCGTTGTTTGCAAGGCAAACCCAACACCGCCCCACCTTGTTTTCTGAGAGATTTTTTCTCGCATAGCATTTTTTGCAAAGGGTTTCATTTATGAGAAAAAGTTCAAGTGAAGCACTTTACTTCTTTCGATTAATACATGAAGATTGGATTGCCCATGGTAAAGACTGGACAAAGCCTGGCTTCAAAGCCGTGGCCGTCTATCGTTTCGGCGTGTGGCGGATGACAATCCCATGGTTGTTACTGCGAGCTCCTTTCAGCATATTGTATCGTATGCTGTTTCGCTTTGTACGCAATGTCTACGGGATAGAGCTCCCCTATTCTGTTAAACTCGGCCGACGGGTAATTTTTGAACATCAGCACGGTATTGTTGTTCATGGAGCGACTGTGATTGGCGATGATTGTATCATCAGGCAAGGCGTGACTATCGGGAACCGAGCACTCGACAAACCAAATGAGGCAGCAACCATCGGACAGGGGGTAAATATAGGTGCCGGGGCAAAAATTTTGGGCAACATTACCATAGGACAAGGGGCATCAATCGGCGCGAACGCAGTGGTTCTACGCGATGTGCCCCCAATGGCAACTGCCGTTGGCAATCCTGCGATCATACATATCCGGCGGTAGGGTATGGGCGGAGAAATTGGTATTGTCATCATTGGTCGCAACGAAGGGGATCGCCTGAAACGTTGCTTACAAAGCGCCATTCAACAAACCCAAGCCATCGTATATGTTGACTCTGGATCAACAGATGAAAGCGTCTTCCATGCAGAATCGATGGGGATTGATGTTATACATCTTGATATGACCGAACCGTTCAGTGCCGGCAGAGCAAGGAACTACGGATTTCACCATCTCGTGCAAAACTATCAGGTGATAACGTATATTCAATTCATCGATGGCGACTGTGAGCTTGTTGCCGGATGGCTTGATTTTGCTCAACAACAATTAGAGGAAAATGGTCATTGGGGGGTAGTAGCAGGGAGAAGAAGAGAACGATTCCCGGAGAGGTCTATCTATAATCAACTTTGCGATATAGAATGGAATACACCGATTGGTGAGGCACGGTCCTGCGGGGGGGATTTCATGGTCCGGGTGGACGCTTTCCTTGAAGTGGATGGATTTAATCCGAAAGTTATTGCCGGTGAAGAACCCGAACTCTGCTATCGTCTTCGACAGAAAGGCTGGAAAATCTGGCGGTTAAAGCACGAGATGACAATACACGACGCCGCTATCATGTATTTTTATCAATGGTGGAAGCGTTCTGTCCGTAGCGGCCACGCCTATGCCCAGGGGGTCATGCTGCATGGCAGAGAACAAAACCGCTATTGCGTATCGGATTCATTGCGGATTTGGTTCTGGGCGTTCTTTCTGCCCATAGCCATCCCCTTTTTCTCTTTGAAGATTCACCCCAGCTTTTCTTTGTTCTTCATGCTCTACCCTCTTCTCTTTTTGAAGATTATGGCACAGATGAAATCAAGAAACACTCGGTTAAAATTTGCTTCAGCATACTCACTTTTTAATATTATAGGTAAAATCCCTCAGTTTGCAGGGCAAATCGTTTTTTTTAAAAGAATTCTTTTCAAGAAAAGAATAACTATTATAGAATACTCTTAACGACACCTGCAAAAAATTATATCCACCACAAAACATGATTATAAAAAAAATAGTAAAAAAAATCACATTTAAAACTGGAAAATTTATCTACTTATATAAAAAAATTTGTCATCCAGATGGATATGAATGGGCTTCTTTTTTAAAAAAAAGAAATTATTTTCATAGCATTGGTGAAAATTGCTCCATACGACCTTATACAAACATTACTGACCCTAAATATGTTAAAATTGGAAACAACTGCCAACTATCAGCCTGCACAATTTTAGGGCATGATGGATCTATTGCGATGATCAACCAAGCCTACAACTTAAAACTTGATTCTGTCGGAAAAGTTATCATCAATGATAATGTTTTTATAGGACATGGAGCCATAGTCCTTCCTGGAGTGACTATTGGGCCAAACGCTGTGGTTGCTGCAGGCAGTGTAGTATCAAAGAATGTTGCCGAAAACAGCATAGTTGCCGGTGTCCCGGCCCGTAAGATTGGCACTTTTAATGATTTTGTTGAAAAAATTAAAATTAGAACGCAACAATATCCTTGGAATGATATTATACAGCAAAGGGAGGGTGCTTTTGATCCGGCACTTGAACCAGAGCTAGTTCAACGAAGAGTGAAATATTTTTTTGAAAATGAAAAATAACTACATCCTCATATCACCCTGTCGCAATGAAGAGCAATTCATGGAGCGTACTCTGGACAGTGTCCTTGTGCAAACCTGTCAACCTACTTTATGGATCATTGTCGATGATGGTTCAACAGACCGTACACCTGAAATCCTAGCTGAATATTCTTCAAAAAATCCATTCATCAAAATCGTCACCCGCCAAAACCGCGGTCACCGCAGTGTAGGCCCTGGTGTTATCGATGCTTTTTATGCCGGTTATCAAACGGTAGACATTAATCATTTTGATTTCCTCTGCAAACTCGACTTGGACCTCGAACTACCCCAGGGTTACTTTGAAGAATTGTTGCGACGAATGCACGCTGAACCGCGTCTGGGTTGTTGTAGCGGCAAACCGTATTACATTGACCCAGTAAACGGCAATTTAGTCAGCGAAAAATGTGGCGATGAAAATGCAATAGGAGCAAGCAAATTTTACCGCAAAAATTGTTTTTTACAAATTGGCGGGTTTGCTCGGCAAGTGATGTGGGATGGCATTGATGGTCATTTTTGCCGTATGCGAGGGTGGATTGCCAGAAGTTGGGACGCCCCGCAACTCCGTTTTCTCCATCTGCGTCCAATGGGATCGAGCCATAAAGGTATTCTTACCGGTCGAATGCGGCATGGATTTGGTCAGTATTACATGGGCACCGGATTGACATACATGATCGCTTCAGCCCTGTACCGGATGACCCGCCCCCCATACGTAACTGGAGGATTAGCCATGCTTTGGGGATATATTCGCAGCATGGTCACCGGTTCCGAAAGGCTAGAAGATCCTGATTTTAGAATATTTCTAAGAAGTTATCAGCGAGCTTGCATTCTTCGTGGAAAAAAAATGGCGACGCTCCAATTAGACCAAGAGGGGGACAGTCGCTGGAACCCCAATTAAAACCAAAAGACGTGTCAACGGGAACATTTTTTTAGTTATGCACGCCTCTTGATTTTTCACGTCGAGCCCCCCATGGCCTAGGTGTCGATTGCTTTAGCCCCCAGCTTTGACGTATTACAGACACTAAGATTTCATGCATTAAGTGTGGATCATGCGCATATTAGAGTTCAAGGTGATCCACTTGGTAATGGCTGAACCAGCCAACCTTGCCACCAAACCACTCCATCCGCACTACCGTAAGCGCGAATTCTACCGCACTTTTTTTCATCGAGCTATTCTGTCAAGTTGATCTCCCGATCAACTCAAGGAGAGTGCGATGAAACAAAACAAATATTCACCCTCAGGTGGTGGCAGCCGATTCTGGCTCACTCATGCTAATGCTCAGGTTAAAAGCGGATTAAGCCGGGCTGAATATTGCGTAACCGTCTAATTAACTGCTTCTTCACAAACAACTGAAACCATGTTCATGTTTGCCAAATTTTTAATGGAGGCGAACATGAACGAGACGAAAAAGGGCTGCCCCTCAGCCAAAGAGCTTTTCTGGCGAGATCACTTTGATTCCTGGAAGGCTTCCGCTTTAAGCCAACAGGAATATTGCCGCCAACACCAACTCGCGCTTGCGACTTTTGGGTACTGGCGACGCAAGCTGAAGGATTCGTCGGCCATCAAGCCCCAGTTTTATCCCTTGGCTCTCCCGCCGAAGATTGTTGCTTCTGATCATGGCGACAAACGCAGCAGCCTTCGGTTGATGCTATGCGACAATCGATTTGCCATAGAAATCGATGAAGGTTTTTCACCGGCTGCCTTGCAGCGGCTTGTACAGGCTCTCGAGCAAGCATGATCTTTGAAAACAAGAATGATGCACGTGTCTTTCTCGCCTTAGGGGCAACGGACATGCGGAAATCGATCAACGGACTGTCGCTGCTTGTCGAGGAACAGTTTGCAATGAATCTCTTCACCGGAAACCTGTTTGCGTTTTGCAATCGAAGACAAGATCTGGTGAAGATTCTCTATTGGGACGGCAACGGCTTTTGCGTATGGATGAAACGCCTGGAGGAGGATCATTTCCGCTGGCCGAACAGTGAGGAGGACGTCTTGGAGATTCATGCAAGTGCCCTGAGTTGGTTACTCAACGGACTTGATCTACGTCAGGCTCATCGCCCGTTGGCCTATGAATCTGTGTCGTGAAAATATCGACTATATAGCTGATATTTCAGATGTTATTAACACGTATTTATGGTAATGATTTGCCATGAATGCGGATCAAAAGACATTACCTGACGACCCGGAAGAGTTAAAACGGATCATTGTAGATATGGCGACTAAACAGAGCCGCTACATCAAAGAAATCGATCTGTTACACGAACGGGTGCGTTTGCTGTACGCCAAACTCTTTGGAAAAAAGAGTGAGAAGTACAGTGATGGGCAGAACCCGCAACTGCCACTGTTCGACATGCCAGAGCCCGAAGAGATCGAACCGGAGCAGGAGAAATCTGAAGTCACGGCGCATAGCCGAAAAAAGCGTGGCCGTAAGCCGTTGCCTCCCGATTTACCCCGAATTGATGTTGTTCACGATATTGAAGAAAGCGAGAAGGTCTGTGCTTGCGGAACACATTTAAGTAAGATCGGCGAGGAAGTAAGCGAAAAACTCGACATTATCCCCGCTGTTATCCGAGTGATTCGCCATATCCGCCCCAAATATGCCTGCCGGCAATGCGAAGGCGTGGAGACGGAAGGCCCAACCGTTAAAATAGCACCACCGCCGAAACAGATTATCCCCAAATCGATAGCCACAGCAGGGCTTCTGGCACACATTCTTACCGCAAAATTCTGTGACGCTCTCCCATTTTACCGCCAGGAAAAACAATTTACCCGACTGGGAACAGAATTGGGCCGCGCAACCATGTCTAACTGGGCTATGCAGGCTGCTGATGCCTGCCAGCCGGTGCTCGATCTCCTCCATAGCGAGATACGATCCGGGCCTTTAATCAATCTGGACGAAACAACAGTCCAGGTTTTGGCTGAACCCGGCCGTAACCCAACAACGAAATCCTATATGTGGGTTTGTCGCGGAGGTCTGCCCGAAAAACCTGGCATCTGGTATCATTATGCGCCAAGCCGATCATCAGAGGTAGCCAGGCAATTGCTTCAAGGCTACTGTGGCATAGTGCAGACCGATGGGTATGCGGGGTATGGCTTTATTGATCTACTCCCGGAGATCACCCATGCAGGATCCCTGGCTCATGCTCGCCGCAAATTTGACGAGGCGGCCAAGGGACAAAGCAAAGGCAAAAGCGGCAGCGCGCATGTGGCGCTGAAGTATATCGGAAAACTCTATCGTATAGAGTCTGAGGCAAAACGGAAAAAGTTAACGCCAGAGCAATTGCAAGCAGTTCGCCACAAGCAGGCAAAGCCACTTGTTGATGAATTTCTATTGTGGCTCCAGAAGAAAGCAAGCCAGGTAGTACCCAAAAGCCTGCTAGGCAAGGCTGTACGTTACACGTTGAGCCAGTGGGAGAGACTCGTTGTCTATCTGGAACATCCGGAAATGACACCGGACAACAACAACGCCGAAAATGCTATTCGACCATTTGTTGTCGGAAGAAAGAACTGGCTCTTTTCTGGAACTCCAAAAGGAGCCAAGGCAAGTGCCGACCTTTACAGCCTGATCGAGACAGCAAAAGCCAACGGCCTGGAACCTTACCGGTACCTGCGCTATCTTTTTGAGA
The DNA here is from genome assembly GCF_963664075.1 of uncultured Desulfobulbus sp. NCBI lineage: Bacteria > Pseudomonadati > Thermodesulfobacteriota > Desulfobulbia > Desulfobulbales > Desulfobulbaceae > Desulfobulbus > uncultured Desulfobulbus sp. The sequence goes on from NZ_OY760916.1 coordinate 3,935,597, forward strand.
AGATCCCCTTTGCTGAAACGAAAAAGGAGTACGAGGCATTGCTCCCTATGAATATATGCATTGAGGATATTGTGCTCCACGATGCTATGAAGGCAGTTAAATAACCGCTTACAATATTGCCGCCAACATGAGCTGTCTTACCAAACGCTGACGTACTGGCAGAAAAAATCGTCCAGAATAAAGAACCAGACCAACGGCACCTTGGTTGCCATACCGGCCGCAACGTTCAAAAAAGCTCAATCGCAGTCAACGCCTCACATGCGTGTGGTGCTACCCAATAACATCATAATTGAGCTCAGCAATACCTTCAGCGCTGCGGCATTGGGTGAGTTGCTCAATGTTTTGGAGACGCGCTGATGTTGTTGTCCTCCGTTCCGCTGCACGTATATTTGGCCACCGGGGTAACGGACATGCGCAAATCGATCAACGGATTGTCGCTGATTGTTGCCGAGCAATTTGAGCTGGATCCCTTATCCGGTCATCTCTTTTGTTTTTGCAACCGGCGGCGTGATATCATTAAAATCCTTTTTTGGGACCGTAATGGGTTTTGTATCTGGCATAAACGGCTTGAGCGGGATCGTTTCCAGTGGCCGCAAAGTGAACAGGAGGTCATGAGTCTGCCAGGGCATGCTTTATCCTGGTTGCTGGATGGATTATCCGTCGAGCAGGCTGATGCTCATGTTCCGCTCTCCTTTTGCCAGATATAATCAATGATTTTTCAGTAGTTTAAGGTGATAAAAGTGGGCAAGTATGGTATGGATATGTCATGAAATTCAATGCCGCCACATTGCCCAATACCCCTGAAGCGCTCAAGCAGATTATTGCTGAATTGCACGGTCAGCTTGATACCTTACAGGCGGCACACCAAAAAGAAACATCTTTGCTCCATGAGCAGATCCGTCACCTTCGGGCACAACTCTTTGGCCCCAAAAGCGAAAAAATCACCAGCGATAGTTCAATTCAAATCCTGCCCCTGTTTGACATGCCGGAACCGGAAGAGTGCGATGCCGAGCCGGAAAAAATCAACATCGAGGGGCATCAGCGAAGCAAGAAGGGCCGGAGGCCGCTTCCTGAGGATCTTCCCCGTGTTGAGCAGGTGCATGATATAGATGAAAGCGAGAAGACCTGTGGATGTGGGTGTCGCCTAGTCCGCATAGGAGAAGAAGTCTCCGAGCAGTTGGACATTGTTCCAGCCAGAATGCAGGTCATTCGCCATATTCGGCCTAAATACGCCTGCAAGGCGTGTGAAGGCGAAAAAAACACTGGCGCCGCGGTCAAAGTTGCACCGGTTCATCCCCAAATTATTCCCAGATCCATGGCGACAGCAGGACTGCTGGCCTTTATCCTGACCGGCAAGTTTATTGATCACCTTCCTTTTTACCGACAGGAAAAGCAATTTACCCGTCTTGGGGTGGATATTTCCCGTACTTCCATGTGCAACTGGGCCATGCGGGCCGCAGAAGCCTGCATCCCACTCTTAAACTTGCTGCACGATGCGCTTTTAGACGGCAATTACCTGGCGATTGATGAAACACCTGTGCAGGTTCTCAAAGAACCGGGGCGGTCACCTCGAACCAAGTCCTATATGTGGGTCTTTCGTCGGGGGGATCCGGATAAATCCCCCATTATCATCTACCAATATCAACCAACCCGTGAAGGCGATGTGGTTCGTCATTTTCTTGGGGATTTTTCCGGGTATATCCAAAGCGATGGCTACAGCGGTTATGCTTTTCTCGATACCCGAGAAGGGGTGCGCCATATCGGCTGCCTTGCGCACGTACGTCGCAAATTTAACGACATTGTCAAGGCGCAGGGCAAGAAACGCAAAAGCGGGGCTGCCGATGTTGCGCTCTCCTTTATCAGCAAACTGTACAAACTGGAGCGACAGTTTGAAAAACAGCACCTGGGCAGCGACGAGATCTACCAGCAGCGGCAAAATTACGCAAAACCCATCCTGAAAGATTTTCACCAGTGGTTACTGAAACAATCTGCAAGGACGCTCCCCAAAGGATTATTAGGCCAAGCCGTTACCTATGCCCTCAATCAGTGGGATCGAGTTAAAGGCTATGTCGAGCATGGCGCCCTCAGGCCAGATAACAATCTGACCGAAAATTGCATACGCCCCTTTGCCGTAGGCAGGAAAAACTGGCTTTTTGCAGGGACACCCCAAGGAGCGGAAGCCAGCTCCGCCCTTTATAGCCTGATCGAAACGGCCAAAGCCAATACTGTCGAACCCTACTCCTACCTGCGCTACATCTTCGAGAAGTTACCATTAGCTGCGACACTCGAGGACTACGAAGCACTGCTGCCGTGGAATGCTAGAGAGGAATGCGCGCGGACTATTGTGTGAAACCAGGTGCGGTCCGGTTGGCGCTTACCCAGAACCTGAGCCCCGCCGGAGGTGAGGGGGTGGGGGCACCTGCCGCCCCGTCACCCTTGCCACCTTCAGGTGGAGCAGGGAGGACCGGCTCTGTCAAGGCTGGGCGCACGGCGCACACCCGCAGGGCTTGGCCTTGATAGAGGCGAGCCTCCATGCTACCGGACCGCACCGTACTAAAAACGGTGCATAGGGTTGAGCCACCGAACGATCCTAATGCTCCCGTTCAGCCTAAACAGTGTAAGGCATACTGAAACAATGCGTTGCGATGCAAAACAGTTTCCTATCAACCCACACATTCTGCTGAGGAACCAAAAAACAACTCCGCTAAAGATTGCAAGCCAATAGCCTTCTACAAGGAAAAATTAATTCAACATAGGGACACCTTGAAAATGAGGCTGGAGTGTCTCTCTCACTCCTCCCTTTGGTTGAATTTTAGAGAAATGGTGCCAAAAATTCGGACAAGGCCAACAATGAAGGAGAGCCATTTGTTGTAATTTTTTATGAGAAAATCTTCTTCAGCAATAAATCTAATTAATCAACGCTACCGGTATATTCCCCGTGGAAAATAGATTGTCAGTTTTAGATGGTTGGCGCGGTATAGCCATATTATTCGTCCTTGCTGGACATTTGTTGCCATTAGGCCCTAAAATGTGGCATATGAATTATGCTTTTGCGGCAACGGGAATGGTGATTTTTTTCAATTTGTCTGGTTTTTTAATCACCAATATTCTTCTCCACAACCAAAATATCGCCACCTTTCTTACAAAGAGATTAATACGTATAGTTCCGCTGGCCTGGCTTACATTGGTGGTCACGTTTACCTGCGCCCCTGTCGAGAAGCAGGCTCTTCTTCCCCATTTTTTATTTTACGCCAACTGGGGGAACCCTATGGCTTTAACGGGCCAAACCAGCCACTTCTGGAGCCTCTGCTTAGAAATGCAGTTCTATGCTGCTATCGCAGGACTCGTTTTAATTTTCAAAAAAAACGCGTTTTATCTACTTCCTTTTTTTTGTTTACTTATCACCATAAACCGCTGGCACAACAATGTCGGTCTTGCAATTAACACGGATTATCGTCTTGATGAAATATTAGCTGGCTGTATATTGGCCCTTGTATTTAACAGCAGCAACAATCTAATAAAAAAAATTATCTCCAGCTTAAACCCTATCTTGCTTTTTCTGCTTGTTCTGATTTCCGCTCACCCCATGGGCGGATTTTTCATGTATCTCAGGCCATATTTCAGCATGGCAATGGTCGGGGCTACTCTATTTAGTGACCGCCCGGCAATCCTCAACCGTTGGTTGAGCGGGAAGTTCCTCTTTTATATCGCAACTATTTCATATGCTCTCTATGTCATTCATGGTGGCCTTCGTTACACGTGGCTGGGAGAGGGGGACAAGGTAATACGCTATCTCAAGCGTCCCCTTTATTTCATGGTCACATTTGCGCTAGCCCACCTTTCCACCTTTTACTTTGAAAAAAAGTGGATTGCCTTTGGAAAAAGGATCACAATGAGGCACACTAAAATTATCTCATAATTATTTATTGTGATTACCAACAAAGCTCAGCTCAAATTATTTCTCAAGAGTTGCGTTTCGTAGGCAGATGTTGTTTCCTGCCCAATGAAAGACACAGCAGGCACGGAACTGATCCAATGGGAAGGCAAGTTGCCATGGTGGGCACAGACAAACGTGCCCACCCCATCGCGGAACAATGGAAACCATTAAATTATCAGCTGAGATTTATTGGTAATCACTATTTTTTTAGATTTTATCGTGAAATAAAAAATTGGCCCTTGCAAAAAACAGTACGTATAGGAATATGAAACGTTGCCTCCGTGGCCTCTTACAGGAACAACAAGAATTGGATTGAGCCACTTGGCCTACAGCTGATTTTTAGAGAAAGATACCGTGCAACACATAAAACGCATCGCCTATTTAGCTCCTGAGATCCCAGCCCTTTCAGCGACCTTTGTTTATAATGAGATTATAGCACTCCAAGATGAAGGTTTTGAGGTTGTATCAATTTCAGTTCACACACCAGGGGCTCCAGCTGCAGGTGTCCGAGTTGAAGCTCTCCATAAAACGACACATTATCTGTACAATCAAGGACTACTGCCCATTGCGTTTTCTGCCATAAGACAGCTAATTGTTACACCACGTGAATTTTTCCGCACCTTTCGTCTCCTACTTCAAGATCTCAACACCCTACGATCTGATGCGCGGCTTTGCTGTGGTCTCATATATCGTTTTTGCGCGGCATGCAATGTGGCGGAAATATTGCGTAACGCACACTGCCTGCATCTCCACGCACATTTCGCGCACGTTCCAACAGACATAGCCATGTATGCCGCAGCGATGGCAGGAATTTCTTTTAGCTTCACCGCACACGCCAATGACCTCTTCGAACGGAGGTGGTTGTTAACTGAAAAAATTATGCGAAGTAAATTCACAGTTACCATTTCGGAATTCAACCGCAAATTCATGATTGGCCAAGGTGGCAAACCCAACAAAATTCACGTCATTTATTGTGGGGTCGATATTTCCCGCTTCACACCGACACAACGGCCCAAGCGGATACCTCCGCTCGTTATTGGTAGCCTTGGAAGGATGGTTGAAAAAAAAGGCTTCGATATGCTATTAAAAGCTGCCAATGTTCTAAAAAAACAAGGTGTAGATTTCCGCCTAATCATTGCTGGCGACGGACCATTAAATCAAAAACTACAGGCCATTGCCAAAGAACTTAACCTTCTTGAGGTTGTAGAATTTTCTGGTCCCGTTACCTATGAACAAGTTCCAAATTGGCTTCATACCCTAGATATATTTGTACTCCCCTGTCAGCAAGATACCCATGGCGATATGGATGGTATTCCGGTAGTGCTTATGGAGGCGATGTCTGCAGGAGTTTCGGTTGTTTCCACCAATATTTCTGGTATTCCAGAATTAATCCAGCATGGGCAAGACGGATTCTTAATCGATCAAAAATCTATAAATTCTCTTGTCAACAGCATTACCATATTGCAACTCAACCCTGAGATTCGCGAAAAATTCGCCATAAATGGAAGAGAGAAGATCACCAATAAGTTCAACAAACACACCAATATCATCAAGTTATCTAACTATTTCCAACAAATATTGCAAATATCCAGCGACGGCACGTATGTTGCTTAAACAAATTATCGTCAAGTGGCAATTAGCTCCTGAACCAGTGGCACCATTCTCTAAAGGGTTTCTTGAAAATCAGATACAGTAACTTGTTGATTTTTCATTATTTTATTATAAAAACGTCGGTTTAAGGCATCGATCACCTCAACCCGATGGAGCCCCATAATGATTCAGCCCGGCTTTTTCGATCTGCACATAAGCCAGAAGGTACCGGACGCCACCACTATTTGGCGTCTCCGTGAAGACCTCATCGAAGCCGGAGTTATCGAACAACTTTTTTCAACCTTTGACGAACACCTCCGTGCCCATGGTTTCATGGCAATGAAAGGGCAAATCGTTGATGCAAGCATTGTCAATGTCCCCCGGCAGCGAAACAGTCGGGAGGAAAACGCCGAGATCAAGGAAGGCAACGTCCCTGATTGGTCAGTAAACAAGCGACGCCAAAAAAGATGTGGATGCCCGATGGACCAAGAAGAACGGAAAAATATTTTTCGGCTACAAGAACCACATCTCGGTGGATGTGAAGTACAAGTTCATTCGATCTTTTGCGGTAACAGACGCCGCATTACATGATAGCCAGGTATTCGAGCAACTCCTTGCCGACAACACGAGCAGAAATATATGGGCAGATTCAGCCTACCGGTCAGAGGAACGACTCAATAGCCTTGCAGAAGATGGCTTTCGCGGACACATTCAACGCAATGTGACCCCGGAATCGCCAGTTGACGCCAAGGGAGCAAGAAGGCAACCGGACTCGGTCCAAGATCCGCTCGCGGGTAGAGCATGTCTTCGGCGTACAAGCTCAGAGAGCCGGAAACCTAGTGTTGCGCACAATCGGGATAGCCCGGGCTCGAGTAAAAATCGGCTTGCGCAACTTTGCCTACAACATCGATAGAATGGGGATGCTATTAGCCCCCTGTAGGTGAAATGCGCCTTCAGAGAAAATTTACCTCTCCAAACGGCAGCTGCCCGACACAATAACGAGAATTGCACAATGCAATCATCAAGAAAAACATAGGTTTTTTTAAAAAATCATAGGGAGGAGTACGAGAGGCACTCCAACCTAATTTTCAAAGTACCTTAATTTAAATATTAGGTAGGATTCGCCATGCCAAGTAAAATTAATCTATTTCCAGTAATGCTATCCTATGAAAAAATGCGCCTGACAAATCGATTCCTAGGGCAATATTACTTTCCCCGCAAAATTTTGGCTAAAACCCTACCACTCATCGTTGCATTTGTCCCTACTCTCACCTTTTCAGCACCGCTTGACCTGCAAAAGAATACAGACGGATGGACAAAATTCTCCCCGTCCGTTGACAGCCGAATAGTTTACATATCCAGTTCGTCCGGGGACGACTCGACATGCACCTACCACCTACCATATTCCGTTGGATCAGATGCATTCAATCCAACCTCTACTGCACCATGTGCCACCTACAAAAAAGCATTAACCTTCGCACGAGAAGGGTACCCGGATTGGATTTTGTTTAAGCGAGGAGAAACTTTCACCATTGACACAGCGGGCGCCCAAAGCGGGACTTACGCTATCGTTCCAACGAGTGGAAGGGGGGCATCGGAACCGTCGTTAACCGGGGCATACGGCACAACTGGCGCAAGCCCGATAATCCAAATTGACGCCGGAGTTAGCCAGGCAGTACGCATATTCCGCAGCACACCAAATTGGATCGCTCTAGAAGGGATTGATTTTTATTCATTTACACGTGACCCTTCTAATGCAGGCTACGCTACACCAACAGGAAACCAACTCGGACTTTTTATCTACAGTGCTGCAGGAACAACTGATAAATACAATGGCATTGCTATCGAGGGGTGTAAATTTAGATATTTTGACGACAATATGGTTAGTTCCGTCAATCTTCCGGTTCCAGATTTAGTCATACGGAGAAGTTTATTTCTCGATGGATATGCCGGAACAGGCCAGAGCCATAATCAGGGCCTCTTGCTATCCAAGCAAAACACAACACTAGTAGAAAACATATTCATTCATAATGGATGGCTTGTACCAGCAGGAGGTGGCGTCGGAGAAGCGACTATATTCAATCACAACGTTTATACATCATCACCACTAGGAGCTACATACAAGAATAACGTCTTTATACAAGGCAGCAATATGAATACAAAATTCACCGCAGACCAATACGACGATTGGGCGCATGGCAATAGCTCTCCGATTATTATCGATGGGAATCTATACATTGATGGGCAGCAAGGAATTGGCTTTGGCAACAATAGCGTTGGGAATACTTTTCCATTTTCAAATGTTATAATCAAAAATAATATCTTCTCTAACATTGGTCGTCAAAAAAACCTGCAAGGAATTTCCTGGGGAATTGACGTGAGCTACGACACTACTAATGCAGAAATTTACAATAATTTATTTATAAATCAGTCAGATCCAACAGTAAAAAATGGAAATTTCATCTTTGCCATGGCAGGAATACTAACTGACATTTCAGTGCATGACAATAAATCATACAATGTCCTCAACACAGTATGGTTACGTGGCATGGCAAATGGCTCACAGAACTCAACCGGATCAACCAAAACAAATATCATTTTTTTCAACAACAAGCATTCGACTACATCTGCAGGATATTTTGTAGATACAAATAGCATTTCTGGATATTCTTTTGCAAAAAACTCCTATTATGGAGATAAATCGTCAAGTTCATTGTTTCGTGTAGAGGGCACCGAATATTCACTAACTGGTTGGCAATCATTGACCAACGACACCTCAATGGTTGCTGATTCATCATTTCCTGACCCTACACGATCGATTGAAACATACATGACCTCCATCGGACAAAACGCATCCATCGATGCATTTATCACCAAATGTCGAGCTCAAGATCGGTATAACTGGGATCAGCGATTTGCAGCTGAAAATGTGAACCAATGGGTGCGTGGCGGCTTTGCCATATTATCTCCACCGGTTGGATTTAAAAAGCTTTCCAATTGAGATTGCCCCAACAACATTTGACGGTTTTTTAAGCAACCAGTGACCATGGAAGCGCATCTTTCCGCCTTAGCCAGGGCAAGCGCACGAAAAAGCTAGCCAGCAAGTACCTTGGCGAGGAAGTTATTATCGCAGGCACATCGAAACTGTTTTTGCTTGATACTCATTTTGGTTTGCTCTTGCTGAAGAAGATTGCGTGCAATATGTCGCAGTACGGCAAAATTTTCGGGGGCATCGTCTTTTCGGATTCGGCATTCATCTTCTCGAAATGTGACATCAAGTACATAGTGAAGAGAATTTTCTATGCCCCAGTGGGAGCGAACCGCTTTGGCAAAAAATTCAGTTTTGCTTTCTTGGCTCGAAATATAATAGCGGCATTCTGTCGTTTTTTTGTTCTTTACTTGCCGCTCTGCAACGACAACACCAATTGTCCGGAGCCCCTTCCACTGTGCAGCCATTGGCAACTCGGAGGCATCGGTTGTGTAATGAGAGAGGATTTCATGGCGGCCATGGCCCTTGCTCTCGCTTTGGTAGAAATCAAATTTATCGCTGTTAAAGGTCTCTGCGTCTGCTTGATTGAAAATCGTCTCAACGGCTTTCAGCAATGAGCCCTGATTGCCTTTTAAGCCTAATACGTAATCACCACCTTGTTGGACGATCTGTTCGGCTATCTTCTTTTGACACCCCATGGCGTCAATAGTCACGATGCAGCCTTTGATTTCCAGCAGTTTTAAAAGTTCAGGAATTGCGGTGATTTCGTTTGATTTTTCTTCGGTTTTGACTTGCCCTAAAACAAGTCGATTGTTCGCGGCCCAGGCACTGACCATATGAATGGCTGACTTCCCCGACTTGGAGTCGTGCGACCGCCTTAAGGTCTTACCGTCGATAGGGATAATTTCGCCATCAGTAACCTCGACCACGGAGTGCACCCAACTCAAAAAGCATTCTTGAAAAATTTTGGTATTAAGACGAGATATGACTCGTCGAAATGTATCGTGCCCAGGGATACCATTAGGGAGTTCAAGAAACGTTGCGAGCCATGCTTGTTTGGCTTGCCCGAAAATTTCTATTTGTTCCCAGCCAGATGCACCAGATGCTACCCCGCAGATGGCAATGGTAATAATATCGATGAGCAGGTGTCGGTTTTTACCTTCGACTCTCGGATCTTTCAAGTTTTCGAAATGGGAAGCTATGTCTGGTTTTGTTGATTTCATACCCCTTCTCCAATTGGTGATTTTTGAAGGGTAGTTTATATAGCATATACGAACAAGATTGAATAATAATTCGATTTCATTCATTTTTTAACGCCAAGTTAGCCGAACCCAGTCGCTAAACAGGCTTTGTTAGGACATTTTGGTGCGCTTGCCCTGCCGCCTTAGCCTATTACTGTGACCAGGTGAACAGATATCGAACATTAAGCCTATTAGCAATACATACAAGAATTAGAGGGCCAAGCAGGCCAGCAATCACTGCACCGGGGAGATGAATGCCTATTGAAGCGATACCAAGCAATTTTATACAGACGATACGGTAGCCAGCAGAAAAAATTGTATGAGCAACAAATATTTGCAGAGATTTCCCTCCAAGCAGAGAGAAAAACCTGGCTAAAAAATGAGCTTTTCGCTGGAGCACTACAACTACCAGCAGCGTAAGACAGATGCCAGGGATGGCGAAAACAGGAACAAACCATGTTACTATTTGTACACTCAAATGCTCCTTGCACATGGGTATCATTGCGGTAAGAATGAAGGCGAGAAGCGTAAGAACAAGCAACAGATCAGTTCGGAAGCGTTTACTAGTCGACAAAGAGAGCAGAAAAGGAGAAAGAATAATTCCAGTTGCAAAATAAACAAAATTGTTAGCGAGAAAAGTAATCGGCAGACAAGAATAAACCAAGCCCATTCGAGCCACTACAAATAAAATTACACCTACACCAAGATACAACGCAGGGCGGACTGTACATTGACGCAGAATGATAAAAAAAATGAAGATCAAGAACAGTGCATATAAAAACCAGTACTGCATTACCGGAATAAATGGGATGAGTAGAATATCCTTGAGGACTATAGAGTGGGTCGTGCTTCCTGATAATAAGAGCTGTAAAACAGATTGAATAACCGACCAAAGCAGATAAGGGTAAGCAATCATACGCAGCTTACCTCCTATAAAAACCTTCCAGGGTTTACAGGAGGATTGTATCGCAAAAATTCCGGCTAGAAAAAAAAAGGCCGGCATGTGAAATGAATATATCCAGGAATCTACCCAGTGATAGACATATTCATCACGTAATATATTGTTATTGAATACCGCTCGCCAAGCATGCCCGAAAACGACAAGCAGAATAAGGAGTCCTTTAGCGGCATCAATAAATTTGTTCCGCCGTTGCCCCACCTCATTTTTGCTAGCTATATTGTCTTGCACAGTCAAGAAACCGCAGCCCCAAAACTTTACCAAATCAATGTGAATCGCTCAGCACATGGAAGTTTCACTTCACCCATCCTGGTGAATTATCACTATTTACGAAATAATTACATTTTCGATGACTGGTTAGCGAATCGTAGTATGAAAGGATAAGCGGTCTGAATAAATCTTATCGCTCTCTTCTTCGTGACATCATAACCGGCATCGCCAACAAACGGCGTTGATACCCGGATAAATCCATGCTTGGGGTCATTAAACATCAGCTTATTATACCCCATATCAATTTTGTTACGATATACCTTCACATTTGCCTTTTCCCGCGCCTGGTACCAATACAAAACCAATTCTCGCTGTTGGCCAAGTGATGTCACGATTTCCTCGTAGACAATTTTATGTTTCCCTAATTGCAGCACCTGTGTTTTCGGTTGCTCGTCAACTTTCCAGCCATGACTAGGGTAACAAATCAACGGGGAGTGGGCAGCATATGCTTTATTCGAGGTATAATAATAGCCAACATAAAGCGTTATCGGACCATTTTGGTTACTATAGGTTTTGAAAAGGTAATCGTCTAGCTTGAGCATTGCATACGCTTCTGCCCCCAAATCGATATCGAAAGACGCCGTATAACCAGGTATTTCTGCTAAGTACGCTTTAAGGGGGGCAGCTTTTCCTGTAGCGGTAGGAGCGTTATATAAATAGACAAACAGGCTGGACCCCAGAAAAAGGGCAATCAGCACAAATAGTTTTATTATTTTTTGTTTTCCCAAAATTCCAAAATCCTCCCCGCCCAAAAAAGAACAGCCAGGGCAAGGCCAAAAATGACCAGACCTGTCAAAGTATGCAGTGTTCCCTGATACAAATCCAACCCAAAGAAATGAAATAACAGTATAATCGAGACAACACGTATCAAATTAACGACTATCGCCACTGGCACGCTAATGGCTATAAGGATCACTTTGCTCCACACCTGTCGCAGAACAAAAAATCCCATGATAACGCTCAACGTGAGCAGAGTTATGACCGAGCGTAACCCACTGCAGGCCTCGATTACCTCAAAACTTTTTTCTGGAATGGTCAAAACATTCCCTGCGCGAAAAACAGGGATCCCTACCCAGTCCACGATGGCAGCACTCATTTGCGAGACTTTAAGCTGCAGGGGGAAGGTTAGTTGAATGTAGAGTTGATCAGGGAAAGGAATCAGCATGAGGAGGAGGAGCAGGGGCGTAAAAAATACCCGCAACGCCTGGATGCCGAACAAAAAAATCAGTGCTCCGACGATAGTCAGATACATCGATAATGCAATGACAGTGTGGACTTCAGTCAGTAGGCTGAAAAAATAACAGATAGATGAGATGCCAAGGATCCCTCCCCCCAGCCAGCTGAATCTGGGGGAGAGACCAATCAATTTGTCTTTTGCTTGATAAGCTATATACAAAATTATGGGAAGCGTAAGAAAAGCATGCGAGTACTCTTCAGAATCTGCCCATTTTGCAAAGAGAATCTTAAAAACTGGCCAATAGGCCACCCCAAACAAAATACAGGCTACAAGCCCCAGCAATATAGCACGACGTTCCCTCATAACCACCTGAACAGGATGCGATGTCACAGGCATCACGCAGAAGACGTCTGTGCATTCGAATTGTATTTTCATGCAGATAGAATAGGTGCGGAAAAAAGTAACTTGGCAGTCCCTTTTTTCTATGTAGTCGTATTCTAATACCGTCCTGTCCCTATAGCAACACCAAAGCCCACTATTATCTACTGCACGTAATGGATATCGAGAAGCTGTGGGATTGGCAGAGCCGAAACTGCTTCAGTAGGGTTAATAGTTATTATAGATGAATAACCGCTCTCTTCTGTACCGATAAAGGCTGTCAAGGTAAAATGGTAGATGGCATTGGCATCCAGGCCCGTAATAGTGTATGTCGTCACGTTACCTAAGGTTATAGGCGATGGCCCATCGCCTGCCTCCGTGCCATCAAAGGGGGCTGTAGCGGTCCCCCCTTTTTTGTAGTACAGCTTGTAGCCGTCGACAGGCTCCTCATTTGCGGTCCAATTGAACGTATAGTCCTGGGCTAAACAGGTTGCCGAGTCAGCAACGAACCCAGTAAAAAGCAAACATCCTACCATGAACCATGCACGCTTCATAATCATTACACTTTTATTTTTTCATTCTATGAATCAAGGATTGTAGGTCAGTTTGACGGCATCAGCTATTACATAGCCATCAGGTGCACTTGACAATGTAACCTTTACCTCCCCAGCTTCGAGAGGATAAGTACCCAATGTAACAAATTCCCCAGAACCAGTCTGCTGATTTATATACACTGCACCGAGTGATGTTGTATTATTCATAATTACGAATGGCGCTTTAGAACTCCTACTACTTCCAGTAGCCGACATATGGCTGTATAGTGTATAATTTCCTGCGACAGGAACCGAGAAAGACCATGTAGCCTGGGATGCTCCATCTCCTTTATCAGTAAACTTATACCCTGTTCCATAATAATCAGGATGAAAGGTAGAATCCCCCCAGGTACCAACAGTTGAAAAATTTGCAGCATCTGCATCATCAACAATTACATCAAAGGATTCTGTATATAAGGAAAGAGCCACCTGCTTTATTGCCACACCGCCATTATTGTCCGTCACTGTCAAGGTCACAGTAGCAGAGCTAGATAAAAATTGATGCGTGGATGAGACTCCTTCTGCACTTGATCCATCTCCAAAATCCCATACATATTTTTCAATTGTTCCATCTGTATCGGTTGATCCTGAGGCATCAAAAGTAACTGTTTTACCATCAACTGCAGTAGACAATTGGGCAACAGGAGGTGAATTTGCATTCAAAACATCGGTAATGGTCACCTCTTTAAGGCTTCCTGAAAAATCAACCGCTGAAGCAGAGGTCGCAATTAGCAGGGTTCCCCAAAATACCATCTGGGCGCGAATTTCGTATCGGGGGAGAATAAACCGTTTCATCTTGAATCTCCTATAATGAATGCGACATATGACTTTCAGTCAAATACATGCTTTAAACAATTGCCACTTTACGGGTTCAATACTCTTCGGAGTTCAAGGAGCATACAGCACGCCGTTTGAGGCTTCGCTCAGTTCTCCGCTGTTTTCAAGCGCTCGAATAGTGAAGGTTGTGACTTCAGCCGGACGGGCTATTTCGCATTGCACCTGTCGGGCCGAGGGGTCAGAAACCGTACACACCTGCTTTCCATTTGCCTCAATACTGAACCCGGAAATGTTTAGTTCCTGTGCTGTATCATAGGTCCAGGTAAAGGTTGCCAGAGCTATTTCCTGGCTCTGGGCGAGGGCTATATACCCCACCGTTTCTTCTACATGGGCCACTTCTGCATCTTTTGACTGCTCTTCTTCAATTTTGACCTCCACACCAGAGGACGAAAGGCTCTGCATCCTGAGCGACGAAGGCTCGGTACTGTTGCACGTCTGCATATCGGCCAGAAGCAACGGAGGTGTAGAATACACGTTTGTAAACGCCAGATTTTTCCAGGAATCTTGCACCATACCAGCTGATGTCACCACAGAATAGTTCACCATTCCCAAATCGCCTTTACCCGGTTCCCAGGCCAGATAAAAGACTGTTTCAGCGACGTGTTTATTGACGTTGAGTTCTTGTTCGCGAAAATAATAGCTAAACCCTGTCGTAGTAACACTCTTCACACGTCCGCTGATAGCGTCCTCTTCGTTTGCCGTTGCCACGGTTGTGAGAACCAGAGGCGCGGTGGCAAAGGATTGGCTGTACGGTATGGTGGCCCATTTTGTGGTTCCCGCAAAGCTGCCAGCCTCAAGCATAAGACCATTTGGCAATGTATGCAGCCCTTTTTCTACAACAAGATAACTGACGAATTCTTCTCCATGAATAGCGTCCAGATAGTTCCACTCCGCAAATTTGATGTCGAAGCCTGTCGAATCGACATTACGTAGGCGAATTGCACCGGGTGCAGCATCGTTGAAGCTGGCCGGCCCTGCAACGACAATAGGATCTGTAAACGTCGTTTCCAATGAAACGCGTACCCAGTCCCCAGTTACCGCAACTTCACCTATTTCAACATTTAAGCTCGCCTCATCCTCTTCGGGCTGAACAGTAACTGTCGTGGACGCAGTTCCCGTTGCCCCCAGATCGTCCGTAACCTGCAGCGTTGCGGTAAAAGAGGCCTCCGTTGTGTAGGTATGAGTAACAGTTTTACTCGTGCCAGAGCCACCATCTCCATAATGCCAGGTGTAGGAAGCTATAGAGCCATCACTATCTGCAGAGCCTGAAGCATCAAATGTTACGGTTAACGGGGCCGCCCCACTGTTGGGAGTTACGTTGATTGCCGCAGTTGGTGCTGCATTCTCGGTGGCTGCTGTTACAACAACTGGCGTAGTCGTCGTATCTGTAAGCCCATTGCTATCGATCACCTGCAGCGAGGCTGAATATGTACCGGCGGAGGTGAATGAATGTGATACATTTGCCCCGCTTGCAGATGTTCCATCACCAAAGCTCCAGAAATAGCTGCTTATTGTCGCCGGAGCAATCACAGTGGACTTCGAACCATCGAAACTCACCACGA
The DNA here is from genome assembly GCF_963664075.1 of uncultured Desulfobulbus sp. NCBI lineage: Bacteria > Pseudomonadati > Thermodesulfobacteriota > Desulfobulbia > Desulfobulbales > Desulfobulbaceae > Desulfobulbus > uncultured Desulfobulbus sp. Next base: position 3,951,129 of record NZ_OY760916.1, read on the forward strand.
GAGGTGCCGCTCCCACCGCCACAGACGAGGAAATCACTGCGATCGGAGGAGAATTGACAACCACAGGTTCGTTAACAACAACCGAAACGAATGCCGAACTAGTTACCCCAAGCGAATCAACCACGTTCAGCTTGGCAGTGTATGTACCGGCATTGCTATACTCTTTACTTATCTGACTGGCCTCACCTGTGGAACCGTCACCAAAATCCCATTGGTATTGAATGATATTCCCTGTGGAAGACGCCGCATCAAAATTAACCGTCAGAGGGGCGGTTCCTTCAAGTTGATCAGCCTGGATAACCGCAAACAGCACACTCGGTTCAGGCGACAATTTAAAATATGCCAGGACATTAGAGAGTTCGGTTTCTTTATCATCGACATCCACCGCTTTGATTCCATAGGCAAGGGCATCACTCGGAACATCAACGACACAGGTAAGCGAACGAGCTGTAGTGTCTGTTGTTTGACAAATTGCCATATTGTTCTGATACACGCGAAAGGCTGTAATTGCGGTGGGATCGCCGGTGTAATCCCAGGTGAAATCCAGAGATTTAAATGTATATATTTCTGGATACGAGGTAGGGTTAAAATTCAAGAGATTTGATCGCTCACTTTCAGTACCATCAGTCAACACCTGGCTCATTGAGAACTCCATCTCTCCTGCTATGAGATTAGCCGTGCACGATATGGAGGTGTCTGAAGGGGTTGTCGTTGCACACAATTTTTCTCCATTAAGCCAGATGTTATACCCCGTTATGATAGATGTATCTTCAGGCGGTTCCCAATGAAAAGTAAATTGTTTATTGCCGACATGAGGTTCACCGAGAGATCCAAGTGCAAATGGCGCGGAATGCTGGCTTTTCGAACCATCAGCGAAGGTGGCAACCAACGTAAAATTAGTAACCAGGGCCGTGATATCAACCTCACATTGCATGGAGGTCGCATTCGGATTTTGAGTCTCGCAAACAGGGCTCCCTTCCTGATAAAGAGTGAAGCCTGTCACTTCCGGCTCAGAGGGGGGGGTATATCCCCATTCAACCTGGATTGTTCGTGTTTCCGCGAAGGCCGTTGCCGTAAACAAAAGACTGCAGAACAATAAAGTGACGAGGCGGTGAATTATACGTTGCATAATGGTCCTCGGGTTAATTCTCTAAAGATTTCAGACGCATTCTTTGATATTGCACGCACAATGCCACGGACCGAAAATATTTTTCAACGATACTTCAAGCCCTTACCATCTACCCCTCAAGCACAGCCACGCGCGAATTCCCATTTGGTAACTTCATCTCAAAATGCTTTTGAAATCGCCCATCGTGTCCATTCGTATTGAGCCGATGAGAGATCGTTCCTTTTATTGTCCACAAACCTCCCTAAAGCATCTTTCGATTCAAACTCTATCGAGTAATACCCAGCCGCATATGCCCCTCGTCCCAGTAAGGTCGCCTTACCAGATCGCTCTATGCCGACCATTAAGTCATGATTTTTGTAAATTACCGAATCTGCTGTTCGGGTTTCTGTTCCATACTTAGATTCTTTGTAAAATTGGTACGTAAACACGGCAACAACCAGAATCATGCATAACGCAAGTGTGGATGCCAGTTTTGCATAAGGTGTAAAGCTCTGAGCGTTAAACAAATCCCGTAAGGAGAAACTGACGTGCTTCTTCGTTGCAAAGTTGATCTCTGTCAGCCGGGCCAAACATGGCTTCACAGCCATTTTAGTAAATTTTTCTACGCTTTCGATCGCCTCATTATCCAGGGGATCGGTCATCGCCAGGTCAATAATGTTTTTATCTTCATCAACATTGAGCGGCAAAACATCAAACTTGTCACAAAGATATCTTGGCAAAACACGCCTGGCATCGGGTTGAAATGCTGCATCAGGGTCGATGATCGGCATACCAAGATGCTTAGACAGCATTTCTGTCATGTGATCGCTTGAAACCACATTCATCCTCACCAAAATGCGCCCTAATCGACGGTTACCACCAACTTGCATTTTAAGGGCAAGATCGACCTTTTCTTGAGAGGCCAAACCTGATTCTACCAATAGCTCACCCAAACGTTTCTTAGCTGGTCCAGTTTGCTGTTTCTCTGCAGACATGTTGTTCCTCCTATAATTGCGGAACTGAATTTTCTAACAATTTATTAGTGGATTCAGGTACTCACGCTCACCATTTCATAAAAATGTGATTAGTATCAATGTTCAGCTTGAAAAAACGAGATCTTTCCCTCTGGTCGAGATATGACACCCGGGTTTAATTTTCTCCATTGGCAGCAGCCGCTCCTCCGGCATTTCGACTGAATGGGAGAAATCCCTGTAAGAGCTGGCAGCTCATTCGTCCCTTCAACATACTCAACGATTAGCCCCCAAAATTTGCATTTTGTGACTTTACCTCCCAGCTACAGAGGGGCATACTCCAAAATACAATCCGTACAAAATCGCAAACTGCTGAAAGTATATCGTTATTTAAAGGTTTATTTATATTATACGGCGAAGCAAATGAATATGACAAGGAAGAAGTCGGAAGATTTTCCAACAGGCACAAAGACCCCTCTCTGTCGGCGCAAGAAAGGTGAACGATCAGTGAGTTTTTCTGCGAGTTCGGACAAATGTAAAACTGAGTAAAGCCGTCATAAACAACCCTGCAACTGAAGGTTCTGGAACAGCTGACCTTACGGCGATGGCGTAGGCAACATTACTCGTATTAAGTTTAAATTGAGATCCCCAACCGAAATCAAATCCCCACCCAGTCTCCGCACCATTGATCTCTTCACTGGCGAGTGTCTCAAACCAATAGCAAGCAGGAATTAAATTTTCAAACCATCGGCTGGCTAGTTTATTGATATCATCTTGAGAATTGCCTGATTGTTTGTATTGCGATGTAAGCCCTATACTCACGTAATACAAATGTCCAATATCACTTACGTCTACATTGTATTTACTTGCATTAACCTGACCATCATAGATATTCCCATTCCCCCAGTCTCCATCTGGCGTCCGGGGTAAATGCCAATCAGTATACCCTCCGTAGGCAGTATCCCTGAGCCATGCAACCCACTCGAGCGCTTTGCTATATGTCAACGGAGTGCTGGAAACCGCAGAGCGTGTCCAATACAGCCCTGTTGTTTCTTCAATAACGATTTCCCCCTCGACTCTCAACGAATCTGCCGAGGCGATAGAAGTAAAAACACAAACATTTAACAATAGAGAGACCAAGAGTGAAACAACGGGAATAGGCATATGCTCTCTCCAGGGAGTAACAGGACATTGAAATGGAACTGATGACACCGGGACATTGAAAACTATACAGCTTTAAGTGCATTATCAATGTTTTAATGAAAAAGATAGATTTTTTTCAAAATCTCATCTCACTCCAGTGCTCTCCTCAACGCTTCCTGCGCCTCTCTGTCTCCATGAACAAGCCGAACTTCACCAGGGGGCTTAGGCATGGAACGCACCCAATCAACTAGCATCTTCTGATCAGCATGTGCAGAATATCCACTCAGGCTATAAATTTTCGCCCGAACCGATTTGGTCCCATCTACGAGTTGCCTCCCCAAAGTCCCTTTCGCCTGATACCCAACGAAGAAAACGTCATTTTTAGGATCATCAAGCCCTCGCTCAAAATGATCAACAATGCGACCGCCAGTACACATACCACTACCTGCGATGACTATGGCTGGCCCTTTCACTTGCAGCAATTTTTCATGATCCTTAAATCGTCGCACTGCATAGAGCCCTTTAAAATCAAAAGGATGATCTCCTCTGGCCATCAGTGACCGTGACTCGGCATCCCAAAACGATTCAAGAGATGAATATATCTCAGTAATTTTTAGTCCCAAGGGAGAATCGACAAAGACCGGCACATCCATACCAATGCGGTCCAATTCGTAGAGCAACTCTTGGGTCCGGCCAAGAGCAAAGGCGGGGATATAAACGATGCCTTCGTCGGCAAGGGCCATCTTCAATAAATCCCGCAGTTCTGCAATACGATTATTGCGGTCTGGATGGAACCTGTCTCCATAGGTCGATTCGAGTATTAAAAGATCGCAGTTTTCCGGCCGATCTGGGTCCGGCAAAATAGGGGTTCCAGAGCACCCTAAATCACCAGAAAATACAACCTTATACTCCGATTGGTTTTGCAGTGAAAAATAGAACTGGATAAAGCAGGACCCCAGAATGTGACCGGCATTACAAAGTTTGAATGATATTCCATTGCGTAAGGTGAATTGTTTATGCAACTCAAATCCCCATGACAACTCATCGATAAGTCGTTCGAGGTTGTTGATCTCGTTACGGCTTCGTCGGTCATGACCAAAAGAGAGTGCATCGTGTAGCATGGGAACAAGCAGAGCTTTCGTTGCGTGGCTGCAAATAATTTCTCCTCGAAAACCAGCTTCGATCAAATCAGGGACACGCCCGATATGGTCAATGTGAGCATGTGTCAAAAAGAGATACTGTATTGATGCAGGACAGACAGGAAACTGATCAAAGGGTAGGGCAAGATCCTTTCCATAGGTTGCACCGCAGTCAACAAGGATCTGTACCCCCTCATCTTTTTCAGGGTTTGACTCAACAAGATGACAGGAGCCGGTCACACAGTTTTCAGCTCCAAGATGCGTAATGCGAGGAATCATAAGAATACGAAATGTAGAGTTGTTTACTCAAACTCGTGAATGCTATTGAATAGCATCATTGGGTGCTCCCAAACACGGTGGGCAGAGAGCATCAATCTGCCCACCTTTCATTCACCTCACGGGCTCAGTTTTTTTGCAAATAATTATTCTTTAACCGTGATATCGGCTCTTATTTTTTCCATGATTTTCTCACCAATCCCTTTTACCTTGGCAAGGTCATCAATGGTTTTAAATTCGCCATGGGCATCTCTGTATTCAATAATGGCACCGGCCTTGGACAGCCCAATGCCATTGAGCGTTGCAAGCTCTGCCTGGGTGGCAGTATTGATATTGATTTTGGCAAAAGCTGCGGTCGCAAAAAAGAGGACTAGCAACAACGTCATGTAAAATTTTTTCATAGATTTCTCCTATTTTCGAAAAAGAAAAATGTATTCAGGACGCCCTCTACTTGTCCATCGTAAAGAATTTGTATATTTTTTGTCAAACTCTATATCTTCACAACTAACTAATTTACCGATACAAAACAATTAAAACCTTTGCAGCCCAGCTCATTTGAGCCAATGACTTTTTCTCTTCTTTGTCTATCAGTCCTGTGAAACACAACAAAAAGATACATATTTTATCTCTAGGCGCTATCCTAATCATAGGATTTCCCTTTTTCTTTTACGGGGGACCTGGGTACCACTCAAGCCGATCCTTTATGTCATTATGGGATCTGGGTCACGTTTTATTTTTTGCTTTTGCCACATTCTTTTTTTTACAAATTGCCGAGAAAAAAATGCTTCAATGGAAACTTTGGCAACTTATCATTTCGGTCCTTTTCACTGTTGTCGCTGCCGGTAGCTGTATAGAATGGCTTCAAAGCCTGACCAGTGATCGTTCCCCAGATATTATGGACGTGGTCCGCAACCAAATCGGCTGTTTTTTCGCTCTTTCTTTTTCCAAAGTCACAAGTCAACTCTGCATTCCCCGAATTAAGCTCAAATTTCTTAAAGCCCTTGCCGTGGTTTTGCTTCTCTTCGCTTGTATTCCCCTGATCAAAGCCTTCAGCGACGAACAAGTTGCCCGTTCTCAGTTCCCGCTTTTAGCTGATTTTGAAACTCCCTTTGAAATAAGTCGCTGGACGAATACTCTCCACCTCTTTGACGAAAGGACGCATGTACGCCATGGCTCACATGCTCTAAGGGTTCAGCTCACAACGGCAAAGTATTCCGGCACTGCTCTTTTTCACTTCCCTGGGAACTGGCAAGGATACTCTTTCCTTCACTGGAGTGTGTATAATACGCTAACGAGTTCATTACCAATCACGTTGCGGATTCACGACGTTGAGCATAAAAAGCACGGCTCTCAATATTCAGACCGTTTCAACAGAGTGTTCCAGCTACAACCGGGCTGGAATGACCTAACCGTTAATTTAGAAGATGTTCGCTCGGCCCCGAAAAACCGGAGTATGGATATGAAACACATTGAACTGCTAGGCTTTTTTGTTATCCAATTATCGGAGCCTTCTGCAATAATCGTCGATCACTTTTATCTCAGCCGCTAATTCCCCGTGAATCGAATATATCACCCGCGTTCCTTTTTCTCTCTCCTGCTCACTGGCTTTGTTGTCGTGGCCCTGCCCCTTATTGTGGCCATGGCCAGCTCTCTCCAGATACTCGATAGTTTGGCCGAACAAAGCACGGTGGCGGTTTTACGGTCTGTCTCTCGGATTGATAACAGCAAAAAGGTGATAGAATTACTCAAAAATCAGGAACGTGCAGCCAGACTCTTTCGAGTGCTCAAAGAACAGGTCCATCTTGAAGATGTTAATCAGCTACACGTGCAGATAGAGGGGCTGTTTCGCCAGATAGCGGCAACAAGTACGGAAGCACGGCTCACCCCTCTCATCAGCGCCCTGGATGAAAATGAGCAAAAATTGGTCACCCTGCTTAATGCGTCGGCGAAAGATCCGAATACACCCTCTCAGGCCATTGAAACAGCCCTGGCCGGCTATGAACAGATTGCAATGCTCGCCTCCCAAATAGAACGACTTTCCAGCACGTTGATGATTGAGGAGGTCGACCAGCTTCGAAAACAGGTCCAGCGCAATAAAACGGCACTCATGTGGCAGATTTGCGGATTGCTCACTTTTTGCGCCCTGCTCATCGCCCTTTTTATAGCGCTGATCATTCGTCCGGTGTACCAGATGGATCAATCTATAGAACGACTGGGGGAGGGAGACTTTACCACGCCTATCCTGGTGAATGGCCCTCGTGACCTGGAAGCTATCGGCAAAAAACTGGACTGGCTCCGCAAACGGTTGGATGTTCTGGATCGGGATAAAGCCAAGATGCTTGCTCATATCTCCCATGAACTCAAAACTCCTCTGGCATCCATCAAAGAAGGCGCAGGTCTCCTGAAAGATGGCGTCGTTGGCCCACTCTCGGCTCAACAGGCAGAGGTTCTTGCAATCTTGGATAACAACTGCCGCAAACTCCAGGGACTCATCCAAAATATTCTAGATTTCAACATGGCTCGAGCTCGCGAACAATCCCTGCCTGTTGATACCATTGAACTCCATACCCTTATCGAAGACGTCATCGATAACCATAAAACAACAATCCTTGCCCACGACATCCACCTTACGCTTGACTTGCCCCCTACCCTGGTTGCGGCTCAGTCGGACAGAATGGTCACTGTCATTGATAATCTTTTGAGCAATGCCGTCAAATTCACACCTAATGGTGGCGAGATACAACTCACCCTCAAACATAAAGAGCGCCATGCAGAGCTCTTGGTGGAAGACTCTGGACCGGGCGTGAATGAAGAAGAGCGATCACAAATCTTTCAACCCTTTTTCACAGGTCAACAAGAAAACCACTCACCCATTAAAGGGTCTGGCCTGGGACTTGCTATAACAAGGGAATATCTCCAAAACTGCGGAGGATCCCTGCGGCTACTCCCCAACACCCCAAATCAGGGTTCGAGTTTTTTGGCAACCATTCCTCTTGCTCAAACACAGGAGTCAAACATAATAGCATGAAACAATCTATTTCTATTGGGATAATCATCAGCTTGCTCTCCTTGCTCAGTGGTTGTGCAGCCTTAAATAATCATTTTTCATCAAATGGGGATGCAAACGGCAACAGAGCTCTGTCCCCTTCTGAGACCATTCTCAACTGTATCCAGAAGAAGACAGATATCTCACGTGCCGAATACAACCTTATGCTCCAGAAAACTGAAGAATTATATGCCCAACAGCCAAACAAACAACACTCGCTGGAGATGATCTGCCTCAACATCCATCCCCTCGCAGGCTACAGTCAGTTTCGCAAAGGAATTCAGCAAATTTCAAAATATGTAGAAGCACATCCGGCAGATGCATCTGGGTTGAGCGGTCTGGAAAACATCCTGGATCAACTCAATCGCGAACGGGTTGTCCGTTGGAATCTCTCCATTGAAAACCAAAATCTCGAGGAGCAGAACAAGCAACTGCAACAGAAAGCTTCCCAGGATAAGCATCGCCTGAGTGAGCTCAAAAAACAGATTGATCAGCTCAAAAACATCGAAAATATCATTAAAAATCGGGATAACTAATATGGATCAGCACCAAGCTAAAGTTCTGCTGATTGATGACGAGAGCGACCTGCTCCGACTGTGGAAACTCCGCCTGGAAAGCAACGGATATATGGTGATTACCGCAGAAAGCGGTGAAGAAGGACTGGCAGCCTTTGCCGCCTGGAAACCCGAGGTGGTCCTCACCGATCTGCGTATGCCCGGTATCGATGGCATGGCTCTCTTTGAAGCCATCCGCCAACAGAATAAATCTGTACCGGTCATCATTATCACCGCCCATGGCTCCATCCCCGAGGCGGTCGAAGCAACCCGACAGGGTGTATTTTCCTTTTTAACCAAACCCATTGATGGTGCGGCGCTTGTTAAAGAGGTCGCCAATGCACTGGAGCTTTCCAGTGGTCATCCCGAGAACACCTCAAAACGCAACACCTGGCGCCAGGATATTGTCTGCCAGAGCCAAGCCATGGAGGAGCTGCTTTCTCGGGCCAAACTGGTGGCAGAAACGGATGCGACCGTGCTGATTCGGGGAGAAAGTGGCACCGGCAAGGAACTTTTGGCCATAGCCCTGCATAATGCCAGTCAGTACCGCAATGGACCTTTCATTCCGGTGAACTGTACGGCTATTCCAGAGAGTTTGTTGGAGTCAGAATTATTTGGCCATGTAAAAGGTTCCTTTACAGGGGCTGTCAAAAACTATGCAGGCCTGTTTCAGTCGGCGCACAACGGCACGCTTTTTCTTGATGAAATCGGTGACATGCCTCTGCATATTCAGGTGAAACTGCTGCGGGTACTCCAGGATCGGCAGATCAGACCAGTAGGGAGCTCTCAACCTATTCCTGTGAATGTGCGCATCATATCGGCTACCCACCGCAACCTGGAAGAGGCAATCAAAGAAAACACCTTTCGAGAGGATCTCTTTTACCGCCTCAACGTGGTCAGCCTTGAATTGCCCCCCCTGCATCAACGCAGGGAAGACATTCCTTTGCTGGCCGAGCATTTTGTCCAACAGCTGCAGAAAAAGGGGGATGGTCAGGATAAGCGATTCACGCCAGAGGCGATGAAGGTATTGGTGGAAGCCCCCTGGCCAGGAAACGTACGCCAACTGTTTAATGTGGTGGAAAACGCCATGGCCCTGGCAACCTCTTCCCTTATCTCAGAGGACTTGCTGCACGACGCGATCAAACAGCATCAAAATAAAATTTTGCCACTTTCAGAAGCCAAGCGCCAGTTTGAGCAACAGTACCTGATTCAGTTGTTGCAAACTACCCAAGGCAACGTCTCCCAAGCGGCTCGTCTTGCCCAGCGCAACCGAACTGATTTCTATAAATTATTGAATCGGCATCATATTGTCCCAGCTTTGTATAAGGATTAGTATGAGCAATATCGAGTTAGAGAAACTCGCAGAGGCATGGATGCTATGGAACCTACAGCACAAATATCGTTCAACAAATCGTACGTGTCTTGTAACTTAGGTTGTCGTTTGATATGCTCGTTAATATAATTCTATCAGCAGATATAAACGCTGTGATCTTTTCGAATGCTTCACGGAGCCAGATCTATTTTTAGATATTATTATGCCTACTCCAACAATAAATTCAAATATCACCAATTCAACGACTTACATCTTTCTACAATCATTTATTCCTTTCAGATAATTCAAATTATTATCCCTCGAAGGTACCAACTCTAGAAAATCATATGCTCAATCTCGATAAAGTCTCTATTGCCGTCATTGGTCTTGGTTATGTTGGCCTTCCCCTGGCCGTTGAATTTAGCAAAAAACGCCCCACTTTCGGCTTTGATTTAAAAGAAAAACGAATTGAGGAACTTAAACAACACATAGATGTAACTCGGGAGGTTACCACAGAAGAACTCAAACAGGTCGGCAAATTGCAATATAGTTGCCACATCAAAGATCTCTCTGAATGCAATATCTTTATCGTCGCTGTCCCCACCCCAATCGACGATAATAAACGACCTGATTTCACCCCTTTGATCAAAGCCTCAGAGACCGTCGCCCAAGTCCTTAAAACGGGCGATATCGTTATTTATGAATCGACAGTCTATCCAGGAGCGACCGAGGAAGTTTGTGTCCCTATTTTGGAACGAGTTTCTGGCCTCCAGTTCAACCAGGATTTCTTTACAGGCTATAGCCCAGAGCGCATCAATCCCGGTGACCACCAACACCGCTTACCAACCATCGTCAAGGTCACTTCTGGATCCACGCCCGAGGCGGCCGATTTTGTTGACGCGCTCTATGGGCTCATCATCACTGCTGGCACCTATAAAGCAAGCTCCATTCGTGTAGCCGAGGCGGCCAAGGTTATCGAAAATACCCAACGCGACGTCAATATTGCTTTGATTAATGAATTGGCACTAATCTTCAATAAACTTGGGATAGACACTTTGGAAGTACTCAAAGCGGCGGGAACTAAATGGAATTTCTTACCGTTTCGCCCTGGTCTTGTTGGAGGTCACTGCATTGGTGTCGATCCCTATTATCTCACTCACAAAGCCCAGGAGGTTGGTTATCACCCGGAAATGATCTTGGCGGGACGACGACTTAACGATGATATGGGCCGGTATATTGCTTCGGAAACCGTCAAACTGATGTTGAAACGGCGCATCCATGTAGCCGGTGCTCATATACTGGTTCTTGGTTTGACTTTTAAAGAAAATTGCCCAGACTTACGCAATACCCGAGTGATAGACATTATCAATGAATTGACATCTTTTGGTGCCAATGTGGAAGTCTATGATCCTTGGGTCGATCAGGAAGAAGCAGCTGCCATGTATAACGTGACCATGATCCCAGAACTTCCTCCACTACGCTACGATGCCGTGGTCTTGGCAGTGGGCCACCAGGAATTTGCAAGGCTTACTGAATCTGAATTACGTAAAATTTGTCGGACAAATGCGGTAATCTACGACGTAAAACACGCCCTGCCTTCCGATGTTGCCGATGGAACGCTTTAGCTGATACAAGGAAGGAAAATGAGGACAGACCACGGCTTACTTCTCGGGTCGCAATTTAACGACATTTTTGCTTGTCAATGATCAATAAGTCCAATATTTCAAAAAGATAACACTGTCACTTTTAAGCGACACAAGAACCTTATTTCTGGCAACGGGGGCAATAGTAGGTTGCCCGTCCACCGATATCAGCCTTGCTAATTTCTGTTTCACAATGAACACACAGCTCACCTTTACGTCCGTAGACCTGAAGCTGAAGCTGAAAGTAACCTGGATGCCCGTTGGTTCCGAGAAAATCTGAGATTGAAGAACCTCCTGTATCGATAGCCTGCTGCAAGATCTGTCTCGCCGCCTCAACGATCTCCTGCCACTTATGTTCGCTTATCGTGTTTGCGGGCTGAAATGGATTAAGCCCAGTGGCAAAAAGAATTTCATTGGCATAAATATTCCCAATTCCGGCGATTATTTTAGAATTCATGAGAAATGATTTCACCGGGACAGTGCGTCGCAGGGCCATCTTCATCAGGTTCGCTCCAGTAAACTCTGGCCCAAAAGGCTCGACACCTTCATTTTGAGAAAAGGCTGCCTCCAGCTCGGCGGCCTGTCGCGCTCCCCAGACCACAACCAATCCGAAGCGACGACAATCGTTAAAACGCAGTTCAAAACCGTTATCCAGGGCCAGAGCCATGTGATCATGTTTGTTCCGGGGCTGACTCGACTCAATCACAGTGAGTTTTCCAGTCATGCCCAGATGGAGGAGCAGTACGGCTCCGCTGCTCATACGCACCAGGATATACTTTGCCCGGCGGTCAACATCCACCACCTGCTGCCCCACTATTTCTTTGTTCAACAAGGCACGCGGTATACTTTTTCGTAAACGAAATTTCGAACAGCGGACACCTTCAACCAGGCAGCCTGGCAGCGACTCAAGCAAGCCACGCCGAGTGACTTCTACCTCGGGTAATTCAGGCATTGTTCCCTCCCTGGACAGCAGCGAGTGCATACTGCTGCAATGACACAACCTGGATATTTGCAAAACGTTTCCCGCCTTGTTCAAGCGCACACTGAAACTGCCAGAGATGTGATTCTGTTTTTTGGGCCCGCACAAGGTGAAAATGCCCAAAGAAACTGGAATCCTTTGCAAAAAAACACTTTTTCATCGCTTCTTTTGCTGCCCAGAGCAGGCCTAAGCGCCGCACATCGTCTGTCTCGTCCTGGAGAAGCGAGAGCTCTTCTCCAGAGGCAAATCGCTCTTGAACACGCATTAAACGATCAGAAAATTGCTGAATATCAACACCACAGGTTCCTGAAGCATTTGCCAAGGCAACTGCAAAGTCAACACTATGAGAAATTGAAACCTGCTCTGCGAGATCCTGCTGTCCAGAGTAATACACCCCCGGTTGCCCGTGTTCCTGAGGAAGAATCGAGATCTCGTTCCAGTGCACTCCACTAAGAGGTGATTGGCACAGGGCTTTTTTCGCAGCCAATCTGCCACCGAGCCATTCAATTCTTCGTTTTTTATAGGAGAACCCTTTAAAAATCTCTTTTTCCTGCACAGAAAGTAGACTTTGCACCGATAGATCTGTTTTTGCATCCTCTAGCATTGCGGCTAAGCGGTTTAAATCTACCAGACTGAGCGCGTGCTGCTCAGTGATCGACAGAGGGAGAAGTTCGCCTTTGAAGATGGAACGCACCATCAAGGGTATTTCCATATTCACACTTTCAGGACAATCTATTGTCATATCAATTGCATTAGGTATAATTAAACCCTGAATTCGTGGGCAGGTGAAACGCATATCCTGCTCACCCGCTTTCACGAATCGAGGGGGAAGACAACCTTGTATCCGTGAGGTACGACACTACTACCATAAAGCAGCTATGCCTACTTTCAACAGCCTTACCTATTTTGATTACACAGTCTTTGCCATTTTTCTGCTATTTTTCCTACACGGGTTATGGACCGGTGGTACACGGCAGATGACCGGACTGGTTGCGCTTGTGGGGGCATATTTTCTGGCGGGGCGATCCACTTCGACCATTATCCCCTACATGCAGAAGTATATCGAAAGTCCCAAAATAACCTTTCTCCTGAGCTTTGGGCTGCTTGTTGTACTGGTGAGCGCTGTTTTTTCTATTATCGGTAAAATTATTCAGAGATTTGTGCAACCAACTCACCCCAGCTTGGCAGATCGTGTGGTCGGTCTTTTTGTGAGTGGAGCCAAGGCACTTTTTGTGAGCTCGTTACTTTTTATGGCCATGGCGTCTATGCTTTCTACCACCAATAACCTCCTGCGCAACTCAGCGACCACTCCCTACTTGAAAGTCGGGGCAAATATCTTTCGCACCTGGATCCAAGACCAGCACTTGCAACAGGAATTTATCCAAAAAGAGCCTGCTATTCGTACTATGCCTCTCCCGCCTCCAGCACAAAAGCAGCAGGTAAAAATCAAACTCTAGTTGACGCTCTCTCAAAATTCCACCTGACAACCGAGTCTCTCCTTAAGGATTAACGACCATGACCACCAGCTTACGTTGCTTTACCGCCTACGACGTTCGAGGCAAGATTCCCGATGATTTTGATGAGCACATCGCCTTACGCATCGCCCTGGCCTTCACTGAACATTGTAAGGTAAGAAAAATGGTCATTGGGCGCGACATGCGCCTGACCAGCCCCCTGCTTGCCGAAACGATCACTGCAGGGTTGCTTAAGCAAGGCATCGATATTGTTGACATCGGTCTCTGTGGCACAGAAGAGGTCTACCAGGCGGTATTCGGAGGGGTGGAGGCAGGTATTGATGGCGGCATCATGATTACCGCCAGTCACAACCCTGCAGCCTACAATGGAATGAAGATTGTCCAGCGAGAGTCCCGCCCTGTCTCCTCAGACAGCGGGCTGCTTGAAATAGAGCAACTGGCGGCTGACGATGACTGGTTTACTCAAAAAACAATCCAGCCGGCACCCCATGAGGGGGCGTACACCTCAGTCACCAATAAAGACACTTACATTAAACACATTCTCAGTATGGTTGACTGCTCGGTGATGCAGCCCATGAAAATTGTGGTTAATGCGGGGAACGGATGTGCTGGCCCTGTGCTTGACCTGCTGGCTGCCCACCTGCCCTTCGAGTTCATTCGTTTGAACCACGAGCCTGATGGCACCTTTCCCAATGGGGTCCCCAATCCGCTCCTCCCTGAAAAACGTGAAGTAACAGCTCAGGCTGTACGCGAACATAAGGCCGACCTGGGCATAGCCTGGGATGGCGACTTTGACCGCTGCTTTTTTTATGATGAACAGGGCCGTTTTATTGAAGGGTATTATATTGTCGGTCTCCTGGCGGTTTCCATGCTGCAGCAGGCCCCTGGCTCCACCATCCTCCATGACCCCCGTCTGACTTGGAACACCATCGAGATGGTCAAAGCTGCTGGCGGTGTTCCTGCCGTGACCCGGACTGGGCACGCCTTCATTAAAGAAAATATGCGGGCAAAAAACGCAATCTATGGCGGTGAGATGTCCGCCCATCATTATTTTCGAGATTTTGGCTATTGCGATTCAGGCATGCTGCCCTGGCTCTTGGTCTGCAGGCTTATGAGTCTCAGTGGAAAAACCTTATCAGCCCTGTGCAATGAACGCATGGGAGCCTTTCCAGTCAGTGGTGAGATTAACTCCAAGGTGGAGGATCCTGATGCTGTTATTGCTGAAATTGAACGACGTTATGCTGATGGGGCCAAGGACTATATTGATGGAGTATCTGTAGAATACCCCACTTATCGCTTTAACCTGCGCAAATCCAACACCGAGCCTGTCCTACGGCTCAATGTGGAATCCCGAGGCGACCAGAACCTGATGGAACGAAAAACAGAAGAACTCCTGAATATTATTCGTAGTTAACCTGCGATATCCCCTTAAATCAGAGGTGACCAGTGGCAATTCAACCCGTTATCTTAGCCGGAGGCACCGGCTCTCGTTTGTGGCCTCTTTCCCGTGAGCTGTATCCCAAGCAGGTGATTAACCTGACCGGTAATCTGTCTCTGCTTCAAAATACAGTGCAGCGCCTGAGCCATTTAAACGACGTACTCGACCCAATTATTGTGGTCGGTGAAGAGCACCGTTTTCTCACCAAAACCCAGCTTGAAGATTTAGACGCTTTTCCTCAATTTCAAATCCTCCTTGAGCCCTGCGGAAAAAATACGGCCCCTGCAATCTGCGGAGCTGCCGCCTTTGTTGCCCAGAAAGGGCGAGCACAGGATATCCTCCTGGTTCTTCCAGCAGATCATCTCATTCAAAAAGAAGAACCATTTGCCCAGGCAATTGAGCAGGCAGTGACACTGGCCGAAGCGGGCAAGATCGTTACCTTTGGTATTGTCCCCGATCGTCCGGAAACAGGGTATGGCTACATTGCCCGAGGCGAGGGCAATCAGGTGGAGAGCTTTGTCGAAAAACCAGATCTGGCCACTGCTGAGCAGTACCTAGCCAGCGGTCGCTACTTCTGGAACAGTGGCATGTTTGCCTTTACCGCAGAGACCATGCTCGCAGAAATGGAGCTGCACGCACCTGTGATTGCCGAACAAATGAGTAACGCCGTCCAGCAGGGTACACCTGACGGCGTTTTTTTCCGCTTTAACGCTCAAAACATGGGGGCTTGCCCTTCTGATTCCATCGACTATGTGGTCATGGAAAAAACCACCAGGGCCTGCGTGGTCGAGGCGGACATAGGCTGGTCGGATATTGGTTCCTGGCAGGCTTTATGGGAAGTTTCAGAAAAAGATGATCAGGGCAATGTCAGCTATGGCGATGTAGTGCTTGAGGATGTCAAGAATTCCCTAATTCGTGCAGAACATACCTTAGTGGCAACCGTTGGCCTGGAAGATACGCTAGTGGTAGAAACTGCAGATGCGGTCCTGGTTGCACCAATGAATCGATCTCAGGATGTAAAAAGGATTGTCAGCAGACTCAAACAGGAAAAACGTCCGGAATATCATACCCACCGAACCGTCTATCGGCCTTGGGGAAGCTACACGACCCTGGAGCTACAACCACGCTTTCAGATCAAACGAATCACGGTTAATCCTGGGGCACGACTCTCCCTGCAGATGCACCATCACCGGCATGAACATTGGGTGGTGGTCTCCGGCACGGCAAAGATTCAGAATGGTGAGCAGGAAATTTTACTCAAAGAAAACGAATCCACCTATATTCCCAGCTGCACTGTCCACCGCCTGGAAAATCCTGGTGTCATTCCATTAGAGTTAATCGAAGTCCAGATCGGCAGCTACCTGGGCGAAGATGACATCGTTCGTTTTGACGACGAGTACGGAAGAACAAAAAATTAAGGCCATATAAAGCACATTCCATGTTGGGGTTCCTTCGTCACCACCAACCTACACTGCTTCCTGGGAGCATGGTAGGTTGGTGGTGACGAAGGAACCCCAATATTTGTATCCCCTATTTCCTCCCGATTCCTGCCACTATTTTATTGTCCTTCGAGTTCTCTGAGTTCCTCAGAATACAGCGAATGAAAGGCGCTGACATAGCGCTCTAGAATCTGCTTATCGATATCAGAAAGATGAAAAAATTCTATACCGTTATGAAAACGGCCTGCGGTGCCAACAACGTAGACAATACGCCCCATGACATCGATAAGTTGATCTTGTAGTCCGAGAGTTATCATAACCTGCTGCCCCTTAGGAAGCTGCTTATGCGTCTCCATGAGTATCCCCCCTTTACTGACATTCAGGGTTCTCGCCATAGAATATTCTCCCTGGCGCCCCTGTTCATCAACAACCAGGTAATCAAGCAAATTAAGTGCTTCTGGCCTAATGTATCGTCTACGTTCTGAAGTCATCAGCTTGCTATCCTTTGCATCGACAGCGGAAGGGATTTTTTGATACGAGAGCTCTTTTCTCAAAGACACCTCGAAAAAACAAATAAAACCTACAACTTCAAACTCTAGCGGCTTGCCAGATCTTTGTCAAACGCCCTAGCCCGAATTTATCATGAACAGTACTTTCAAGTGAAGATAAATGACACCAAACGAGTCTTCTCTAATAAAACTGATGAGCAATTCGCGCAGAGAAAACAATGAACACCGTGATTCAGGAAACAAATATACTTGCCGTATTTTTCCCCTTCACCACAGCCACATTTTTGTGTATTCCCACTCGAATATTGACAAAAACGTAGCAAAACCCAACTCTCAGACTCATCACTCTATTATTTTATTATTTAATTCCAGTATTATACACCCACGCTCATTTTATGGTATTTTTTTTGCAAAAAGCCGCAAATAAGACGACTTCATTTCAGCCCAATAAAAGCACATGACGCATCACCAGCGTCCAGATGTTTTCACTGGGCATGACGAAGTCTGCGGCACAGTCCGGTGCCCGTTTTTGCACATTGATTTTTTGCGTTCCCCCTCTCATCTCCTCAAACGCCAAAAAGCAGCGGCAAAAGCACCCCATTTACCTGTTCTTTGACAAAAGATAGCGTTTGATTCTTGATTATTTCACCCCCCTTTGTTACAATCGCGTGAAATTTTATAACAAGATTGTAATTTTCCTTTTGAGAGGGGGGACAAATGATCAACGGTGCTGATACGGCGTTTATATTAGCCGCAGCGGGGTTGGTCCTGTTGATGACACCAGGACTGGCCTTATTCTACGCGGGAATGGTACGCAGCAAGAACGTGCTGGGCACAATCATGCAAAGCCTGGTATTGATTTCTATTATTTCACTGGAATGGGTTTATATTGGCTACTCCATGTCTTTTGGACCCGATATAGGTGGTTTTGTTGGCGACCTGAGCTGGTTTGCCCTGAAAGGCGTAACCAATGCCCCCAGCGACACCTATGCCACGACCATTCCGCAAACGGTATTCATGATTTATCAATGCATGTTTGCCGTTATTACCCCTGCTCTGATCGCAGGTGCCTTTGCCGAACGTGTGCGTTTTCCGTCCTTCGTTCTGTTCAGTCTTCTTTGGGCAGTGCTGGTTTACAATCCGGTATGTCACTGGATTTGGGGAAGTGGCGGTTGGCTAGCCAAACTTGGTGTGCTTGACTTCGCAGGCGGCCTGGTGGTGCACGCGACCTGTGGTATGGCAGCCTTGGCCTCCGTCATGATCATTGGGCCACGTAAAGGCTTTGGGCAGACCAACTTTATGCCCCACAGTTTGCCCATGACCATGCTCGGCACCGGCTTACTTTGGTTTGGCTGGTTTGGCTTTAATGGCGGCTCAGCCTTGGCTGTCAACGAAGTCGCAGCTACGGCATTTGTCGCCACCCATCTCGGCGGTATGGCCGGAATGGCCATGTGGACGGCTCTTGAATGGGTAAAACTGGGTAAACCAACAACTTTGGGCGCAGCCTCTGGTGCGATTTCCGGCCTGGCCACCATCACCCCGGCCGCTGGTTTTGTTGGACCGAACGCAGCGATTATAATAGGATTAATTGCAGGTGTTGTCTGCTATATCGCGGTCAACTTAAAAAGCAGATTCAAATTCGACGATTCGCTTGATGTTGTTGGTATCCATGGGATCGGTGGGGTTACCGGAACAATCCTTCTGGGAATTTTTGCAACAAAAACGGTTAACCCTGGCGGGGCTGATGGATTACTTGCCGGTTCTGCAACCCAGCTGATGAATCAGTTGATCGGAGTTGCAGTGGTTTGTGCCTACGCCTTTATCGTGAGTTGGGTTCTTTTGAAGGTAATCAACGCCGTGATAGGGTTACGCATCAGCGTAGAGGCCGAACATCAGGGATTGGATTATACTGAGCACTCGGAGACAGCCTACAATTAAGGGTGCTTTCTTTTAAGCATTGCTCCATTAGGTTACGTCATCAAACGATGAACACCAAAGAAATTGTGCAATAGCAGGGCTGCTCAGCAGAGCCAGACAAGCACTTCTCTCACAGAAAAACGATTTATACATTCCTGTGAGAGAATTTTACTGCTTGATTTTGACTCAACACATCGCATTGTTCATGGGGACACCAAGTGATCACCCTGGAATTCGAATCTGCAGGATGCGAGCTATCTTTGAGGAGGGCATATGAAAAAAATTGAAGCCATTATTAAACCCTTTAAACTCGATGAAGTAAAAAATGCCTTAAATGACATCGGTATCAAGGGCATGACAGTCAGCGAGGTTAAAGGTTACGGACGCCAGAAAGGCCATACGGAGATCTATCGTGGCGCCGAATATGTGGTTGATTTTATACCTAAAATAAAACTAGACATCATCGTCAACGACGACATGGTACAACAAGTTGTGAATACTATCATCGAACAATCCAGAACCGGAAAGATAGGTGACGGTAAAATATTTGTGACTTCGGTTGAAGAAATCATTCGTGTACGAACCGGAGAAACAGGGAGTGAGGCTATTTAATGGCATCCACCTTACGTCCGCAGCAGGATGCTCTGGCCGATGCCTGGCGTCAGGGACTGAGCGGGCAGGAGATTCTGCACCGTTGTGCAACCTTGGTTGACGATTTTATCGTCAACACCTACAATGCTGCCCCTGCAGTGCAGAACGCTCGAGGAAAAATAGCTGTAATAGCTTTGGGCGGTTATGGACGGAGCGAGTTGTATCCGTATTCGGATATCGACTTGCTCCTGGTCCATGACTGGTGGGCGAAGAAATCTATCCCCCAGGTGGTTGAGGCGCTTCTCTACCCCTTGTGGGACGAAGGATTTGAAGTCGGTCACAGCGTTCGTGGTGTAAAGGACGCTATTGCCTTTGCCCAGGAAGATTTTCATTTTCAAGTAGCTCTTTTGGATGCTCGCCTTCTAACGGGCTCAGAGGAGCTGTTTGAGGAGTTGAAAAATCGCTACACCAAAAAAATTCTCGATGGTCGCCGTCATCAGTTTGTCGAGACCATGGAAGAACACATTCAGGAACGATGGCAAAAATACGGTTCACACACCTACCTGCTTGAGCCCCATGTCAAAGAAGGGAAAGGTGGCCTGCGTGATATTCAGGCCATGATGTGGGTGGCGAAAGGTGTTTTTGGACTCAACGATCTGTCGGCCATCGAGTCATCCGGAATGTTAGAAGCAGATAATCGTCAGGCCCTGGAAGCAAGCTGGTCCATGCTTGCAAAAATTCGGAACCATGTTCACCTGCTGAATCGCCGTAAAAGTGACCACCTGATCTTTGAATTGCAGGAAGAAACGGCCAACGCTCTCGACTATCAGGACGAATCCGGACAGCTGGGCGTCGAACATTTCATGGGTGATGTCTACGGACACCTGCAGACGGTCTCCCGCATCACTGACCTTTTTTTTGAACATGTTCATGAGATTTTAGGCCTCACCAGTGGCGGCAATGTTGAGCAAAAATTAGAACGCTCCATTGTTGTGCGTGGTGGGACCATTCGTTTGAGCTCAGCGGAGGAGCTAACTGAGCGGCCGTATCTTTTAATGCGCCTTTTCCTCCAGGCGGGAAGAAGTGGCTCCCCCCTGCATCACCGTACACGTCAGGTGGTAACTGCCAATCTGGATAAAGTTGACGATCATTTTCGTCAATCAAAACGGGTCAGTCGCGTATTTATTGAACTGCTGAGCCAGTCCAATAAAATCTTTGATGTTTTGGAGGCTATGCTCTCCACCGGATTACTCCCCCAATACATCCCGGAGTTTTCCGGAGTCGAGTCTCTAGCCCAGCATGATCTCTACCATCTGTACACTGTAGATAGACACTCTCTGCAGGCAGTGACGGAGCTCAATGCACTTAAAAAGAGTCACCAAGAGCTTTTTGCAGAGCTGGAGGCACCAGAGGTTCTCTACCTTGCAGCCCTACTCCACGACATTGGCAAGGGAAAACAGAGCGATCACTCGGTACTCGGCGCAGAGATGGTGGAGGCGATAGGGAAACGGTTGCATCTTGCTGATGACGAACGGGAAACGCTTGCCTTTCTGATCCGCTATCACCTCTATTTGCCCGAAAATGCCATGCGTCGCGACTTCACAGATCGTGAATTTATCCATCAGGCGTCTGAGCTGATTGGCGATGTGCAACGGTTGACCATGCTCTATCTTTTGACCATAGCCGACTCCAAGGCCACCGGGCCTTCAGCCTGGTCAGACTGGAAGGCAAGCCTGCTCTCCGAGCTCTACTTAAGTCTCAAATCCTGTCTGGGTGCGGACTGTCATGTTGAGCAAGTTGGTCAAGATGAGGAAGAACAAGGGATTCGCTGGCTTCAGGAACAAATCGCTCAGAGAATGGAAGGCAAGGAAATACGTATCGATATTGACAGCCTTCCTTCGGACTACCTGCTCAGCTACAGCCTTGACGCCGTTGAACGCCACCTTGAGATTCACGCGGAGCAATCTTCCAAGCTGAGGCAACAAGTCAAGCTCTTTGCCGAACCAGGTACCCGTTCTTGGACCCTGCTTATCATGGGGCCAGATAAGGTCGGATTATTGGCAAAATTCTGTGGCGTACTTGCCCTGCACAATCTCACCGTGCTCTCTGCTGAAATCTTTACCTGGCCAGATAATATTGTAGTGGACACCATTGAGGTTGTGCCTTCGTCCTCTCTGAGCTTTGACGAACAAGATTGGTTGAAGGTTGAAAACGATCTGAACCTGGCAATAAATTACCGACTCGATGTGGGCTACCAGTTGCACGAACGCAGCCAGCCACAGAGCTATCGAAGCCAGCGCCAGATCCAGCAACTTGAGCGCAAGGTGGTGATCGACAATACAACATCTCTGCAATACACCCTCGTCGAGGTGTATGGCGGAGACAACAGAAGCGCCCTTTATCAACTGACTCAGACACTGGCAGACTTTGGACTTGCCATACATCGGGCACGAATTGCCACAGAAGTGGAACAGTTGATCGTTATCTTTTATGTCAGTACCCAAACCGGTACCAAGCTTGAAGAGAGCAGCATACAAGAAAAAATCAGTATGACACTGATGCGCATTATCGGTGCCGATGATGCAGAGCTGGAAGCTGCCAGCGCATCGTAAGGGTATTGTTTAATGCCCTTAAAGCACCAGTACCAACGATACCGAGCAACCTCTCGGTTTTGTTTTTGTTAAACGCCTACGGCTGTAGTCATCATTATTCTCAACAAATTTGGAGAGTGCACCAATGAGTGGAATCCAGGCCCGTCTGAATGCTATTTCTGCAATCATCAATTACAAGCCCTCCCATGAGCCTCTGAACTTCAATGAAACCAAACCCACTGAAGCGTTTGGTTGCAATGTATTCAGCGATAAGGTCATGAAAGAGCGGCTGCCCAAACCGATATACAAATCGCTGAAAAAAACCATCATTTATGGTGAAAAACTGGATGCTTCCGTCGCTGATGTGGTTGCCACCGCCATGAAGGACTGGGCCATTGAGAAGGGTGCTACCCACTTCACCCATGTTTTCTACCCACTCACCGGTCTGACTGCAGAAAAACATGACTCCTTCCTTTCCCCTGACGGCGAAGGTGGTGCTATTGCCGAGTTCTCTGGTAAGCTCTTGATCCAGGGTGAGCCGGACGCCTCTTCCTTCCCCTCTGGTGGCCTGCGCGCAACCTTTGAGGCTCGTGGTTATACCGCATGGGATGTAACCAGCCCTGCATTCATCATGGAGAATCCCAACGGTACCTTCCTCTGCATCCCCACCGCCTTTGTTTCCTGGACCGGTGAGGCTCTGGACAAAAAGACCCCGCTGCTGCGTTCTCTCCAGGCCCTGAACAAACAGGCAAAACGTGTACTCAACCTGTTTGGCACCAGCACCTCCCTGCCTGTTACTGCCTTTGCCGGTCCTGAGCAGGAGTACTTCCTCATTGACCGCAACTTCATCTTTGCTCGCCCTGACCTGCTCACCGCCGGCCGTTCACTCTTTGGTGCGCCTCCTTCCAAAGGCCAGGAGTTTGACGATCAGTACTTCGGTTCTATCAACCGTCGCGTTCTCGCTTTCATGATGGATGTAGAGCGTGAGCTTTACAAACTGGGTGTTCCTGTTAAAACCCGTCATAACGAGGTTGCACCGGCCCAGTTTGAGATTGCACCGCTCTACGAGCAGGGCAACCTGGCCACCGATCACAACCAGCTGGTTATGACCACCCTCCAGACAGTTGCCAAACGCTACGGCATGGTTTGCCTGCTCCATGAGAAACCTTTTGCCGGTATCAACGGTTCCGGTAAACATCTCAACTACTCCATCGGTAACGCCGAGCTGGGTAGCCTCTTTGACCCGGGCGAAACTCCGCATTCCAATGCGCAGTTCCTGGTTTTCTGTGCAGCTGCCATCCGTGCACTCCATAAATTTGGTCCCCTGCTCCGCGCCACTGCAGGTTCTGCATCCAATGACCATCGTCTCGGTGCCAACGAGGCTCCGCCTGCGATCATCAGCACCTACCTGGGCGAGCAGCTTGCCGATGTTTTTGAGCAGATCAAGAAAGGTAAGGTTGAAGGCTCCAAGACCAAAGGTGTGATGAACATCGGTGTTGACACTCTGCCTCCGCTGCCCATGGATCCGGGCGATCGTAACCGTACCAGCCCCTTTGCCTTCACCGGTAACCGCTTTGAGTTCCGCGCTGTTGGTTCTTCTCACTCCATCGCCGGTGCCCAGGTTGCCCTGAACACCATGATGGCCGAGTCCCTTGATTATGTTGCCACCAAGCTCGAGAAACTGGGTAAGGTCAACAAAACCAAGTTCAACGAGGGCGTACAGGAGCTTCTCCAGAAGATCATGGAGAAACATGACGCTGTTGTCTTCAACGGTGACGGTTACTCTGACGCGTGGCACAAAGAAGCAGTCGAAAAACGTGGTCTGCCCAACCTGCGCACCACCCCTGAGGCACTGCCGGTTCTCACCAGCAAGGAAGTTGTTGAGCTTTTTGGTAAATACGACGTCCTCTCCGAGGCCGAGCTGGCCAGCCGTAAAGAGATTTACTTTGAGCAGTATGCATTGACTGTCAATGTAGAGGCCAACCTGGTTATCCGCATGGCTCGCACCATGATCTTCCCGGCTGCAATGCGCTACCAGGGACAGCTTGCTGAGACCTGCGAGAAACTCAAAGCAATCGGTCAGGACTTCAAGATGGAAGCACTCGAGGATGTTACCACCAAGCTGCGCGCTATGCAGGCAGAGGTCAACAACCTGGAGAAACTCTTGGCCCACGAGGCTGGTGACACCGAGGCACACGCCGTCTATATGTGCAACGAGATCCTGCCGGCCATGCTGAAAGTTCGTGAGCACGCTGACGCACTTGAAAAAGTTGTTGCTGACGATCTCTGGCCGCTGCCGTCTTACCAGGAAATGCTGTTCATCCGTTAATTACGTAACGAATACGCAGTAACTTGAATGCCGCCCTCTTTTGAGGGCGGCATTTTTTTTTAAACTGGTATACTTTTGTCTATCCTGAATCCGTGATGTCTATGTTGAATGGACCCTACAAACCACCACACACAAGGAGACGAGTTATGACACGTGACGAAATCATGCAAATTATCAAGGAGAAGAACGTTAACTTCTTCCGCATGCAGTTTGTCGACATTTTCGGCATGATGAAAAACATAGCCATTCCGCGCAGTCAGATCGAAAAAGCGCTGGACGGACAGATCATGTTTGACGGCTCTTCCATTGAAGGTTTTGTCCGCATCAACGAGTCCGACATGTACCTCAAGCCGGATTATGACACCTTTGTTGTCCTGCCTTGGCGTGAAAAAGATGGCTCCAATGCCGCCCGTATCATCTGCGACGTCTATAAACCCGACGGCACCCCCTTTGAGGGCTGTCCGCGCGGGAACCTCAAACGTGTCATGGCAGAGACCAAAAAACTTGGCTACACCATGAATGTTGGCACCGAGTGCGAGTTTTTCCTCTTCCGTCGCGATGAAAATGGTCGCCCCACCACCATAACAGATGACATTACCGGCTATTTTGACGTCGAGCCCGATGACGGTGGAATCGAATGCCGCCGCGCCATCATCGAAACTCTGGAAGAGATGGGCTTTGAGATCGAAGCCTCCCACCATGAGGTGGCTGAAGGCCAGCATGAGATCAACTTCAAATATGCCGACGCCGTCACCGCAGCCGACAACACCATCACCTATAAGTGGGTTGTCCGCTCTATCGCCGCCGAGTTCGGACTTGCTGCCACCTTCATGCCCAAACCGATATTTGGTATCAACGGATCCGGTATGCACACCAACCAGTCGCTGTTCAACCTGGACGGGACCAACGCTTTCTATGACGACAAAGGCCCGCTGGAACTCAGTGAAATTGCCTACAAATACATTGCGGGCATCGCCAAAAATGCGCGAGGTTTTGCTGCGGTCACCAACCCCTTGGTCAACTCCTACAAACGGTTGGTTGCCGGATACGAGGCACCAGTTTACATCGCCTGGTCGGCCTCCAACCGCTCAGCCCTGATTCGTATTCCTGCATCCCGTGGTCTGGGAACCCGCACCGAAGTACGTTGCCCGGATCCCACCTGCAACCCCTACCTGGCCTTTGCCATGATGCTCTGCTCCGGTCTTGACGGGGTCAAAAATAACCTGCCCGCGCCGCCTGCAACCAACGAGGATATCTTTGAGATGACCCCTGCTGAGAAGGAAGCAGCCGGTATCGCCAGCCTGCCGGCCAACCTCCAGGAGGCGCTTGAAGCCCTCAAAGAGAACCCTATTGCCAAGGAAGCCTTGGGTGAGCATATCCTTGCCAAATACCTTGAGGGCAAAGAGCAGGAATGGGACTCCTACCGAACCGCGGTCACCGACTGGGAGCTCGATAACTACCTGGGTAAGTATTAACCGCTCGCAACTCTTTGAAGTTAATGGGGGAACCTCTTTGCGAGGTTCCCTTTTTTTCATTTTCAGCAACGCTTCATGCCCAAAAATACGCCCCATTACCCAGCCCCCGCAGAAAGCAAGAATGTAGGAGACGGGCCATGCCCGCGACCCGCATTACGGGGATCACTTAATAAGTCAGATAAATAGAAGGGAATCCCTACACGGAAAAAGAGGAGGCCGCGGCGAGCAAAGAACTCCAACAGTAGGAAGAAGAATGGAACTTCCGGAATAAAGGAAGAGTTTTTTCATGCCCCAAGTCCCCATCTCGCGGGCATGGCCACGCTCCTTGTATCTACAGCCGATCAGGCTGCAACCATCTGTACTCGCGTCAAAATTTTTCATTTCCTGCAACGCTTCATTTCAAATAATATTCCCCATCACCCAGCGCCCGCAGAGAGCAAGGATGTAGGAGCCGGGCCATGCCCGCGACAAACATTGCGGGGAACGTTTAAACGGCCAGGTACATATGGTTGCCTCTGGTACATGCCCAAGATTTTGGTACGGGAAACGCGTGAGGTTATACTCCCAAACATTGTTGTTCCCGTAGAAAACCCCGAGAACGACGTTTCGAGCTTCGTAACATACTGATTTCGCGATGGGTGATTTGGAGCGTTTCGACTTTTTACGAAGCCATCAATATTGCTCAAGCCTATGCCTATGTTATAGTAAGAAGACAAACACCAGAATATACACAGTATTAATGATCCAGGTTGGCGACGATGAACAACAACAGTGGCAGCGTTGATATAAATGGGGAAAAAATTCGCCAGGCGCGCGAAGAGCTCGGGCTTACCCAGCTCTATCTGGCCACAGTGGTGGGTGTCACCACGGATACCATCTCCCGATGGGAGAACCGTCGTTATCCCTCCATTAAGCTGGAAAATGCAAAAAAACTTGCGGAAGCACTGGAACTCCCTCTTGAAGAGCTGCAGGAAACTCTTGAAGAAAACTCTGAACCTCAGAATCAGGATCCTCCCCCAAAAACGCTCGCCTCATCTTCCTGGCTGAGTCGCCGAAAACTTTTGGGGCTCACCGCTCTTCTGGTGTCCTGCATTGGCCTCGGCGTGGGGCTTTTTTTCTTTTATGCGCAAACTCCGCTCACGGCCCGTCGCATCATGCCTGCGCAGACCGCGCCCAATCTGAGTTTTCCCGTCATTGTAGAACTCAGCGGGCCAGTGCAGTTTAGAAAGAGCATGCTGATCCGTGAGGAAGTTCAAGGTCAGCTCTCGACCTACAGCGTGCTCGAGGACGACACCCATAAACCCTTTGGACACAGTCCTCGCTGGATTGGCCGCCTGCGCAGAGGCAAGGCTCATTTCATCTATGTGGTCACTCCAGAGAAAAATCTCTCCCCAGGGCAGGTGCTCACCTTTTCCGGAAATGTCATGTCCAGCGAAGGACAACTTCTTGCAGACCCCATAGAAGGCACGCAGACAATTCAAATTGGTCTCTACCATTGGGCGGATACCAACCGGGATTACGCCATCAGTGATGATGAAATTCTTTCCGCCTACGAGACTTTTGCGCCTCGACGCAGCCCCTCAATCAGCTTTTCCGCACTTGAGCAACTCTGGCTGGCTGGCAGCTATACCTGGAATACCCGCAAACAAATCTTTGAGCCTATCCAGTTAAAGGAAAAGGAGTAGCCTATGGTCCGCTTAATGATCGCCTTCTTTACCTTCCTTCTTTTTGCGGCTCCCTGCCTGGCTGATGGACAGGTAGAGGGCCAATATATTTACGGTCCTGGAGCAACTGTTTCGCTCCAGATTTCAGTGCCTCGTCCCGCGCCCGCTGCCCTTATCCTCCGCCAACAGGTAACAGGGGGCGCACATCTGGTTGCGGTGCGCCCCGCTCCGGTTGGAGAGGACCTCTCCGGTTCCGCCCTTAAATGGCTTTTTAAACGCCCCCGACCAGGAAATTTTTCCATCCAGATGCAGTTTGCAGCACCTGTCTCCCCCGGTATCCTCCAGGGGACGCTTTACTACCGGGACCGGGCAACAGGCAACCGTGTCCGCGCAGTTGTACACAACTAGACACAACACGAACCACACAAGGAGGTACCCTATGTATATCGGCCAGATCATGCACACCAACCTTGTCACCGTCCCCCCTGAAACCACTTTGGTGCAAGCCCGAAAAATTATAGAAAGCCACAAAATTGAGCATCTTCTGGTGGTGGACTCCAATGGAAAACTCATCGGAGTCATCTCCGATCGAGACCTCAAACAGAATTGGGCTTCACCAGCCACCACCCTCAGCACCCATGAACTCAATTACCTTCTGGAAAAGGTGGAGGTGCAGATGTTCATGGTGACGACACCCAAAACCGTTACCCCCGAGACCACCGTGGAGCGGGCCGCCTTGATCATGCAACAGGAGTCGATCAGCTCACTTCCGGTTATGTCCGAGAATGCCCTGGTCGGTATCGTGACCAGTACCGATGTTATGGGAGTATTACTGCAGGCAATAGGCATGGAAGAGGACAGTGTCCGCTTGGGTGTACTGGTGCGGGATCAGATTGGACGCCTGGCAGAGGTCACCTCGCTGCTCAAAAAGGCCGGAATTAATATCCAAAGCTTTTTCTGTTGGCCGGTACGGAAATCACCAGGGATCTCTCATCTAGTTATGCGCGTACATCGAAACGACGGGGAGCAGGCGATTAGCGCCCTGGAGGGAGGAGGGTTTAAAGTTCTGACCCAGTACGAGGAAGATCTACAGCCATTTCTTCCTAGCACTTCAGATTAATCATTGAAATACGTCTCATGTTGGGGTTCGTGCCTCACCACCAACCTACCTTCCCTCCCGGGACAGTGGTAGGTTGGCAGTGACGAAGGAACCCCAACACGATATCAAGCAAATATCTGCAGAGATGTTTTCAGGTAACTGATCAGGGGGGTAAGTTCCGAAAGAACCCGTATCATCGAATCTGTAAGCGTTACGGGGTGCCTTTGAACTAGGCATCGGCCTGTGCAGCGTACACCTGTACGTAATCAGGTCGATAACACCGCAGATTCGGTGCCCCGTGATCGCTTACGTTTTCAGCTCTGCAGCCCTTTACTCAACTCAGCCAATTCCTCCTCAAGCAGGGTCTCTTTATCCAGGAGGACCTTGGCGCAGCGATCCAAAACATCTTTATTCTTTTCCAGAATCTCGTAGGTCCGCACGAAGGTATCATCGATAATCTTGCGTACGGAAGCATCGATCTGATGGGCGGTAGAGTCGCTGATTTGGCACCCGCTCACGCCATGCCCATGCTGCTGGTTAAGAAAACTCTGCTGATTTTCCTCATAGACCACAAAACCAATATCAGGGTCCATTCCGTAGCGCGTGACCATGTTACGGGCAATATCTGTGGCTCGGGCAATATCATCGGAGGCCCCGGTGGAGAGATGGTTAAAAAAGAGTTTCTCAGCTGCCCGGCCTCCAAGGAGCACAGCAATTTTATTTTCCAACTCTTCTTTGGTCATTAGAAACCGATCTTCGGTTGGCCGCTGCAGGGTGTAGCCCAGCGCACCAATACCACGAGGAATGATGGAAATTTTGTAGACCGGATCACTGCCCGGCAAGGCCAGGGCAGCCAACGCATGTCCCACCTCATGATAGGCGACAATCTCTCGCTCCCGCGGATTGAGGAGCCGATTTTTTTTCTCCAAACCTGCAACGATACGCTCAATCGCCTGGGTAAAATCTTCCATAGCCACCTTTTCTGCCTGCCGACGGGTGGCCAGAAGTGCGGCCTCATTGACCAGGTTAGCGAGATCGGCTCCGGAAAAACCGGTTGTAAAATCTGCCACCTGGGATGCATCGACGTCTTCGCCGACCTGCACTTTTTTCATGTGGACATTGAGGATTTCGATACGTCCTTTCTTGTCCGGACGATCCACCAGCACCTGTCGATCAAAGCGTCCGGCACGGAGTAAGGCCGGATCCAGGACCTCGGGTCTGTTGGTGGCGGCCAAAAGCACCAGCCCCGTGCTCGGATCAAAACCATCGAGTTCCACCAGGAGCTGATTGAGGGTCTGTTCCCGCTCGTCATTACCGCCAAGCCCTGCCGCAGAGCGGGCACGACCAAGCGCGTCCAATTCGTCGATAAAAATAATTGCCGGTGCAGATTTTCGCGCCTGCTCAAAAAGGTCGCGTACTCGGGCGGCTCCCACACCGACAAACATCTCCACAAACTCGGAACCAGAGATGGAAAAAAACGGAACCGCTGCCTCACCGGCAACCGCCCGCGAGAGCAGAGTTTTACCCGTGCCAGGAGGGCCAACAAGTAAAATCCCCTTGGGCATACGAGCCCCCAGTTTACCGTAATCTTCCGGGGATTTCAAAAACTCGACGATTTCCTGCAATTCCGCCTTGCTCTCCTCAACGCCTGCCACATCCTCAAAGGAGACACCTGTCTGCTGTTCGACATAGATCTTGGCTTTGGATTTGCCAATATTCATAAAACCGCCCCCCATGCCGCCCTGCCGTTCCATGAGTTTACGAATAAGCAGAAACCAAATCCCAAAGAAGATCAGGGCAGGGACAATCCACGACAGCAGGGTCGAAAAAAATTTACTCTCATGTACCTGAGTATACGGGACCTTATATTGGGAGAGCTGCTCTGCAAGCTTTGGGTCAACCCGATTGGCAATAATATAGGTTTTCCCGTTTGGGTCCGGATCTTTCAGTTCACCCACGATGTACTGCTCACGGATAGTCAGCTCTTTGACCTTTCCCTGTTGGAGCAAGGCCTCCATCTCGCTGTAAGGGACAGCTTCAACCTTTTGTTGTTCTGTCCATATTTCATGAAAGAAGAGAATGCCAAAAACAGCGATAATGGCAAAAATCATGTTAAATTTCTGGTTCTTGTCCATAACTTTTTCCTTAAAGGGAGAGCGTGGATTGCCCCTGAATGTATTAGAACGGTTCGTTACTTTGTGACCGTCCAGCAATGAAAATTTTGTTCAGGTTCAGGTAAGCCCTGACTCCGAGGCATGCAAGTTAGCCTGTCTTCAACAGTATGCATCCCGAGGAGAGTTTTCCAGAAAAAACATTACATCTCAATGATCTAGCAACCTGTCCTCATGGGACAAAATGCGCTGTCTCCATCTGTCCCCCTACTGCAGCCTCTGATTGATATGATGCATCGTTGTCTCCTTTAAAAGCTCAATCACCTTGGAATCCTTGGAATAGGGTTCTTCCAAAAAAACTTCCTGAATCTGGGGAATCGTCTCGACCAACAGCTGATGAAAAGAATCTGGCTCTTCCAGGTTCAACTGTCCCGGCTGGGCAACCATCACCGCGGCCACCTTGACTGCAATCTCCCCATCAAAACGCTTGAAAGCGGTGACCAGGGTACAGTGATTTTTTTTGCGTGCTTTGGAGAGACGAAAACGATCAGAACGACGGACAAACTCATGAATCACGGAACTGAGCGCCTCATCAGGGCCTGGAAAGAACTGGCCCTTGCCAAAAACATTACTGATAACCAGGGAGAGTTCCTCGGTTTGCACCTGCCCCATTTTTTCACGGGTAAAGGCAAGCACCTCCTGGCTCTCCGGAATCATGCCATTTTGTTGTTCCCCGACAATGTAAATAAACTGTTCTACCTCAGGTGCTGCCATGTTTCCCCCTGGTTGTTGCCTGAATCCGTGACGGCGGGTGGGCACTGATCCAGTGGCTCACGGATGCAGATGTAGTATTCAAATTTAGAGATACGTCCCCTTTCAGGTGACATTAACGCCGAGTCGGCATCCTACCTGTCCCATCATACGAGTTCAAGGTAATATGCTTATTTTTGGCATATTCTCAATGACTTCTCCAACCCGACATAGACCCGACATCCCCCTCTCATTCAGGGGAATACCGCCCGATGTCCACTGACAGCAGCGCAAGAAAACGTTTAGGGTGAAGACACAGCAAAGAAAACCTTCCTCCTGCATACCTGCAGACGAGGGAAGCGAATCCAGCCATCCTTAAGCAAAAATAAATCAGGATGGAGAAAACCAGGAAGAGAGATGATAACGCATCACTTCCAAGGAGGTACCATGAAACGCATTGCTTTGTTTTCCGCCCTTGTCATTCTGAGTGTCTTTTCCGTTGTCACTCAGCCCAACAAAGCACAGGCAGAAAGTCGCGTCTACCTGGGGGTAGGACTCGGTCCCTTTATAGCCGCCTTTGATAACGGTCCACGTTATGTCTACCCGGTTCCGGTTGTTGAAAACCACCACTACGCCAGGCACCGACCGCATCGAGTCTATCACAAGGTGAGACACCATCGTTATGCCCCGCCACCAGAACGTTGGTATCGGTATCATGACAAACATCAACCGGACCATCGCTGGCATGATGACAGACGTGAGCATCATCGTCGTTAAAAGCAAGCTCGATACATTTTAGCAATTGTCAGACAGGGAGACAGGCTCTCTGTCTGGCAGACAGCGCCTGACCTCTGTCTCTTTCCTTGCAGAAGGCGTTGCTTGCCACCTGCAATCACGGATTCTCCATCCGTGATTGCTCTTTTTTGTAAAAAATCAACTTTCTCTTACAAAGTAGCAATCCAACACCTCTCCCATTTCTCCCAAAAACACTTTTCCTTTCATCCCCCCCACAAGCCGTGCTATATATTGAGTATTTGTAGGCAATCTTGAATAATTGCTTTTTCTGCAAATCTCGGCGTCATGCTAAAAACTTTGTAATTACCACTGAACCTCAGTTGTCGGTCATATATAGCGAGATCCCTCACATGCGTTCGGGATGACATCAAGAAATCTGCAATAACGAGGTTGCATTGAACCTCTCGGGTGTTATCTCGACCAGAGGGAAAGATCTCGTCTTTTCTAGCTGAGCATTAATGGTAATCAAAAAAACAACCGAATCCCGCCAACACAGACAAAGGAGTTGGAATGATTAGATTCGAGGGAGTACATAAATGGTTCAAAAACCTGCATGTACTCAACGATATTCACCTGCATATTCCCAAGGGCGAGGTTCTGGTGGTCTGTGGGCCATCGGGATCCGGAAAATCAACGCTCATCCGGACCATCAATCAGCTTGAGCCCATTGACGAGGGACGACTGATCGTTGATGAAATGGATCTTTCTGATCCCAAGACTGATATCAACAGTTTGCGGGCAGAGATAGGGTTTGTCTTTCAACAGTTCAACCTGTACCCGCACCTCTCGGTCCTGAAAAATATCACCTTGGCACCGATAAAAATTCGTAAAGTCCCCCCCAAGGTTGCTGAAGAAGAGGCGGTGGCTCTGCTTGATCGAGTGGGACTGGCTGATAAACGCAATGCCTACCCAAGTCAGCTCTCGGGTGGCCAGCAACAACGGGTGGCGATTGCCCGCTCGCTTGCCATGAAGCCCAAAATCATGCTATTTGACGAGCCCACCTCCGCCCTTGATCCAGAGATGATCGGTGAAGTTTTACTGGTTATGAAAGATCTCGCAACCACCGGCATCACCATGGCCGTCGTTACCCACGAGATGGGCTTTGCCCGAGAAGTCGCCCATCGGGTCGCCTTTATTGATGGCGGCACCATTCTTGAGTTGGCACCACCCGAGGATTTTTTCCTGCGCCCCCAACACGATCGGGCGAAAAAATTTCTGAACCAGTTGCTCACGCCGATGCACAACGGTTGAGTTCTGTTCCCACAAGTCCCATCATCCACAAGAGGAGGATCAATCATGAACAAATTGGGTAGTTTGCTCGCTGCACTGGCACTCGTTGCCATGACCACGGCATCGGCCATGGCCGAAAAACCCGCTGATCCCCTGGCTGCGATCAAGGCAAAAGGTGTTCTCGTTGCCGGTGTCAAGGATTCCACGCCCCCCTTTGGGTACATAGATGCAGAGAGTCGAAAAATTATTGGCTATGACATCGATTTTATTAATGCCTTGGCAAAACGACTGGGCGTATCTGTCGAACTCAAGCCCGTTACCTCAGCCAGCCGTATGCCCCAGCTGCAGGAAGGCCACATCGACATCATCGCGGCGACCATGACTAAAAATGCTGAACGCGCCAAAGTAATCGACTTCAGCCATGCCTACTTCATCACCGGCCAAAAGTTCATCACCAAAAAGGGAACTGTCACCTCGTTAAAAGATCTCAACGGCAAACGCATTGGTACGGCCAAAGGTTCAACCTCCGAGCAAAACGTGACCAGAGCCCTTGCCACAGCAAAGGTTCTCTCCTTTGACGATTATCCCCAGGCTTTCATGGCTCTCCAGCAGGGCAAAGTTACCGCCGTCACCACCGATGAGGCCATCCTGGCCGGAATTCTTGCCAAAGCTCCCAACCGGGATCGTTTTGAGATTCCCAACGTGCAGATCTCTGTTGAGCCCTACGGTCTTGGAATGCGTCAAGGCGACAGCAACTTTGTCGATTTTGTCAACAAGACCCTGCTTGAGATGGAAGCAAACGGTGAAGCTGCAGCCATCTTTGAAAAATGGTTTGGCGAAGAAACCCCATACAAACTTAAGCGAACCTTCACCATTACCGCAGAACATTAATGAATTGAAACACATAAGCCATTACGGCGCACTGGAAATGCAAAGCATCTGCCTGTGGAGCGCTCCTTGAGAGCTCACAGGCAGATGCCAGCTTAGCCAGGGTCCCCTGTGATGGCTTATTTGCAACAGGCTGTTGCCACTCTCCACGGAGGAATTTGTGCTCTCCTACCACTTTGACTGGTCCATCATAACCAGTGGCACCTACCACGACTGGCTGGTTTCAGGGGTCATCGTCACCCTCAAACTCTCTGCTCTCTCCATAGCCCTGAGCTTTATCATCGGGCTACTGGTTGCGGTCATGCGGATGAGTACCAATCGACTTGTGCGCTGGAGTGCACACATCTACCTGGAATTTTTCAGGAATACTCCGCTTTTGGTCCAGATTTTTTTCTGGTACTTTGGCTCGTACCGGGTTTTGCCCATGTTTGTTAACGACTGGCTCAATGAGGTGGGTTTTGAGTTTGCGGCAGCGGTTATTGCCCTCTCCATCTACACCTCGGCTTTTATCGCCGAAGATATCCGCTCCGGCGTGCTGTCTATTCCCAAAGAACAGATGGAAGCCGCCCGCAGCGCTGGATTTTCCTATCTCCAGTCCATGCGTCATATTATTTTGCCCCAGGCGGTGCGTATTACCATTCCACCTCTGATTAACCAATTTCTCAACCTGGCAAAGAACTCTTCCCTGGCCATGACCATTGGGGTTATGGAGCTGACCTACCAGGCTCGCCAGGTAGAGAGCTATACCTTTAAGGGGTTTGAAGCCTTTACCGCGGCGACAGTGGTCTATGTGGTGATATCTCTGGCAATTACCTTTGCTGTCAATATGTACAATGACAGGGTACTCAACATTCACCGGGCCAAGTGATATGGATCAGATCTTTAATTTTTCCGTCATTGCCGACAACTTTACCTACTTCATGGTTGGCCGTTTCCCCCACGGTCCCTTGGGTGGCCTGGGCCTGACCATTTATCTGGCGGTTGTCGCCTGTGTTCTCTCCTTTTTCGGAGGCCTTGTTCTGGGCTTATTGAGCCTCTCCCGCTCTGCGCTCATTCGTTACCCGGCCTTGGCCTTTATCAACCTGCTGCGCAGCATGCCGCTGTTGATGGTCATCTTCTGGATGTACTTTCTCATGCCCGCGCTCTTTGGCAAAGTGGCTGAAACCCAGACCGTGATCATGGCCCTGACTCTTTTTACCTCTGCCTACATGTCACGCATCGTGGTTGCCGGCGTTGAAGGTATTCCCAGGGGACAGATGGAGGCAGCCCTGTCCACCGGCCTGTCCCATAGTCAGGCAATGCTCTACATCATTTTGCCCCAGGGATTGCGCAACATGATCCCTTCATTCGTCAACCAGTTCGTCTCCCTCATTAAAGACACCTCCCTGGCCTTTATTGTCGGAGTCTCCGAGCTGACCCATGTCGCCACGCAAATCAACAACCGTGAGCTGGCCTACCCTTTTGAAATTTTTATTTTTATTGCGCTCGTTTATTTTCTGCTCTGTTTCGCCTTTACCACCCTCTCCCGTTGGTTGGAGCAACGACTCTCCTGGCGCAAAAACTGAGGGTAAAGATCACAGAGAACTGCCACCGGAATCCGTGAGCATTCATTTTTGGGATTGCCAGTTCGTTGACCTGGTGGTAGGCTTGCGTCCTCAGCTCACAGAGCTGTTTAACTTAACTTACACTACATAAAGACAGTTCTATAAACGGAACACGGTGTAAATCCGTGACGGTCCCGCCGCTGTAACCGGTTGTATAGATCGCATTCTTCATCCTGATGGATGGAAAAAGCCACTGACCCCAAAAAGTCGGGAAGGCGCGATGTAAGCAGTCACCGGAAGTCAGAAGACGTATAGACAGATTCTTCTTGGGAACGCGATGGCAAAGGGTTTCAAAAGGTATTTTCCCCTTTTGAAACCCTTTTTCTTTTTCCGCACTCGGACTGTCGCAACGTACGGAGGATACATGAAAACCCAAATCGAGCACGCCCGTGCTCTCACCCTGACCCCTCAAATGGAAGCCGTAGCCCAGGCCGAGGGGCTCTCTCCACAGTATATTTGTGACAAGGTCGCCCTTGGCGAGATCGTCATTGCCAACCATCCCAATCGACCGCAACAAAAGGTTGTTGGCATCGGTACGGGATTGCGCACCAAGCTCAACGCCTCCATCGGCACCTCCTCGGATATCTGTGACCTGCAAGCTGAAATTCGCAAGGCTCAGATCGCCGAGGCTGAAGGCGCCGACACCCTGATGGAGCTCTCTGCAGGCGGTGACCTGGACAAAATCCGACGAGAAGTCCTGGCCAACACCACGCTTCCTGTGGGAAATGTCCCACTCTACCAGGCCTTTAAAGAAACGGCCCGTCGCTATAAAAATCCTGCAAAACTGGATCCGGAATTTCTCTTTGAGCTGATCGAACGGCAGCTTGACGATGGCCTGAGTTTTATGGCCATCCACTGCGGCATCAACCGCTACACCATCGAGCGGCTGCGTAAACAAGGGTTTCGCTACGGCGGCCTGGCCTCCAAGGGCGGCACCTTCATGGTGGCCTGGATGGATGCCACCGGCAAGGAAAACCCTCTCTACGAACAGTTTGATCGCGTCTGTGCACTGATGAAAAAATATGATGCCATTCTCTCTTTAGGAAACGGCATACGTGCTGGCGCCATCCACGACAGCCACGATCGGGCTCAGATGGCGGAGATGATCATCAACTGTGAGCTCGCTGAACTGGGCCGGGAGATGGGCTGCCAGATGATGGTGGAAGGGCCGGGCCATGTGCCCCTGGATGAGATTGCAGCCAACATTCAGCTGGAAAAAAAGATGAGCGGCAACGCCCCGTATTACGTTCTGGGCCCCCTGCCCCTGGATACCGGCGCCGGCTACGACCACATCACCTCGGCCATTGGCGCGGCCAACTCCGCTCGCCATGGAGCAGACCTGGTCTGTTATATCACCCCGGCCGAGCACCTGGCGCTGCCCAATGAGGCTGATGTTCGCGAGGGCGTGCGCGCCACTCGTCTGGCACTACGCATTGGTGATGTGGCCAAATATCCCGAGCGGCGAGAGCGGGAAAAACAGGCAGCCATGGCCCGTCGTGACATGCGCTGGCAGGATCTGGAGCAGCATCTGCTTTTCCCCGAACTGGCCCGAGAGATTCGCAGGGAACGCACGCCCCAAGCCGATGACACCTGCACCATGTGTGGTGATTTCTGCGCCATGAAAAAGGGAATGGAGGTTTTTGCCCAGGATATCAGCTGTGAAAAACGGGCTCAGCAGGGCCAATAACCTTGTATCCGGCATAATTCCACATTTTCTCATACCCAGGAGAGCACCATGCGCCTTCTCGATACAACCATAGCCGCAATCAAACAACCAAATCAGACTGTCCACCAGCAAGCCCTGCAACGGCTGGCCGATCAGGCCAGACCCCAGGGGAGTCTGGGTATTCTCGAGCCTCTTTCCGCTCGACTCGCTGCCATTACCGGCACCCTTGATGTACGATTTTCCCAAAAAATTATCGTCACCTGCGCAGGCGATCATGGCGTGGTCGAGGAAGGGGTCAGCCTCTTCCCCCAGGAAGTCACCCCGCAGATGGTCTACAACTTTATCCAGGGGGGGGCCTCGGTCAGCGTCCTGGCAAACAATGCCGGTGGATCGGTCCGGGTTGCTGATCTGGGGGTTAAACACGATTTCCCCGAAGACCTGCCCATCTTCCATAAAAAGATCGCCTACGGCACGGCCAATTTTACCAAAGAGCCCGCCATGACCCGGGAACAGGCGATACTATCTCTTGAGGCGGGCATTGAAATCGTCAATCAGCTGGTCGATGAGGAAGGACTCGATCTTCTGGGGACCGGTGATATGGGGATTGGCAACACCACTCCTTCGGCAGCGATTATCGCTGCATTCTCCGGGCTACCGGTGGAAACTGTCACCGGTCGCGGGACCGGCATTGACAATGAGGCGCTGGCAAACAAGATCCGAGTGATCGAACAGGGACTGGCCCTGCACAAACCCAACCCAGACGATGCCTTGGATGTTCTTTCCAAGGTGGGAGGGCTGGAAATAGGCGGTCTGGCCGGACTGGTGATCGGTGCTGCCGGACGGGGCATTCCTGTGGTCTGCGACGGCCTGATCTCAACAGCCGGGGCATTGATTGCCTGTGAGCTGGTTCCGGCAGCCAAAGATTACCTCTTTGCCAGCCACAACTCGGTTGAAATCGGACACCGCTGCATGCTCGATCGCCTTGGCGTCCAGCCCCTGCTCAACCTTGATTTTCGGCTCGGCGAGGGAACCGGTGCGGCAGTTGCCATGCACCTTATCGGCGCGGCAACCCGTGTCCTGGCAGAGATTAAGACCTTTGCCGAGGTCGGCATTAACGACGCCCAGCAGCAATGAGCACTCACGACACGGAACAAAGCCCCCTTGTGGGGGCTTCGTTTCTCCAGTTCTCTGACCTGCTCACCAGCTATCGCCTCGGCATTGTTCTCATGCTGGTGGAAAAAATCGGATTGGTCAAGATGCTGGGTGAGCAAGGGGCGACCAGTGAACAGCTCTGCGAGCAGCTGGGGTGGAATGGAGCCTATGGTCAACGCTTTTTTGACTGCCTCTGTCGCCTGGGCCTGCTTGAAATCAAGGCTGAACGCTATTTTCCCGGCAGCTTCAGCCAAAGGTTTCTGACTCCAGGCGCCTGCGCCTACCAGGGGGGCACGCTGAGCTTTGAACAGCAATTGCTGCAATCCTGGATGCAACTGGAGCCAACCCTGCAGGCTGGGAACCGAATCTACGCAACAGAAGACAAAACTCCAGAAGAACTCAACCAGGCATTTCGCCGGTATCTTGGCGCCATGGATGAGGCAGCTTGCCAACGGGCTGCAGAAGTTATTGCAGCACTTGGGCACCTGCCCCAAAAGGGAACAATCCTTGATCTCGGCGGCGGCTCAGGAGCCTACCTGGCACAGTTTTTAACGCAGAATCCTTCCTGGTCGGCAATCTTCTGCGATCTGGATCAGGTGGTGAGTGCGGCCCTGCAAGGGCGCCTTGCACCTTTTGCCCCGCGTATCACTCCCTGTCGCTGCAACCTGCTGGCTGAAGATGCCCGCGAACTCAAAGCCATCAAGGACCAGAGCTGCGACCTGGTACTGCTCTCCAACCTGATACATTGCCAGGGATCCAAGGAAACAGCAGGCATCATTCGGCTCGCTGCCCAAAAAACAGCCGGTTCAGGGGTGTTGCTCCTCCATGATTTTTTCAGTGATTGCGGCTGGCGAGATGCGCTCTACGATCTGCACATGATGCTCAATACCTATAACGGCCGCACCTACCGGATCCAGGAATGTATCGCCATGGCAACCAGTGCCGGATTCTGCACCCATCGCCAATATGCTCTTCCCTCAGGCTCGACTCTGCTCTGCTTTGCGCACACCCAATCCGATCTTCCTGCTGCGCTCATGGAATAAAGGGTGATTTCTTCTCCCTAAACGACACACCAACAAATAAAGGGGAGGAACAACAATAAAGGGCAGCATTTCCCGGGGAAGACCTGCCTGCCGCGCCAGCACAAAGGCGAGAACCAGCCCGACCAGCAAAAGCACAACAAAGCCCATCCCCTTCAGGGCTTCTTCCAGATATCCCCACACTCCACGATTATCGATCATATCCCCTCACCCTCAGCACCAAGAAGCAATCGATCACTGGGCACCGAATCTGCGGTGTTATCTATCGGCCTGCGTACGTACAGGCGTACGCTGCACAGGTCGATGCCTAGGTCGAAGGCCCTCCGTGATCGCTTCCGTCAAGAAGTCCTTTCTCCCATTTCCCCGTATTCTAAAACGCGTAAAAAAAATTGAACCAGGAAAGGGCTGCCCTGTCAAATATCGGGGAGCAAACACGTTCACGCGTGAAATATTTTCGTGGCCTTATAAATCCTGGGTTGATCCTTTGCGCAGAGAAGAACTCCCTGTCCATTATTTCACGAACTCTCTTCATCGGTCCTTTTCTGAAGCATATTTTTCTTTGCGCCAACGCCCCTCTTACAATATTGAACTTCATCACAATTGATCTTCGGCTCAACATGGAAAATTGATAATCATTTTTAATCAATCATAATGTTTAAATTTTCACGCTATTCTTAAAAATTATACGCATTGAATTGAGAAAATAATTTGAAAGGAAATTCTCTCCGAGGTAGTTTGAGGTATGATTGTAATTTTTCCTTAACCTGACATACACACTGAAACTGATTGCAGATCAACGTCTCTATACTGATAAATAATTTTTTATCACGAAGACCATTTCTCAATGAGCTACAGATTTTTCCCAGTAACCACCTATGGGCATACTCAATTTCAGGCTTGAGGAAGAATGGCTCTCAACTCTGTCCCTATCGCAAATACAATGATGGAGGCAGACACTTACAATTCAAAAGGAGGGATGTATGTCTGAGAAAAAAATGACGGAAGCGGAGATCAAAAAGGCTGCTGAGACCGGAGAGATTTCGGAAGATATGGATACCACCAGCGTTCTTGAAGGAGCTGAACCCTGGGAACCTATTGAGACGAAACTCTGCATGTATTCCTTTATAGCTGCGGCAATCGCCCTGGTTATTGGCCTGTTTCTCGTGCCGACATCGATCATTCACTAAGAGAGCGACCTTATGTTTTTTCGAACATCAAGCAAACAACAAGAAATCTCAACGATTGAAATGATGCTTGATCATGACGGCCACAACTGGATCGTTACCGGAGAAGGTGTTCGCCTGGCTGCCCGAGAACTTGATGATCTTGATCGCGAGCTCGAAAAAGCGCTCAAGCCACAAATCGATAAAGACGGGCGAGTCAATGTCTTTATGAGCTCCAACAATGAAATGATCCCCGAGTGGATGCGACCGTTCATGAACCATTACTTTAACAGATGTCTCGAGTTGCCTTTACGCTACTGAGACAGGAGGAGAATATGGCGAAACAACATCGTGCCTGGTATTCAGGCATGGCAACAACGGAAGACTGGTGGGCAGTGTGGCTTGGCTTAAGTTTTTTCGGACTTGGCCTGCTCACCATCATGGGGGTAGATCTGGTCGGTTGGGTTGCCTATCCCAAACAGTGGATTCTCAATATGCCGGAAGGGGCTGGGGGCAAAATCACCACTCCCGGACACGCCTTTTACGCCTACGGGAAAGGCGGCTACAAGGCGCTTGGCCCCTTTGGCTCTATCCTGGTCACTTATCTTGTGTTCACCCTCGCCACCTCCATCGGTGCCTATTTCCAGAAATGGGATATGAAAAAATTCATCGGTGGCTGGACGGTTATCTTCTTTCTCACCTATTTTACCTGGTTTATCGGCCATCATGCCTTTTTTGCGGCCTCTGCCGTTGACCTGAAGAAAAGTCACCTCGACTTCTTCACCCTGCAGCTGGGTGGCGGTGCCTCCTTCATTCTGGCGCTCCTGGTCGGACTTATCATCGGTAACTTTTTTAAACCTCTGGCCCGCTACCTGAGCACTGCGGCCAAACCCGAATGGTACATCAAAACCGCGATTGTCTTTCTGGGCGTCAAAGTCGGCTATCTGCCGATCAAAGCCGTTCTTACCGGCTCCAAGATTGGTGGTGCTGGAGGGACGGAAATTGGTCAGCAGATGGCTCACTTTACCTTTGAGCTATTCATCGCCGGTGCGGCTGCCACGGTTGTGGCCTACCTGATTTTTTGGCCGGGTATTTACATCATTGCCCGCCGACTCTTTAAACTGCCGCGAAAAACCGCAGCGGTTCTTGGTTCTGCCATTTCCATCTGCGGTGTTTCCGCTGCCGTCGCCACCGGTGGCGCGGTGCGGGCGAAACCGGTTGTCTCCATCATGGTTTCAGCCCTGGTTGTTGTCTACGCGGTTATTGAGCTGGTTGTTCTCCCCGGTGTCTTTACCCATATCTGGCCAGGTACCTCCGATCCCATTGTGGCGGGTTCGGCCATGGGTATGGCGGTCAAAACCGATGGTGCCGATGCGGCTGCCGGTGAATTGCTTGACGAGTTCATGCGCACCAAGGTAGAGCAGGAGAGCGGTGGCAAGATCGTCTGGATGGAAGGCGTCATCACCACCAGCGCGGTTATGACCAAAATCTGGATCGATATGTTTATTGGCCTCTGGGCCTTTGTTTTGGCCATGGTCTGGGTTTACAAGATCGAAAAACACGAAGGCGATCGAATCCCCTTCTCGGAAGTCTGGTTTCGCTTTCCCAAGTTTGTGTTGGGCTACTTCATCGCCTGGTTTGTTTACCTGGGGATTTTCTTTGGGCCAGGCCATTCAGGAGCACCGGAAGGCATCGCTCTCTTGAAAGCGGCAAAATCGGGGGCGAAATCGGTTGAAGGGGCCATGCGAAAACTGTTTTTCATGCTCACCTTCATGAGCCTTGGTATCATCACCGACTTCAAAAAGCTGGCTGAAGCCCAGTTTGGCAAGATGGTCTGGGTCTACTTTGTTGCCCTGACCTTCTTTATCATTCCTGTAGCCGTCATCGTGGCCTACCTCTTCCACCATGGAATGGAGATTCCGAATATGGCAGGAGTCATGATTAATTGATTTTTCAAAAAATAATATGATGTCAGCCCTAGCTCAGCTAAAAAATCAATATACGTTCTAGCCTCTTGCTTTTAAGGTGCAAATGGCAACAACCTAGAAAAAATGTTGATTCTGTCGCGGGCATGGTCCGTCTCCTACAAAGTTCCGAGGTATTGAGGGCGTGTAGGAGCGGGCCATGCCCGCGACAAATATTCGAGCTAAGTTGCCGTGGTCATCAAAAAACGTAATGAACCATGATCGTCCGAACGATTACCTTCGGGCGATCATTTTTAAACCTGAGTCTCGGGTTCAGGTCAGATTCTTTGCAGCAGGCCCCTTATGCCCCCCACAATCTCCGCTTTTGTTTATTTTTTTGCAGGACTGGCCATCGTCTATCTCTTTCAAATCAGGCGTCAAAGAATCTCTGGCCTGAGCCTTGAGGATTTTCCAGAGATGGACGCCGAAGGTTTTCA
Source organism: uncultured Desulfobulbus sp. (assembly GCF_963664075.1). Lineage (NCBI taxonomy): Bacteria > Pseudomonadati > Thermodesulfobacteriota > Desulfobulbia > Desulfobulbales > Desulfobulbaceae > Desulfobulbus > uncultured Desulfobulbus sp. The sequence goes on from NZ_OY760916.1 coordinate 3,994,627, forward strand.
CGAGCTGATCATTTTATTAAAAACTGCCTATGAGCGGATGCTCTACATGGGAGTGGTCTTTTTCCCCCTGGCCTACACCTCCTACGTCAATGGCGCGCCTATCAGCAAGCTGGTCTTTGCGATCCTGCTTGTACTGCTGTTCCTTTCAAACATACCCCCAAGAAATAAAATCATGCATCTGCTGGAGCGCTACGACCTCTCTCCCCAGGATCTTAAAGAGCGCAACATAGCCCTTTGAACTACAGGGAATCTTGAATAATTGCATTTTCTTCCAATCCCCCGGAGTCTGGCGCTTACCTGGCCTTGATTGAAAAATCTAATTATTCAAGACACCCTACAGGTTTATTGCTCTCCAATCAGAATTGCTCGACTGATATCAAGCAGCACAGCCTGATCACGCCAGAGAAGGAGCTTTCCTCTGTAACGACCAGCTGGCCAGGCTATTCCCGGTCGTTTTTTCCCTGCATACGCAAAGAGCATGGCCTGATTCCTTATTGCCCTGCTTTCCTTGTGATACAGTGCAGCACCACTCGGACCTTCCAGGCTCAGTACAACACGATCCCCCTTTTGCAGACCATAGAGTACGCTCCAGAAGATGAGCGCCGGAGCCGTTGTCTGCAGCCTTGTAACCGTATATTCTCCGCCATCCACTTTGCTGCGCACAGGCTTCTCGTCTGAAAACCCCGCTTGCAGCAGCCCTGTGGGACGATACTCCATCTGCTTACGAAGTTCCTTGGCCCAGAATGATTGCTGCCCGGAACCACAAGCCTGTTTGCCAGGGGCAAAGGGATCAATATCACGTCCCTTATGGCGCAGGGAAAAATGGAGATGAGGAAACTCGGTGTTGCCGGAAAGCCCAACCTGGCCAAGCACCTGCCCTGCCTGCACCTTGTCGCCACGATGTACACGCAGAGATCCCTTTTTCATGTGGGAATACTGGGTTTCCCACCCCCCTTGATGGCGGATACGCACACCATTCCCCGCATCTTTACCATGGAGAGCCTCAATCCCACGTTCTCGAATGGAGATATCCGGTTCGCCCTCACGGACAGCCACCACCGTTCCCGAAGCAGCAACCAGAACATTGACGCCCTGCTCCATCATCTTTAAGGTAGGAAGAGCAAAATCTGTCCCCCGGTGACCATCATAGGAGAGGGAGCCACAGGTATAATCCTGGGCACCAGGGCCTGGATCATGGTCAAAATAATTCTGGATGTAGCAGTTGTGATTCAGCTGACAGTCCACCGGGAACTGGAGCACAGGGGGAGCTGCGAAAGCCAGACCAAGGGAAGCCCAGCAAATAAATATGAGGGAGCAGATCCTGTGTAGGATGAACGTGTTCATAAACAAATGGGATCACCAAAATTTTTTTAATGTGCCTGTTCATGTTGGGGTTGGTGGTGACGAAGGAACCCCAACATGGCATCAGGTTGAAAATCGTACAACACAAAACGGCCTCTACTCACGCTGCATCATTGCAAGCTGGCGTTCGATGGTAGGCAAATAAGGAAAAATATGCTCGTTCGCGATATTGAACTCTTAGCCCCGGCACGGGATCTGGCCTGCGGTATTGCCGCCATCGAACATGGCGCCGATGCGGTCTATATTGGTGGCCCCCTTTTTGGTGCCCGCGCTGCCGCCGGCAACAGCCTGGAGGATATCGCGCAGCTGGTTCGCCATGCCCACCTCTTTCGCGCCCGAGTCTACGTGGCGCTCAATACGCTCTTCACCGATGAGGAGCTGCCCCAGGCGGTTAGGCTCTGCCACCAACTTGACGAGATTGGGGTCGATGCCCTGATTATTCAGGATCTGGGCCTGCTTGAATGCGACCTGCCGCCCATCCCCCTGCACGCATCCACCCAGCTCAACAACCGTACTCCGGAAAAAGTGCGCTTTCTCGAGCAGGTCGGTTTTACTCAGGTGGTCCTGGCACGTGAACTGAGCCTGAAGCAAATTCAGGAAATCAGGTCGGCGACCTCTGTCCCTCTGGAGTGTTTTGTCCATGGGGCTCTCTGTGTGTCCTACAGCGGTCAATGTTATATCAGTGAAATCATGGCGGGCCGCAGCGCCAACCGAGGTCAGTGTGCCCAGTTCTGTCGCCATGCCTTCTCTCTGGAGGATACCCAGGGAAAGGTTCTGATTCAAGATCGTTACCTTTTAAGCCTGAAAGATCTTGATCTCTCCGCCCACCTCGCGGATCTGATCGATGCCGGGGTACGCTCCTTCAAGATCGAAGGACGCCTCAAAGACAGCCATTATGTAAAAAACGTCACCGCTTTCTATCGCCAAACCCTGGACAGGATTATCGACCAACGACCAGATCTCATCCGTGCATCCAGCGGGCGTTGCCAGTTGAGCTTTCAGCCCGATCCGGCCCGATCCTTCAGCCGGGGGGCTACCGAGTATTTCCTTCGTGTCCCGAAGGCGGGAATGGCTGAAACACGAACCCCAAAATCCATCGGCAAAAGGGTAGGTCGAGTTCTCTCCCTCGCTGGGAACTCCTTTTTTGTGGAAGGAAACGAACCACTGCACAATGGCGACGGACTCTGCTTTTTTACCCCGAGCGGTACACTGATCGGGCTTCGCGTCAACCGGGTGCAGGGCAAGCAAATCTTTCCCAAGGACCCGCTTCATCGTGTTGGCCTATATACTGGCTGCGAGCTTTATCGCAACAACGATGTCGCCTTTAGCCATGAGCTGGAACAATCGCACGGCTGCCGCAGCCTGGCGATCGAAATGAAGTTGAGCCAATCAACAACAGGGCTCGTGCTGAGCATCAAAGACGAGGATGCGTTCTGTTCGGAGACTCCCTGCAACATCGAAGTGGAAAAGGCCAAAACACCAGGAGCCATCGAGCGGATCGCCGCAAAGCAGTTGCAGAAAACCGGGGGCACAATCTTCTCTGTGAGCGCAATTGAACTCGAACTGGACCCTGAACTTTTTATACCGGCTGCGGCACTCAATGAGTTGCGGCGTCAGGCTCTTACGCAACATCAAGAACTGAGACTCCACGCCTATAATCGCGAACGGAGGCCCCTGCAAAAAAGCACTGTTCCCTGGATTGCAGAGAAGCTTGATTACCAAGATAACATCTCGAATCGCCAGACTGCTGCATTTTTTCAGCGTCATGGGCTCAGCTCGGTAGATGCACGGGCACTTTCTCCCCAGCAGGCGAAGCATCCTGATCTGATGACGACAAAATACTGCATCAGACGGCAACTGGGCATTTGCGCAAAAAAGGAGGGAAAAAACAGTGGCAATGGAGAGCCGCTGCTGCTCAAGGATAAGACGGGGTGTTACCTGGTGGAATTTCACTGCGAACGTTGTGAAATGACCATTTCGCTTAAGAACTGATCACAACAAAAACACCCGTCCCCCCCTGAGAGGGTACGGGAGTTTGTCGACGAAAATCAGCTCAGACTTTAAATTTATTGACAATAACCTCGAGTTGTTGGGCAAGGGAGCTGAGTTCAGTGGCACTCTCCTGCACCTGGCGGCTGCTGCCTTCCACCTGAGCAGCCTGCTGACTGATCGTTCCGATTTCCTGGGTAATCCCGGAAACCACTTCGCTACTGTGTACGATATTATGATTCACCTCGCTCATCCCCTGGGAGGCAAAGTCGATGCTGGCGGCTATATCCCTAGATGCGGCGGTCTGTTCTTCCACGGCACCAGCTATACTGCTGATCATGGTGTTGATCTCCTCAATCACCGAAGTAATGGTCCCAATCCCCTTGACCGTGGTTTCCGTGGTACTTTGCATCTCTGCGATCTGATTTTTAATATCCACAGTCGCCTCGGCTGTCTGTTTGGCCAATTCCTTAATTTCATTGGCAACAACAGCAAACCCCTTACCCGCCTCTCCGGCTCTTGCCGCCTCGATGGTGGCATTGAGGGCAAGCAGGTTGGTCTGTTCAGATATCTCGGTAATGGTCTCAGTGACCCGGCCAATATTGTGGGCCGAATCTCCCAGAGAAGACATCTTTTCCGAGGTGAGCGTCGCCTGCTCAACAGCCCTGGCTGAAATTCTGCGAGCGCTGTCCGCATTATCTGAGATTTCATGGATCATGGAAATGAGCTCCTCAGTTGAGGAAGCCACCAGGGAAATATTTGAAGTCGACTGCTCGGTTGCACTGGAAACCGACTGCATATTGGCGTTCATCTCCTCTGCCGAGCTCGCCACAGTGGCTGATCGCTGTGAGCTGTCCTGGGCCGAGACCAGGAGTTGCCCGGAAATAGTCGTCAGCTCACCGGAAGAGGCTGTGAGTCGATGCACACCATGAACGATTTCTCGGATCATTGCAGCAATGTGATCAATCATCCCATGTACGGAGACAGCCAGCTGCCCGACCTCATCTCCACGCCCTAACAGTTCGCCGGGTATTTTCTGCAGCAGATCTCCCTCGGCTACGTATCCCATCAAGGCCACTCCAGCCTTGAGAGGACGACTGATATTCCGAGAGATCAGCAGACCAAGCACCAAAGCCAGGCCAATGAGCACTACAAAGACCAGCCCCATGGCAAGTTGACGACTCTGTAGAAGGCCAATGGACTGATCTTCCAGCACATTAAATTCAGCGTTTGCCAATGTGACAACCCGATCAATGGCCTGACGATGTGCATTATATTCCGGCTTGAGCTGCTGATAAAAAATTTGCTGCGCCTGTTCCATATCATCACTCTCAATGGCACTGGCAAAACTTCCCAAGGCAATGGAATAAAAATTTCGCGCCCGGACGGCAGCCTCATCGAGAAACACGGTGCGAATTTGTTCATTACTCAGATACTCTTCCCAATGCTTGATCCTATCCTGAAAATACCCCGCACCCTCGTATAATTTGCGCACCCGCTGAATAAGTTGCCTGCGGGTTGTTGGATTTTTCTCTGCTGTCGCCGCATCCATGGCACAGAGGTAGCTCTCGATGATATAGTTTGGAGGCGGTAAGATATCGGCGATCAGATCTTTATTTTCGATGATTGCGGTATACAGAGGGCCCTTGATCCGTATTTCATCAATGGTCAATTTTGCAAAGATTCCACTAAGAAGAAAAACAAGGGCAAGCCCTAAAAATGAAAAAACAAGTTTCTGGCCAATGGTCCAGCTGCGCAACATACCCCCCTCCTTTAAACCTTGGTATTTCCGAGATACAAGGGCATTGTCTCACAAGTTTATATCTGTGAGAAGGGAATTTTTTCTGAGAGGCTCACCACTGAACTTTAAAAAAAAAGCCCGCATCTCCAGGGGGAGATGCGGGCTTTGATTACTTCGGGCAAGGCTCACAGACGTGCTCTATTGACGCTCATTCGAAGAAGCGAGTTCAGTGATCACCGCCTGTCATCGGGTCGGAGTATCTCTCCACCTTATTTTCCTGCCATAGCCTTGGTAAATACAGGCAGGGCAGGTTTCCCATCAGCTGTCTTCACCCCTTTAAGCCACCCCGCATATACCTCAGGATGCTCTTTCAGCCAATTCAAGCCAGCCTCTTTGGGCTGGAGATTAGTGTCTTTATGCATGGTCCCCATGATCTGATTGATCATGGAGACGGGGAAGGTAAGATTTTTCAGAAACAGGGCCACATTGGGCTGTTCCTTATCAAAGCCTTTACGGATATTGGTGTAGACTGTGGCGGTCCCGTCGTTGTCGCCAAAGGTATCTGCCTGGCTGCCGGTGAGATAGGTCATATCGATAATCTCATTCATGTAATGCGGCGCCCAGCCAAGGAAAACGATCCATTTCTGATCCCGGGCAAATGCCTGTACCTGGGAGAGCATCCCCTGCTCGCTGGATGAGACCACTTTGAAACCTTTCAGGTCAAACTGATTTTTATCGATCATCGACTGAATGATCTCGTTGCCGTCATTGCCCTCTTCAATGCCATAAATTTTATGATCCAGCTTATCGGCGTACTTGCTGATATCGCTGAAATCCTTGAGCCCACCCTCATAAACATACGTGGGCACGGCCAGGGTGTATTTGGCACCGGGCATATTGGCGACATATTTCACGACGGTGCCTTTTTCAAAATAGGGATTGGCAATGGAGGCCATGGAGGGCATCCAGTTCCCCAAAAATGCATCAGCCTCGCCTGTTGCCATCGCATTGTAGACGATGGGCACGGAAACCATGACGTTGCTGGCTTTATAGCCCAGGGTGTTCAGAATAGACACCGCAAGCTCGGTTTTAATGGTGACACCGGTCCAGCTGACACTGGCAAAGCGGACAGTTTTTTCCGCTGCCTGGCTGGGGACGGCCAGAAGAACAGCAAAAAGGGTACAGAGGATAACTCGTTTCACAGAACTGATTCGTTTCATAGCTCCTTTTCCTTTGCGTGTTAAGATGGGGGAGCCAGCGCAGGCAAATCATCTATGCAGCTCCCCCACAAGATAAGTCCTATTCGGGTTATGAACGCTCCCTAGAGCAACCAAACCAGTGAATAGGCTGGGGTTGATGGTTATGATAGATGTGCTTTTGTTCGGTATACTCTTCGAGCCCAGTTGATCCCAGTTCCCGTCCCATACCGGACTGTTTGTAGCCTCCCCAGGGAGCCTGGGTAAAATAGACGTTAAAATCATTCACCCAGACCGTGCCAAAACGAAGCCCCCGCGTCATCCGCCTGATCCGGGCCTGATCCTTGGTCCAGAAACCAGCGGATAAACCGTAGATGGTGGAGTTGGCCCGCTCAAGCACCTCCTCTTCACTGTCAAAGGTTTCAATGGTGATCACTGGGCCAAAGACCTCTTCCTGAACAATGCGCATATCGTTTTCGCACTGATCAAAGAGTGTGGGCAGATAGAAAAACCCTTTTTGCAGTTCCGGATCCTCCGGTCTTTTACCGCCCAGCAGCAGCTGCGCCCCCTCTTCCCGGGCAATCGCCACGTAACGTTCAACCTTTTCCAGATGGTTCTGGGAAATAAGCGGCCCCATCTCCGTTCCTTCGGCGAAACCGTCGCCAACTTTGATGGCCGCCATCCGTTTGCTGAGCTCGGCTACCAAACGGTCGTGGAGCGGCCGCTCCACCATGACGCGGGCACCGGCGGAACAGATCTGACCGGCGTGGAAAAAGACCCCATTCAAGACATAATCAAGGGCCACCTCGAAATCGGCATCGGCAAAGATAATATTGGGGTTTTTTCCGCCCAGCTCCAAGGCGATTTTTTTCACGTTGCTGCTTGCCGCACAGATGATTTTTTTACCGGTGGCAATTCCGCCGGTAAAGGAGATCAAATCCACCAGCGGACTCTCGGCGAGCTCCGCACCGGCAGGATCGCCGGGTCCAAGCAAGAGGTTGATCACCCCTGTGGGGAAATCCAAGGTCTCAGCCAGCTCCGTGACCCGGATCGCGGTCATGGGGGTGATTTCACTGGGCTTCATGATAAGGGTACAGCCCGCAGCCAGAGCCGGTGCCATCTTCCAGGCGGCCTGGAGCAGTGGGTAGTTCCAGGGCGAGATCTGGCCACAGACGCCAACCGGTTCGCGCACCACCACAGAGGTTGCTGTTTCTGAAGGCGGATCGATAACCTCGCCGCCCATCTTGTCGGCCAGTCCACCATAATATTTGAAGATTCCTGCGATATCCGCCATATCCCAGCGGCTTTCCTCAACGGTTTTGCCGGTATCCAGGCTTTCCAGACGGGCCAGCTCCTCGGCGTTTTCTTCGATGAGCACACCGAGTTTATAGACCAGCTCCCCACGTTGACTTGCAGGCAGATGAGGCCAGGGACCGTGGTCAAAGGCTTCGCGGGCGGCAGCTATTGCCAGTCGGGCATCTTCGCGATCCGCCTCCGGAACCGTGGCAATGGTTTCCCCGTTGGCGGGATTGATGATTGTGCGCGTCGCCCCAGATTGGGCCGTAACCCAGCGGCTGTTTATATACATGCGTTGTTTCATGGATAGATGGTGGAGTATTATTTGTTGTCTGCGTTATGCACATAAAAGGGGCTGTTATCGGGGGTGAGCATGGTATTGCCCAGGATCAGATCAGCCGCCTTTTCACCGATCATCATCACCGGTGCATAGATGTTCCCGTTGGTAATGGCTGGCATAACCGAGGCGTCCACCAGACGCAGATTCTCTACCCCGTGCACCTTCAAGTTGCTGTCGGTAACGGACATATCATCGTAGCCCATCTTGCAGGTACAGCTGGGGTGATAGGCGCTTTCGCCCTCTCGAGCGACGAAATCAAGAATCTCTTCATCGCTCTGACAATCGGATCCAGGTGCCAGCTCTTTGCCGCGCAGCTCGTCAAAGGCTGGTTGGGCGATGATATTACGGGAGCAACGAATGGCCTCGATCCACTCCTTGCGCTCCTGCTCGGTGGAGAGATAGTTAAACAGGATCGAAGGATGCTGAGCAGGATCGGAGGATTTTATCTTCACATGACCGCGGACATCGGAATTCATCGGACCAACATGCAGCTGGAAACCGTGTCCTTCGGCCGGCGCAGAGCCATCGTAGCGAATGGCAATGGGCAGGAAGTGGAACTGAATATTGGGGTACTTGACCTCATCGTTACTGCGGATAAAACCGCCCGCCTCAAAATGATTGCTGGCAGCCAGGCCCTCACCTTTCAACAGCCATTGGACAGCGAGCATGGCCTTTTTCATTGGCTTGAGTGCGGGATAGAGGCTCACCGGCTTGGATGCCTGATACTGGACATAGAGCTCAAGGTGATCCTGGAGATTCTCACCAACACCGGGCAGCTCGGCCACAGTCTGAATACCGTGGCTGCTCAACAGTTCCGGATTGCCCACACCCGAGAGCTGCAACAGCTGCGGTGTATTGATGGCACCACCACAGCAGATGATCTCTTTGCCGTAGACGGTGTGCACCTTTTTGCCTTTGCGATACTCGACACCAACCGCTTTCTTGCCCTCAAAGAGGATGCGAGTGGCCAGGGCATGGCAGCGAACTTCCAAATTTCTTCGGTTCTGAACTGGATGCACATAGGCACGGGCCGCGTTCCAACGGCTGCCACGATAGATAGTGCCATCAAAACTGGAGAATCCCTCCTGCTGATAGCCGTTCACATCGCCGTTCACCGGGTAGCCGGCCTCCTGCACCGCCTCGAAAAAGGCGTCAAAGAGGGGATTGTCGCATTTGGGCGTGGTCAGGTAGAGTGGCCCCCCAACCCCATGGTAGTTGTCAGCGCCTTTGAGGCGAGATTCAAAGCGCTTGAAATAGGGCAGACAGTGACTGTAGCTCCAGTCCTCAAGCCCTTTGAAGGTGGCCCATTTTTCATAATCAAGTGCATTACCACGAATATAGATCATGCCGTTAATGCAGCTTGATCCGCCCAGCACCTTACCGCGTGGCTGAGCGATGCGACGGTTGTTCATGTGGGGTTCTGGATCGGACTCATACATCCAGTTATACATACCGTTGGTCAAGAGATAAGTCAGAGCAGAAGGCACATGAATACGCGGATCCCACCAGTGATCAGTCCTACCGGCTTCCAGTACCAGTACCTGGTGATCCGGGTTGGCACTTAACCGGTTGGTGAGAACACTTCCGGCGGAACCGCCGCCAACAATGATAAAATCATAGGTCTTTTTTCTGCTCATATTTCCTCCAAGTGACTACTTCGACACCGTTTTGGCTGTCCATTCTTGAGATTCGCCGCTGTCACCTGCTTCCGACTCCAACAGCTGCAAGAGCATGGCATAGTGGTAACTGATATGTGACAGGGCCTTCAGCGGTTCGCCATCGGCGATGGCCTGGGCAGTATGGCGCCAGTTTTCCGCTGTTTTATTTCGATATTCTGCGCGATTGTAGAGATTGAAATCAGATGAATTAAAACCAATCTGCAATGCGTGCATGATCCATTCAAAGATAGGGTTACGGGCCATCTGGGCGAACTGCAGATTCAAATCCCGATCAAGTTCGGCCAGTTGCTCCATGTTCGGCTTATCCTGCAAAAAAAAGCCTTCGAGCTTGCGAGCCTTTTCCAGCAGTTCTTCTTTTTCTTCGCGACTTCCCCGAGCAATGGCCAGGGGAGTAATCGTACGATCCAAGCTTTCACGAAATTCAATCAGATGATAGGGCGACATGGGTTGTCGCTTGATAAACAGCGCCAGCGACTCGCCGACCGTGGCCACCTCGACCTCACGAATAAAGGCCCCGCCTTTTGCTCCCTTCTTGATTTCAATGAGTGACTTTTGCTTCAAGGCCTGCAGGGCTTCCCGAATTACACCACGACTGGTGTTAAACTGCCCCTGCAGCTCCCGTTCACTGGGCAAACGATCACCAGGCTTGAGCTGCCCTTCTATGATCGCCGCTTCGATTTGGAGGGCGACCTCTTCCCCCGCTCTTCCTAAATTAACAGGGGCAAACTGGATGGTGCTTTTTGTTGTCATAAATGGTCCTACCTATAAAAGCATTTTTTCTTCCCAAATCTAAACCGCCCCGAACGGTCAGACATAAAAAATACGATATTTTAAATTATTGCAAGAAAAATAATTCAAACATGAAACATACTCGCATGACATTAACGCCAGTATTGGTCGTACCAATAAGTAGGTGTCACGACTGAGATTGTGTGCAAAAGTTACCCAGGGGCCTGCATGCTTAAGCGAGGACACTAGCCAGGTAAAAACTTGATATAAAGGATAAAATAAACTCTGCTCCGCACAAAACAGGAGCACCAGGAGTTTCAGTAAAACCAGGACTGGTAAGAGCCAAGAGCGTTGTCAGAAGACATATTCCCCCTGGATAACTTGACATTTATACACTTTTTGCCCTACACCCAAAGAGTACGAAATAAAAAACAGATACACCGACCAAGTACTCGCTTGTAGATATTTTCCGCAGGTTTTCACAGGCAAATGCTTACACAGATCAGAGATATTCAGGGGAAAAAATGAACGTACGATCAATTGGATTTCGACTTATAGCGGGAGGCTGCGTGGCGGTTGTCCTGCCACTGGTTGTTGTCGGCTTTCTTGCTGTGAGCAAATGCTCCACCGCTCTAACCGTCAACGCCCGGGAAAATGCCGCCTCTCAGGCGGAAAAACTGGCTGATCTCATTGAGGCCACCTTGGAAGCCCAGCTGAAAACCGCTGCAGCACATGCCGTCGATACCAACGTACGCCAAATCAGCCAACGGGTGAAAGAGCTTGGCATTAAAGGCAGCAAGGCGGATATTCGCTACCTGCGCCAACAGATGAAAGACAAGTTCAAACAGCTCGACGGCTCCTATCTGGGCATCTTTGTCACCGATGCAAACGGCGCAATGTACACCGGAGAGCTGGCCACTGGCGAGGAGTACAAGGGAGTCAACCTGGCAGATATGGATTATTTTCAACGAGCCAAAGCAACCGGCAAACCGGTTGCCGGGGATGTGGTGACGTCCAAAGTCACCGGAGATGTCATCTACGTTATCTGCGCACCAATTTTTTCCTATGAAAATGATTTCCTGGGAATTTTCGGCCTCTCCTTCAAGGCTCGCCCCCTTCTCTCCCATGTCTCACAAGTCAAAGTCGGCCAGAGCGGCTACGCCTTTATGTGTGATCGCGATGGAATCATCATTGCCCACCCCAAAAAAGAGTATGAGATGACCCTTGACCTGAAGACACTCAAAGGTATGGAAAAAATTACCCATGCCATGATGTCTCAGGAGGCTGGCTCCCTTGACTATTTCTTCAAAGGAAAAAACAAGACTGCTGGCATTGCACCGGTAACACTTAAAGGTTGGTCCATTGCCATAACTCAGGATGAAAGCGAATTTCTCGCAGCTGCCCATTCCATCCGCAACTCAATCCTCACCGTTACCGCAATCACCGTCCTCCTGGTCTGCTGCCTGGTTTATCTCTTTGCCCGCTCCATCACCCTCCCCTTGAACAAGGCCGTAGTTGGCCTTCAGGATATTGCCCAGGGGGAAGGCAACCTGACCATGCGCCTACAGGTAACGAGTAAAGATGAAATCGGCGAGCTGGCCCAGTGGTTCAACACCTTCATCGAGAAGCTGCAGGGGATTATCAGTCAAATTGCCGAGAACACCAACCTCATCGATTCCTCTTCCCAGGAACTGTCGTCCGTTGCCGCCAGCCTTTCGGAAAATTCGGCGGATACATCCAGACGTGCAGACTCTGTCGCAGAGGCCACCAGTGAAATGACCAGCAACCTAAACAATGTTGCCGCTGCTGTGGAGCAGTCCACCGCCAACACCACCATGGTCGCCAGTGCTGCCGAACAGATGAGCGGAACCATTGGTGAAATCGCCACCAACTCCCAAGAGGCCCATTCAATCTCACTGAAGGCGGTAGAGCAGGCTGAATCCACTTCGAAAAAAATGGGCGAGCTGGGGCATGCAGCAATGGCCATTGGCAAGGTCACCGAGGCAATCACCGAGATATCCGAGCAGACAAACCTGCTCGCCCTCAACGCCACCATTGAAGCGGCTCGCGCTGGTGAGGCGGGAAAAGGCTTTGCCGTAGTCGCCAATGAAATTAAAGAGCTGGCTAAACAAACCGCCAACGCGACGCAGGATATCAAAAATCGCATCGCCGACATGCAGGAAACCACCAACGGCACAGTGGAGGAAATTCTTCAAATCACCGAGGTTATCAACAAAGTCAATTCAATCGTCGCTGTGATCTCCACAGCTGTCGATGAACAGAGCGCTGCCACACAGGAAATTGCCACCAATATCGCCCAGGCCTCGCGCGGTATGGAAGAGGTCAACGATAACGTCAGCCAGAGTTCGGCGGTGGCCAGCACCATCAGCCAGGACATTGAAACTGTGAACGCAGCTTCCGCCGAGATTTCCCACTCCAGCGGCCAGGTTAAAACCAGTGCCACAGATCTGCAGCAACTTGCCCTGAAACTCAAGAACATCGTCCACAGCTTCAAGATCTAACCCCCTCACCCTATTTCTAACAGCCCTGGCCTCCTTCATGGAGGCCAGGGCTCGCCGCCTTGACTGACTTCGGCAATTTTTATTTTCTTCCAAATCAAACAATTACAAAGAAAGAGAACCAATCTCATTTTTACCTTGTAACCTTTTTGCCAACTCTTCGTCTTTCCCCCAGTAGCCATTGTTTGCAATGCCCACAATCAGCAAACACTATACAGCTGACTCAAAAGCGGGAGAATTTCATGAACCTGGTACAAAGAATCGAAATTTTAGTCTGCATCAGCCTTATCACAACGTCTCTGAGTCTTGTCGATCAGTCATGGGCAGGCAATAAAAGACAACAGGTGGTAACACCGCTAAGTGAGGCCGAGGCAAGCACTTTGAGATACATGCGTGAAGAGGAGCAACTTGCACGGGATGTCTACACCCAACTCTATGAAGCCTGGGGAGCAGTGCTGCATGCCAATATCGCGACTTCGGAACAGCGACACACGGACGCCATCAAGACAAAACTCGACAAATACGGCCTTGAGGATCCTGCTTCGGGGCAAGAGGGAAGATACAGTCTCGCTGACCTGACAGAGCTTTATACGAATCTCATAGACCGAGGTAGCGACAGCCTGGTCGAGGCGTTTATCGTTGGCTGCATCATTGAAGACCTTGATATAGCGGACCTTAACGATGCTATCGACGAGAACACCCACCTGGATTTAAAAATTACCTACGAAAACCTACGCCATGGATCAAAGAACCATCTTCGGGCCTTTGTCGCTGCCCTTGAATCCTTGGGTGGGATTTATGAACCGCAATACATCAGCCAAGAGGAGTTTAACGCGATTCTTGATTAAAGAAGAGACATGCAGCTTCCACAATCCCTTGTCTATTGAGCCCTTCTTTAAAAAAGATAATCTATCAGCGACGATGGTGAGAACAACTTCCCCGCAGCTTAAATTTGCTCACCGAAAAAGTCGTCACATCTTCCTCAGGCTCATCGCCCTCTGCCCCGGTCAACGGTAAGGCCAGGTTGGTAACGTAGACATCGCAACCGAGCACAGCCATACTTGCCGGAAAGAGCAGGCCGGAATGGGCCCCACTCCTGTGCACCAACGGGGGAGCACCAAACTTTGCCCCCACACGTCCCGTATGCCGGGTTAAAGGCAAGGCCTAAAAGGGGTGTCGCGGCTAAATCAACCTGGGCAAGTAAGCGCCCTTTGTGATTATAGCGCAGTACTTTGTTATTGCCTGCAAAGTTAAAGGTGCTGACGAAGATATCCCCATTGTTTGGGTTTACAGCAATCCCTTCAGGATAGGAGACGCCCTCTGGAAGCATGGCAAACGATCCAAATTTCCCCTGACCATCCCCTGGAGCACTATTCTTTGCAGCGACAGGACCAGCTGCAAGAATGAGAATCATAAATACCGCACCTAACCGCACATTAATCGGTGGGAAACCGATCAGGGGGTAATCTCCGGCCGCCCCCTGTATATTCGCACCTGTAAGCGATTGCGGGATGCAAAAAGGCCAGACAAACGGTACAAACGCTCTCGCCCCCCGCAATCAATCTTCTTCCACTCTTGACAGCGAAAGTTAGGATGACCAAAGTAATTTCCTGAATCATTCTATAGATTCAGCCTGATTTTCCACATTCATGCCAAGAGGCCTCCTAAAAAGGAGGCCTCTTTTTTACGTTCACCCAATTCATGTATTCCAAAAGGAGCAGACCAATGAAGGTGTTAATGATCAACGGAAGTCCCCATGAAAACGGCTGTACCTACACTGCGCTCAGTGAGGTGGGGAAAGAGCTGGAAAGAAATGGAGTTGCCTCAAGTATTCTCCATATTGGCAAGAAGGGAATTCCCGGCTGTACGGCCTGTATGGGCTGCGTCAAGACAGGCTACTGTGTAATGAAAGATGACAAGGTCAATGAGTGCATTGACCTGCTCAAAGAGGCAGATGGATTGGTTGTCGGCTCTCCGGTGTATTTTGCCGGCCCCAACGCCTCCCTCTGTGGTTTTCTTGATCGCGTCTTCTACCAGAAGGCTGACCCCTATGCCTACAAACCTGCTGCTGCAGTGGTCAGCAGCCGCCGTGGTGGAAACAGTGCGGCCTTTGACCGCCTCAACAAGTATTTCACCTTTGGCCAGATGCCCATTGTCTCCTCCCATTACTGGAACGGCATCCATGGTAACAAAGCGGAAGAGGCGCAGCTCGATGTTGAAGGGTTGCAGACCATGAAAATCCTGGGACGCAACATGGCTTGGCTCCTGAAATGTATCGATAAGGCCAAGCATGAGGTGCCCTACCCCGAGATTGAACCCCGTCAGAAAATGAATTTTATTCGCTGATTCTGCCTGCTCCCTGTACGTGGGGGCGTGGGGGAGAGATGAACACCTGCAATGAGGCGCGTCTTCTGCTGGTGTTCATCCCTCTTCTCTGAGGAGTTCAGGCCCTTTACGATAAACTTAGCCCGAAGAGTTTCCATGCGTTTTGGCCTTCTTTACTTCGTTTGTGCTCTCTTGGCGCTCATCATTGCTTTTAAGGTGCACGGTGCTCTGCTCCTTGTATTGATGGGCTGGATTGCGGTCTCTTTTCTCCTGGTAAGCCTGGCCTATTTTTCCAACATGCCGAAGGTCTTTCGCAAGAAAAGCAACGGCAGGATTCCATTATGGGCCAAAGTCGCCTTTATCCCCTTTCTACTCACCATCCATCTCTATAACCGCTGGGCCAGAGCCTTTGACAAGGTGCCCTCCATTCAAAAAATTGATCCGCGACTCTATATCGGTGATCGCCTGACAGCAGGTGATGCTGAAATTATCTCCCAACAACAGATAAAGGCCGTCCTTGATCTCACCGCTGAATTTGAGGCCTTGGACTGGGAGTTGTTCAGTCAGGATGTGGCGTATCTGAATATTCCCATTTTAGATCATTCCATCCCCCATATATCCGATGTCCACCGGGCCGTACTCTGGATACACAACCAACAGCAACACAACGGACCGGTTCTGGTGAACTGTGCCCTGGGCCGGGGTCGTTCCGCCCTGGTTGTCGCGGCCTTTCTTCTCAGCCTGCCTGAGAAGAGGGATATAGCGGAGGTGCTGGAAAAATTACGCTCTATCCGCCAGACGGTCCGCCTGAACAGACGACAATTGCATTTTTTACGTTCTCTTGCGATCCAAGAACAGTTGGACACTACCCCTCAGGCCTGGATCATAGCCAACCCTGTCTCCGGTGGAGGCAAGTGGCAGCAATTTCGCCCTGAGCTTCTTGCTGAACTCTCTAACCACTATCGCCTCCACATCCATGAGACCTCAAAAGATCTTTCTGCAAAAACACTTGCCGCACGTGCGGTCTCAACATCGGCGGAGGCAGTTATTGCCTGTGGTGGAGATGGAACTGTTTCAGAGGTGGCTTCCCAACTTATCCACACCAAGATCCCCTTGGGTATCGTTGCTGCGGGTACCACCAATGCTTTGGCCCATGTGCTCATGGGGGTGAAAGCCAAGCTCCTGCCTGTTGAGACAGCCTGTGACTCTATTCTCGAGAATACGACCAAAGAAATAGATACCGCACAGTGTAATGGGCATCTGGTCTTGTTGCTGGCGGGGATTGGCTTTGAACAGCGAATGATTGAAATGGCTGATCGAGAGGCAAAAAATGAGTTTGGCCAGTTGGCCTATCTTCACGGTTTCTGGCAGGCCATTCAAAACAGCCAGAATTTGCAGGTCACGCTCACGGTTGATGAAGACGCACCTTTTACCATCACCACGAACTCTCTGGTGGTGGCCAATGCAGCTCCCCTGACCACTATCCTCGCCCAGGGAAAAGGGAGCCCCAATCACCTCGACGGCCTGCTTGACGTTACCTGGATCGATGCGGAAAAAACACAGGGAGAACATTTGTCCAGCTTACTTGAACTCGCACTTTCAGGGGTTCTTGACCTGCCTTCGGGAGAGTCGATCAGACATCTGCACGCCAAAAAAATTAGCCTGGCTGTTGAACCAAAGTGCAACTATGTGATCGATGGCGAAGTATTTGCGCCTGAAGACCTGGAAATATCGATCAATCCAAGATCGCTACGCGTCTTTTGCTAAACGAAGTTTTGGCTGGTTTTGAGCCCTCACTGCCTGGAAAGAGAGCGTTACCCTATCCAGTTTTTAATCAACTGCACGGCCTGATCAAAATCGGTACCACCACTGATCTCAAGCACCTGGCAACGGTTCAGCAGCCCCAGATATTGTTCCTCCGGTTGATTTTTGGGCACACCTTGCCGGGGAATGAAAAAAAGTCCGCTGTTTTTCATGATCGCCGGAAGCAACTCTCTTCTTCTTTCCAGGTCAACCTGTGTCGCCACCATGGGCCCCCCGCCAAAACGCCAGTTCAACAGAATGAGGTATTCCATGGTAGAGCCCAGCTGAAAACGATTCGGACCAAAACACTGTTCGATGAGGGCATCGAATTTATGTTCCAGTTGCCACAACTCCTCTTGGGGCAGTTGCCTGAAACGACTGGTCTCCTCCGGGCTCATCACTCCGGCAAGGTCTGGGTTGTGCAAGGCTGTCCCCGGATTGATCCGCGGCCATTTGGCCACCCCGGTCATTGTAAGGCCGCCCTCACCTGCCCCTTCGATCAGCAAACGATCGTTGGAGACAAAATCTCCGCCCGCGCTCATGAGATGCAGGGCAAGGGTTGACTTTCCCATTCCTGAAAACCCGGCCATGGCGATCCCTTTGCCTCGCAGTCGTACCGCTGCAGCGTGTCCAAGAAGCGCCCCCTGGTTGAGCTTCAGCTCAATGAAACGATTATTGATGAAGTTGACGACCTGATTGGGATAGTCAAGACAGGGGCCCACCACCAGGTTCTCTTCCTCACCAAAAATCATGACCATGCCGGTTTTCAGCTTACGAACTATACGACCACCTGGGATATCCAGCCATTCTTCCTTGATTTTCCGCCCGGGAACCGGATCCTGCTGCTGTAGGCTCTGGGAACACACTTGAAAGGGGCCATCAACGACCATAACCCGCCGACGACTCTGGACCGGAGGCGTGTCAAGCAGCCCCGCATAGTAGCCCACCAATTCCTGACGCATTGACTCAGAATTACAGACAATTTCCATGGTCCACTGGCCAAGAGTCAAAAGCAATGGCTCGCCAAAGGCTTCGTCGTGGGTAAGCGTTTGGATCAGCTCAGCTCGGGGCTGCGGCTGGAATATTTTAGAGCTGGGCTCTGACATAGCGAACATACTCCTTGGCCGCATCGATTGATCGCGCCTCTAAAATCCCCCGAAAACCACCAAAGGCGGAAACTTCAAAGACTATGGGCCCTTGGGGAGTAAGCGCCACATCCACACAGGTAAAGTCCAGACCAAAGAGTGCCTGGGCCCTGCGGGCCAATTCGATAATTTCCGGTTCCGGGTCAAAAGCCTGGTAGCGCCCGCCTGAAGCTGTGGTCGTATTCCAGGCCCCTTTCTGGCGACACCGGCCATAGGTCGTCAGATATCTGCCGCCAAGAAAGACGATGCCCAGATCATGATCGCCCAGATCAATCTTCTGCTGAATGTACATCTGGGGATTATTCTGGTGAAAGGCACGAATTTTCTCCCGGCAGTCAGCACCGGCACCAATAACGCACATTCCCCGTGCCTTGGTGGAAAAAAGCGGTTTAAAAACCGCCTCGCCATATTCCTCTACCGCAGCGACGGCCGCATTGATATCCTCGGTAACCGTGGTGGGGGGCATGGGAATATTGCCCGCCTGCAGGCTAACGGTACAACTGATACGGTTAAGCACCCCAAGAATTTTGGAAGGAGCAGAAAAAATGGGCAGCCCCCGCATTTCCAAGAGGCGAAGAAGCTCAAGCCGGTCCAGGAGCTGGGGCGAGTAATGACTGCCGACCTTTTTGATAATAAGCCCATCCAGTGTGGAAAGGTCTGTATCTTCAAACCAGGCGCGCCCCGACGGAAGCTCCAAGCGCACCTTATCCAATTCAACCAGCAGCCGGTATCCGGTTGCCTCTTCAACAGTATCGGCAAGACGCACCGATGACCAGCCCTCGGCAATGCCAACGACACCAATTTTCATACCCGCTCCTTTTGGATAAAATGCTCCAGACGCAGGATCATGGCCCCCAGGGCTGGATCTTTGACTTTTTTTGCCGCCTGCTCGGGGCGCATCCATTGCCGCCCCCGATGCCGCTCCTCCCATTTTTTTTCGGGGGTCAGCGCCTCAACCCGCTGGGCATAGACAAAGACGGTGCACTCAGCACCCCATTTTTTATAGGAATACTGACCGATGGGCTTTCTTGAAACCGGCCCGGTAGCTCCAGCCTCTTCAAACGACTCTTTGGCTGCGGACTCCTGGGAGCTCAGCCCGGGTTCGTGAATTCCCTTGGGAACAACCAAGTGCTTACGCTTACTGGAGCCGATGACCAAAATTTTGAGTTCATCCCCCACCTGCTTGTAGGGAACAACTGCAGACTGGTTGTAATAGTAGGCAGGGCGCTTTCTCCGCTCCGGGCCGTTAGGTGCCGGAAAGGCAAAGAGTTTGGGTAACTCAGGCAGCTGCATGCGAGCACAGACCGCCCAGCGCTGTTGTCCCCTTTTCCATCCCTTGTGCCGCAGCCCAATCAATCCCGACTTGATCTGCTCACTATCGACAACGCTGAGATTCTCCTGAACCAACCCACGCAAAGGTTTTTTTGAACCGACAATCAGAATGGGATTGCCCGTATTTGCAACAAGCAGGCTCAGGCCATCACCATCGTTGAGCACCTGCGCCTTGTGGCTGGAGCACCCCATGGCCTTGACCAGTTTATGCGCTAATTCTTTATAGAGAGGATGATTCAGATAATAAACTCTGGAGATCTGCACCTGCTCATAAGCCAGATAGGCTCCAGCCCGCTGACCGTCCCGTTTCTGATCATCTTCGAGTTCCTCTCCCATGAGCTCGGTGCAGTACATAAAAAGATCACCGTTCATAGATAGAGCACCTCTTCGGGAAATTCAAATTCCTGCCAGTTTCGTTTATCTTCATCAAAATGGATAACCTTCTCCAAAAGAAAATTTGCCCGCAATACCATCTCTTTGACAAAATCGGTGTTGAGCTGAAACCGCGTCGAAGTATAGAGAGAGCGGGCAAGGGCCAGGGTTAAACGAACAGCAAAGGTCGTATCATTTTGCTCCCTGGCAAAAGTATGCGCAAATTGATACATCTCGCCAATGGTCAGGTTTATCTGTTCCCGCAGGGATTCAGCAAAAACCGGTAAACGGAAATTGGAAACGAGAAAGACAGAGACATCCTGTACATAGTCGGCAGGACCGGAACGGTTGACATCGATAAAGAAGATTTTATCCAGCGGCTGATCATAAAGGATGTTGTTGGCGTTAAAATCTCCGTGAATAAACACTGAAAAAGGAGCGGGGAGCAACCGCTCGATACGGAGACATTTTTCCACCAGGGTCGTGGTTGAATCCACGGCTAAATCGCCCAGCCGCTGCTGTTTACGCAGATAGCTGTGCACCTGATGCACCGACTCGAGCCGGGTCATGACCTGGGCCATGTAGGAGGTTTCGGTCGCTCCCGATTTTTTGGTCCCCGGCCAGAGCTGCTCACCAAGAAGACGGTGCAAGGCCCGCTGTGAACTCAGCACCAGCTCTCGATCATCCCCCAATACAATTTCCTGCAGGTTGTTTCCCTGGAGGAACTCGGTCAACAAGGCCCCTTTTTCGGCATCTTGTCGGTAAAAAGTAAGAACTCTGGGAACAAGGCCGGGAATAACCCTGGCCCAGGCATCAAGTTTTTCTTTTTCCTTTTCTATTTTATGGATGTTGCCTGTTTTAAAGATCGCCTCATGGGCAGCCCCCCGGCTTGCATCGCGGGGAACATCGGCGACCTTGCTGATATTACAGCCGGAGCGGGTCCCCCAATAGGATCGAAGCTGCAGGTGATCCAGGGGGATGTCGATCTTGGAATTGGCCAGGGTCTGCTGGAGAGCGTCGAACTCACGGATGCGGATGCGCTCTCCAAGAATAGAGAACAAAATGGCCTCGCCTATGTTCAAAAGCGAATCGCCTATGCGCTCTATGTAGCGAAAGATAAAGAGGATCGTTACGTAGGATTCGGTCGATTTGCCTCGCCGCAACTCTGCCATGATTCGGTTGAAATTCTCGATATAGAGCCGATCAACCTCAAATTCACAGTGACAGATGGAAAGGGCCTGGCCAATGTCCCCTTGTTCCAGAGAGGGTGCCACCTGCTCCAGGCTCTGTTCGATGAGCTGAAAAAGCGACGAGGCATCAAAACTGAGCCAGAGCACCCGATCAAGGAGGTACTCGACCTGACGCACGATATTGGAGGCAAAATCGCTGATTTGTTTGAGATTGGTACTGATGGTATGGGTTGCCCGAGCACGATCGATATCGTGATGACCAGGCTCAGGGTGGGAAAACATCAGCGCATAGCAGTCATTTTCAAGGGTGGTGCAGAGGTTGTCGATATACCCGTCACGCTCCAGGACCTTACGGCAAATTCGTTGATCAAACGAGCTTAAGAAACGGGAGGTAGCAGACAACCGCCCCAGCACCTCCATGAGGAGAAAGTGCAGGTTATCCCTGATCTGTAATTCCGGTTCCATTCTTGCTGCTCACATCCGCATCAGGAAGATTTTTTCACGGGCTTGGAGGTTTCATCATCCATGCGCAGTTCTTTTTTATCCGTCCAGCTCAGCTCAAGCGTCAATTTGTTCTTCCTTCCTTTTTTGCGGGCTTCTATGGAGAAATGCAGCAGTCCCTTTGGATGGAGTTCGATGCTTTCTTCTTCGGAGTTGAGAGCAATCTTGCCCTCATCTATGGAGCGAATCAGGGTTTTGAGGTAGCGGCGAACCGAGCTCACATCCTGAATCGAATCGTATGAAAATTTCTGTTTTGCCATTGTTCCTCTTCTTTTACCGTGCTGCCCAAGGATCCTTTTGGGCTGCGCACCCAATGGTGCCCGTCCCCAAAAAAATTGTTGTTCTGGATAGCCACTAACTATCGAGGCGTGCCTTATACTCCGCGATAATTTGTGGTCGATCCATCCCGGCCTTGAGCAGTTGTTTCCTGATCTGCATATCATCCCAGGGGGGCTGGTAGCCTATCTCCCTGCAGTACTTCACCTCATCACGTGCGCCAGGCTCTTTTACCTTCTCACTCATGTGGGTATCATCCCCCATAAAAACGAGCAGCGGACGGGTACTGCGAGACTCTTTATTCCGACGATGCAGAACTGTAATCAAAAATTCAGTGTAATTGCTTGACTGTGGATTCCAGACCTCGTACCCGTCTACATCATAATCTGCCAGTAATACAGGCCAGAATTGTTCGGGATGAGGAATGATAATACCGGCTCCCAAATGCCTGGCCTCTTCAATCACCTCAGAAGTACGGTAAAAATAGCTCAGGGGAAAGGCCTCTTTGACCTTGAACTTGACCGCCCGTAAAAAAGTCTGAACTCGATCGATGAATTCCCGGTTGCTCTCATCCCGCAATAAATCGACAAAATCTCGAATCAGCTTATTCTTTATCGATATTTGCGGGACCCGCTCAAAATGCTCGTCAAAGAGCTGTTCCAGGCGATCGGCCTGGAGCCGGGCAAAATCTACGACTTCTTCTGTTGCTCCGGTTTCTCTCGCCGCCCAGTTAAGCATCTCTTCATTGGGTTTGGTCAACGCAGCCAGGAAATTAAAAAGTTGGGAAGAACGATAAGTAAAGGTGTGCTTGAGAATATTTTGAAAGACCGTGGCCTCGGCAGCCTTTTCTTTTCTGAAATGTAAAAGCAGCTGCACCTTGAGGTTAAACCCACTGGAATAACAATCCACCTCGACCCCACCATATTCCCCGTACTCTGTCACCTGGTTATGCTGGGTGGGTATGATCAACGATTCTCTGGCATGAGGATAAAAGGTCTCGATGCGCTCACGAATGAGCTCCATGGGGACATACTCGGGGTGCCAGTGGACAGCCAAAACACTGGTCTGCCGCGGGAACTGTATTTCCGGCTCTCGTATCCACTGCTGTTGCCTGGGAGTCAGGTCCGTGGAAATACAGGCATTGAACCTCTGGAGTTCTTCCTCCTGAATTTCCATCTTTTCTCTTTTCAACAAATAGCCTCTCTTTCGCAGAGTTTTTGCCCATTTTTTCGTGTACGGCTCACTCTATACCGCAGGATGAGGATGAGAGCAAAAAATTCCCTTGTTTTCAGGCTCATCCTAACCTGACACTAACAAATTCCCAGAAGTAAGAAACAAAACGGGGCTGGCCCTTTCGGTGCCAGCCCCGTTCTTCTTGCAGTCGCTGAAGAGCAGTTACATCCGCTCCTGAGACCAGTCATTATGCTCAAATTCACTGTGATCGGGTTTGGGCGGTTTGATCTCTTCCATACGCTGGCGCAGCCAGACCTGTATTTTGGAGAATTCTGCGGCAAAATCGGCCAGGGCCTTGCCACGGTGGCTAACCTTACTCTTCTCATCCATGGAGAGTTCGGCAAAGGTTTTGCCCAGAGCAGGAAAGAAAAAGAGCGGGTCATAGCCAAAACCGGATTCTCCGCGCCGTTCTTCCAGTAGTTCTCCATCACACTGGCCCTCGTAGGTCAGCGCCGGCCCACCAGGCGTTGCCAGGGAGAGGACACAGACAAAATGAGCGCTGCGGTTGGTCTTCCCTTTCATCTCACCCAGGAGTTTTTCACAGTTGGACCAGTCTGTTGCCTCAGGTCCGGAATAACGGGCAGAGTAGACGCCGGGCCGCCCGTCCAGCGCATCGACCATCAGGCCGGAATCATCGGCCAGACAGGGAACGCCCAGCACCTTTGCATAATGAAAGGCTTTTTTATAGGCGTTGTCATCAAAGGTCTCGCCGTCTTCAACCGCTTCGGGCATGGGACCAAAATCAGCCAGTGATTTGATATTGACCGGAAAATCCTTGAGCAGTTCCTGCATTTCCTTCAATTTATTTTTGTTGCTGGTGGCCAGCACAATCAGACTATCCATGTTCTCCTCCCTGCGTCCCGCACTGGGGGCGTCATCCTTACGGGATGCTGAATAATTTTTTCCCAATCTCTCGGAGTCTGAGCTTGACTGAAAAACCTATTTATTCAAATCCCCTGATATGTAAAAGTCGTGTTAGCTCTGAAGAGCAGCCCTGGCAGCTGCTTCGGCCTTTCGCCGTTTTTTCCAGCGCTTGTCATAGCGTTCCTGCTCACTGTAGATACAGCCGCAATACGGTTGACGATATAACCCCATTTCAATGGAGCGATCAATGCCTTCCTGCCAACCTTCGCGGAAATCTTCGTAAACAAAGATCAGCTTATGCTCATGTGCCAACTGTTCGCAGCGTTCGACCAACACCCTGTGATTCTGGTATTTTGAGTAGAGCAGCGTGGTGGTAAAGCCTTCAAACCCTTGAGCGGCAGCCATCTCGGCGGTGTGCACCAGCCGCATCTCGTAGCAGATGGGGCAGCGTTCCCGCTCGTGAAAGACCACCTGGCGTAGGTATTCTTGGAGGCCGTATTCCCGCTCAATCTCTACCGGAAACTTCTCTGCTTCCGCAAGCTCATTGACCGCCCCTATACGACGGCGAAACTCCTGATAGGGGTGGATATTAGGGTTGTAAAACACCCCCGAAACCTCATGCCCCTGTGCACGCAACCGTTGCAGCGGGTAGATGGTACAGGGCCCGCAGCAGAGATGAAGGAGCACCCGCATTACTTGACCTTAAAGTGTTTGGGTTCAATTCCATAGCTGTGAATCTTGTAATTGATGATTCGCAGGCTGGTCTCCAGGCTTTTGGCGGCTTTGGTCTGGTTGCCGTTATTTTTCTTCAGCGCTTCAATGATAAGCTCGCGCTCAAAATTTTCAACCGCCGTGGCCAGAGAAAGAGGCTTGGTGGAATGGATCGAGTCCGCGCTCTGCAGGGAAGGCGGCAGGTGAATTGACTTGATCGCCGCTCCATCGCAGATCAACACCGCCCGTTCCATGCAGTTCTGCAACTCCCGAACATTGCCCGGCCAGTGATACTGTACCAAGAGATCAATGGCCGGTGTGGTGATCCGCTTGATCTCCTTACTGTTTTCCTGGGCATACTTATCAAGAAAATACTCGGCCAGAAGCAGAATATCGGTCCGTCGTTCGCGCAGCGGAGGCAGGTAGACCGGGAAAACGTTGAGTCGGTAGTAGAGATCTTCACGAAAAACCATCTCTTTCACCGCCTTCTCCAGATCACGGTTGGTGGCTGCAACCAGACGAATATCGGTGGTGATTGTCTTGGTGGAGCCCAACCGCTGAAAGGTCCGCTCCTGGATGACATTTAACAGCTTCACCTGAACGGCGGGGCTAATCTCGCCAATCTCATCGAGAAACAGGGTGCCGCCCTCAGCCATCTCGAAGCGCCCTTTTTTGGACTCGGTGGCCCCGGTGAAGGCGCCCTTCTCATGACCAAAAAGTTCACTCTCCAGCAGAGTTTCCGGCAGGGCTGAGCAGTTAACCACAATAAATGGCCCGTCGGCACGACTGGAGTTGTGGTGCAGGGCCTTGGCAACCAGGGTCTTACCGGTACCGGACTCACCGCGCAAAAGCACGGTGGCATTTGAATCGGCCACCCGATGAACCATATCAAAAACTTCCTGCATGCGGGAGGAGTTACCAATGATCTCCTCGATACGGTTTTTGGCAGAGAGTTCACGTCGCAGTTTAGAGTTTTCCTGACGCAGGGCCTCTTTTTCTTCATTGACCCGTTGAATGCGCTGCACGGTCTCGGCGATCAACGAGCTGACCACGGTGAGAAAACGAAGATCATTTTCCGACTGCAGCCCAAACCCCTCGCTGTATTCACGGTCAATGGAAAGCGCCCCGATTGATTGTTGGGAAGCGAGAATAGGAACACAGAGAAAAGAGCTGCGTTTTTTACGTTCATCCCCTCGGGTACGCGTCCGGTTGAGAAAGTTGGGTTCCTCACCGATCTGAGGAACAATGATAGGCTCCCCCGTGGCCACAACCTTACCGGTAATGCCTTCGCCCAACTTATAGCGTCCGCGCCGCTTGGCTTCGGCAGTAATACCGTGGGCGACTTCGATTTCCAGTTCTCCCGTCCCCGGATTGATAATAGTCACCGTGCCGTTATCCATCTCTTTTCGCTCAGAAAGGGTGGTGACTATTTTCTCCAGGCACTCTTTGAGGCTGGTAGCGGACGCCAAATGGCGGGTAATTTCGTATAAACAGGTCAGATTTATAAATTCCTGTTCCTGTTCAATTGTAGGTGTGCCCATATTTGCTTTCATGAAATCGAGTAGTTTATTGACAGTGTCCCTTGAAAATGGTATTTTGTGCCGTTATGGAGGGATGGCCGAGTGGTTTAAGGCGGCGGTCTTGAAAACCGTTGTGCGAAAGTACCGTGGGTTCGAATCCTACTCCCTCCGCCACAACCTTGATGTTTCACACTTTGGAGAGATGACCGAGAGGCCGATGGTGCTCGCCTGCTAAGCGAGTGTGGGGGTTATACTCCACCGAGGGTTCGAATCCCTCTCTCTCCGCCATAGCAAAAAGGCTGGTTGGATTTGCCAACCAGCCTTTTTTTATTTCTCGCTCAAGTAAGGGAAAAAACAAAATCATCGTTTCGCCCGGCTCCTTGGGTGCAATGGTTTCAGCTCGGCAAGAACGGTGAGACCGTTCACGAATAGCCCTCCTCCAGGCCATCCGATTTAACAAGTTTGTACCATAATCACCCCAAAGTTGCCACGGCAATATACGCAAAATGTAATAAAGCAAACCGCTGTCTTGCATTTTGGTAAAACACGGGACGTAAACAGCCTACCTCGCAGATCAGAGATCTGCTCTACTCTTTACTTCTTTGTGAGTAAATACAGCTTAATCAACCAGCAGGTCGCCCCAATCCTGTATTGAAAAAAATGGAAAATGCGGCCAGTTGCGAAGCATCCCCTTTCCTTTCCCCCAAGCTCGCATTTGGTTGCGACCGGAAAAAATTCGATCCCGACTGGTAATAATTTTTCGGGTGTAAATATCCTTTTCTCTTCCAAATTGGTTAAATGCCTGCTGAAAAGCAGCCATCTCCTGGCCTAATTGCTCAAGCGTTCTCTGCGGTTTGTGTGCAAGAAAACGAGCAAGCTGTCCCTTGTCATCAAACATGTTGTTATAAAATTGCGCCAGAACATCCCCGTCAAATCCAGTAAGCATGCCCTCGTAGCTTGTGACTGGAATGCCTTTCTGGGCATCAATGGGGACGAGGGTTCCGCCAATGGCCGTCAGGGAAGTAAAGGAGTCCTGATGATTTTTCAGCAGATGGGCCGCCATCCAGACCCCCATGGACCAAGCAATAAGGTGGACCTGCTGGTAGGCCAGAAAAGGCGCCCAATCAAATGGCTCCAGCTCGCGGTAATCATAGACCATAACCAGATCATACCCCTGAGCGGGAACATCTTGAAAGGGGGTGGGATCCATGCCCCAGCCCCCAAAAAAGAGCAGACACTGCGAATTCTGAGTTTGCCTAAGCCATCTCATCTGCATCAGCTTACCCCAGTGCCTCTTTTATGAGAGCAGGCAACGGAGCTAACTGCTCCCAACTCATGGCAGCATTTAAGGAAAGACGAAGTCGAGATGTGCCTGATGGAACGGTGGGTGGACGCACAGCCTTGACCCAATAGCCAGCCTCGCAGATACGCTCCGCGGCTTGAACCGCACGGGCGGCATCCCCCACCATCACCGGCACGATATTGGAGCTGCCATCGGTTTGCAATTCGAGTGCGCGCAGAGCATCACGAAAGCGGGAGGACAACTGATCGACCTTGCTACGCTGTTCACGCATCAAAGGAATCTGCCGCAAAACAAAACTGAGCCAGTGGACCGAGACCGGTGGCAATCCCGTTGAAAAGATCTGGGAGCGGGCGGTATTGAGCAAATAATCGATCAGCTCATTGGTGCCCACGACAAAGGCCCCCTGTCCACCGTAGGCCTTACCAAAGGTCCCGGTGAGGATTTCAACCTGGTGCTGAACGCCCTGCTCTTCAGCCAGTCCGCAGCCGTTTTCCCCGCGGATACCCACTCCATGAGCCTCATCCACGTAGAGCGCGGCCTGATATTTGTCTTTTATCCGCACCAGCTCCGCAAGATCAGCGGTGTCACCATCCATGGAAAAAATCGACTCGGTGACAATAACCACCTGCCGATAGCTTTCCCGCTCCCGGCTCAGGATCTGCTCGATGGCGTTATAATCCAGGTGGGGGTAGCGGATGACCTTGGCCCGGGAGAGGCGCATACCGTCAATCAGGCTGGCATGGCAGAGTTTGTCGGCAAGAATCAGATCGCCTTTCGCGGTGAGTGCCGGAAGAATCCCGACATTGATATGGTAGCCGGAGTTGAACACCAGCACTGCCTCGGCCTGGTAAAGCTCGCGCAGTTGCCGTTCAAGCCGGGCATAAGGCAGGGTATTGCCGGTCATCAGCCGCGAGGCCGTACTCCCCAGACCATAACTCTCCAGCTGATTTTCCTGGTTCTGCTCGTTATAAAAGGCTTCAAGCAGTGCCCGGTTAGTGGCCAGCCCCAGATAATCGTTTCCGGCCAGATTGAGGTATTGGCGGCCATCGATATCAATCATCCCCTGGTCCAGATGGCTGACAGCCACCAGTGAACGATGCTGCCCCTGGGAGGTGATGGCCCCTAATTGCTGCTGCAGTTGCGGATTAAGTACAGACATTAGTTCTTTCCTGTAAGGTGTGCGGATAAATCACTGTACAGTGCTTCACTAAATCCAACCAACAGACGGGTCCCCTTACGCAGGGTTGGAGCCCGCAGGTTGCCTGTTCTTCCCAGAGTAGCGGCAAGGATCGTTGCCTTATCGTCTTTCTGAGGATTGAAGACCTGTACTTTTTTCCCTTTGGCCACCAAAATCTCGCCAGCGCTGGCAAGGAACTGCCACGCCTCCTCGCCGGCAAGCGGTTGTTTTCGGGCATCGGCCTGTTCATCAATGACCATCTGTTCTTGCTCGAGCACAGCCTGTGCTTTGGTGCACGAGACTCAGCCCTTTCGTAGGTAGGCCCAATCGATTTGCATAGTTCCTCCGCAGGTAATAGTTGCCCAATAGTTCTTTGTGGGCAATTACTATAGTCCGCTCAAGGAGTGACCACCAGACTATTTTTGCTTACCATCAATGCTCAGCCAGAAAAGACGAGATCTCTCCCGCTGGTCGAGATGACAGCCTGAGTGGCTGGTTGGATGCAGGACTGAGGAATGAGTGAACTGCGGGGAGAAGTGAGGAGTAAAGAGTGAGGAGTGAGAAGATAACTGCCGTACTTGGTATTTTCCGGTAAAGTGGCACCACTTCTGTCATTTCGAACGCAGAGAGAAATCTCAAGATACAGGTGCAGGATCCTACGAATTTTCATCTTGCGCGTTGTTGGCAAACAACAAAACGGACGCACTGATGCATGCTCACGGATTCAGGCATTAATGAAAACAAGGTGTTAGACGTAGAAAAAATCATGCGCCCAAGGAGAGGGAGATATGCCTGGGAAAATCGAGGGACCGCAGGGAGAGCTGCTCATCAGAACCATGCCCATGCCCGCAGATACCAGTTTTAATGGGGATATCTTTGGCGGCTGGATCATGTCGCAGATGGATCTAGCGGGGTCCATGCTTGCCAAAGAGGTGACGCGAACACGGACTACCACAGTAGCTGTTGAACGGATGAGCTTTATCAAGCCGGTTCGCGTGGGGGATGTGGTCTGCTGCTATGGACGGGTGCAAAAGGTCGGCACAACTTCCATTACCATTATGTTGGAAGTCTGGGTACGCCCGATCCTCAACCCGGCCAAAGATCAGTTTACCACCTTTAAGGTGACTGAGGCGGCAATAACCTACGTCGCCTTAGATGCCGCTGGACAAAAAACTGCCATCGACAAAGACCGCATGCAGGGCAGGTATCTGTAAGAAGGGCCGCAAATTTCAGGAGGAGAGGACAGCGGTATCCTCAAGCGAGATTTCAAGCTCTGCCAGATCGATCTCCGAAAGGTTGAGCAGGTCTGCTTCCAGGGAGGCAGGGAGGACGAGAGAGGGGGCACTGGTCAGGCCGATGCCCAGTTTATGGCAGGCCATGTTGGCCATGCGAACCAGCAACATGAGTATATTGTTTTCATCGATCTCTTTTGTGTGGTGCTGCTCGGCAATCACGCAAAAATAGTCGGGCATGTTCCACTGTTTGAGTAATTTTGCACCTTCCCTGGAATGAAGCCGGTCCATGGCCTCCAGCAAGAGAGCGTGGGTAATCTTAAGGTTTGCGTTGCGCCTTCTGATCTGCTCAACGATAACCAAAACCAGCAGCTTCCCCACATCGTGAAACAATCCTGCAAAAAAGACCTGACTCTGCTCCACCCCATAGGTATGACGCCGTGAAAGCCAGACCGCACCATAGGCACAGCCCACCGCATGCTGCCACAACTTTTTCATCAAGAGGTTAATGGTTGCATCCTTACTGGTAAAATGCTGCTTGGTCGTCGCCAGCAAGACGATCTTTGCAATCTCTTTGGTCCCCAAACGCATAATTGCAGCCCGAACCGTTCCTACCTCTTTGAGCCCCCGATAAAAGGCAGAGTTCGCTATTTTCAAGACCTGCGTAGAGAGAGCCTGATCAGAGATAATAATTTTCTCAATCACCTGAATGCTGGGTTCTTTTTTCGCGATCTCCTGCTGTATGCGGATAGCAGCGGAATTAAACACCGGCAACACCACCTTATCAGATTCAATAAAACGGTTAATAACATCAATCAGAGAAAGTGGAGCACTCATTTATTCACCAGAAAGACGGCGTAATTCCGTCAAGGTTCGTGGAGGGCTGAATATGGGAAGACAGCGCAGGATTTCATCAATAGTCGTTAAGCCTGATCCAGCCTTAACCAAGCCGTCTTCAAGTAATGTTATCAGACCGGAATGGTTGATACTGATCTGACGAATTTCAAAACTTGTTTTCTGCTCAAGAATGGCGGTACGCACCCGTTCGTCCAATACCAGCAGTTCAAAGACACCGATACGGCCCTTATACCCGGACTGCTTACACATCTTACAACCGCGCCCTTTCTTGAAATTGGCCCCCATCAGGTCTGCCTGACTGCAACGCAACCGCTGCAATTGCACAGGAGTGGGTTTGGTATCCACAGCACAGTGCGGGCAGACGCGCCTGAGTAGGCGCTGAGCAAGTACACTGACCACGGTGGAGGAAACCAGGAACGGGGCGATATCCATATTCAGCAGACGAATCAGGCCGCCGATACTGTCTTCAGTGTGAAAGGTGGAAAGTACCTTATGCCCGGTAAGTGCAGCCTGGACCGCCACCTCGGCGGAGTAGGTATCACGAATTTCACCGATCACGATAACATCTGGGTCCTGACGCACAATATGGCGCAGGGTTTCCTCAAAGGTGAGGTCAATTTTAGGATCAATGGAACACTGGGCGACCCCTTCAATCACATACTCAACCGGTTCTTCTGCAGTCACAATTGAGACATTGGGACTTTTGAGCGCATGAATACAGCTGTAAATGGTCGATGTTTTTCCCGAACCTGTGGGGCCGGTGACCAAAACAACACCACTGGGGTGGTAGACCGCATCCTCAAGAAAACGGGTCAGCATACGGGGGGAAAGCCCAACAGATTGGAGATCGAAAAGTTCCTGCTTGCGATTCAACAGGCGAAAAACAATTTTTTCGCCATGGATAGTCACAAAGAAGGAGACGCGTAGGTCTAGCTGCCCCTCGTCATAATCAAAAAGGATTCTTCCTCCCTGGTGCCGTCGTTTTTCTGTGATATCGGCCTTGCAGAGAATTTTGATTCGGCTCGTCAGAGCGGGGATGATCTCTCTGGGATAATCCTTAAAATGATTGAGGACACCATCTTCACGAAAACGGACCTGCAACCGGTCTTCCATGGGTTCGATATGAATATCGCTGGCACCGTTTTTAATCGCCCCCAGGATAATGGAATTAACCGTCCCCACCACGGTATTGGTATCCACGGCCATGGTCTGACCGCTCTTTTTATCCGCAAGCAGGTCAAGGGTTTTACGAATAGAATTACTCTGAGCGATAGCCGGGACGATATTCTGACCAAAAAACCTTCGCGCTATCTGCAGGGCCTCATTATCCAGCGGATCGGCAAAGGCAACCCGCACGGTCCCATCCTCGGTCTTGATGGGAATAAAGGCATGGGTGGCCATCAGGGTCTTGGAAATTTTTTCGCAGCGAGCCCGGTCGACATTATTCAGGGCAGGCTCGATGAAAGGATAGCCCATCTGAATCGAGAGCACCTCAATAAAGGCCTGTTCTTCAATAAAATTATGGCGGACCAGCACCTGCCCCAGTTTCTCTTTGGTGTCACTTTCCTTTTGCAAAAGAATAGCGGATTCCAGATCCTCTGGAGATATATGCCCAAGCTCAACTAAAAGATCACCGATACGAATGGTCGAGCTGGCACTGCGCAACACATCCTTGACATCCTGGTCGCTGATAAATTTCAGGTTGCGAAACACCTTGAGCAGGGGTTGGTAGGAGGTGAGCTTAGCGCGGACCCGCTCGGCATGCTGTACCTGTGCAGGGGTTATCCGCTTGGCCTCAAGCAGCAGGCGAACAACGGTGCTGAAACTTTCTTTAAGAGACGACGACATATCTGGATTCCGGGGATCCTTTTTTATGTTGCTGAATTAAGACCATGGGCCTGAAACGTTTATGTATTCACGTTGTCAGTATACGTGGGATCAATCCCTGGTTCAAGGGATTCATTTTTGCTTATCCTTTTTTAATAACTAGATATTTATGCATTTTTTCAAGAGAATGCTCTCCTCCAACAGGCTCCAATGGCAATCCCCAGACGTCAAAATAGGGTGTTACCCTGATACCCCATTTTTTCCTCGCCGCAATTGATCTCGACTTCGCCGACCATGTTTTCAGCCCGTACCTTTTGGTCAAACTCTTCCTCACTCAATACACCCAAGGCAAGAGCAGCTTCTTTAAGAGACAGATTTTCCTGATGGGCTTTTTTCGCAATGGCAGCCGCCTTTTCATAGCCAATATGAGGGTTGAGGGCCGTCACCAGCATGAGCGAGGAATGCAGATGTGCCTCTATGCGTCGGGTGATCGGGGTAATCCCGACAACACAGTTATGGTGAAACGATTCAATAACATCAGTCATAAGGGTAACTGACTGTAAAAAATTGTAGATAATGACCGGCTTGAACACGTTGAGTTCAAAATTTCCCTGGCTGGCCGCAAAACCGATGGTACTGTCGTTTCCAAAAACCTGGGCAGCGACCATGGTCACCGCTTCTGATTGCGTAGGATTGACCTTGCCCGGCATGATCGAACTGCCAGGTTCATTGGCGGGGATGGACAGTTCGCCAAGACCACAACGGGGACCACTTGCCAGCCAGCGAACATCGTTGGCGATCTTCATCATGTTCGCCGCCAGAGCTTTAATTGCCCCGTGGGCAAAAACCAACTGATCGTGTCCGGTCAGTCCGTGAAATTTATTGGTCAACGAATAAAAGACCTTGCCGGACTCTCCGCTGAGCTCGGCAGCCACAGCATCGCCAAAGCCTTCGGGGGCATTCAGGCCGGTACCTACGGCGGTCCCACCGACAGCAAGGGCGCGCACCTGCTCCAGCCCCAGTTTAAGCTGTGTGCGAGCACTGGCCAGCAGAGCTGCCCATCCAGAAATTTCCTGCCCCAGGGTCAACGGCGTGGCATCCTGAAGATGGGTACGCCCTATTTTCACCAGCCCCTGGAACTCTTTCGCCTTTGAGCACAGAGTGGCATAAAGTGCATCCAGCGCTGGAAGCAATCGATCCTCCAGCGAAAAAACTGCGGCCACATGCATGGCGGCAGGAAAAATATCATTGGAGCTTTGTGACATATTAACGTGATCATTGGGATGCACGGGCCGAGGCGGCTCAAGGCTGCCATTGACTAACAAAGCGGCTCGGTTGGCAATCACCTCATTAACATTCATATTCGACTGGGTACCGCTCCCTGTCTGCCAGACTGCCAGAGGAAATTCTTCTTCATAGCTCCCACTGAGTAAATCATCGCAGGCCGCCACGATCAGGTCACGGAGCTCTACTGCAAGTTTCCCTTTCTTAAAATTGACCTGGGCGCAAGCGCTCTTGAGTCGTATGAGTCCATAGATCAACTCAAGTGGCATACGCTCCTGGCCGATGGAAAAATTACGCCGGCTGCGTTCGGTTTGCGCCCCCCAGAGTCGATCTTCAGCAACTTCAATCTCTCCCATAGTGTCATGTTCCATTCGCTGATTCATATGTCCTCCTTCCCCAGACGATAGGGACTCATGCAGTTGTATATCCACAGCACCCGGGCACGTAAGTGGCTTTAAAATATCTTTAGGGTGGAGTTGCTCAGGCTGTGCTTTACCTTACTTTTCCAGCTTTCTTTTCCCAAGATCATTGCTTCTCCTTAAAAGAGAGTATATGACCAATATACGAATATCTTAAACACCACTCAAACACCGGACAAGACATGGACGAACCGGCCCACGAAAAATGCGGCGAACAGCGAAGGCGACAGAGCATGCTGGCGGTCCAGGTTGGCCTTGTCGCCAACATTATCCTCGCTGTTTTAAAGGCCACAGTAGGCGTTTTGGGAAACAGCCCCGCCCTGCTGGCCGATGGCATTAATTCAACTTCGGATGTGGCCTACGGTATTGTGGTCAGTATCTTTGTACGGCTTTCGGCAAAACCTGCTGATCGCGAACATCCCTATGGCCATGATCAGTTAGAAAGTGTCGCTGCTGTTGTGGTCGGCGCCTTTGTCATCACCACGGCCATCGCTATTTTCTGGAACTCGGTGGACGGGGTTTATGAGCTGCTGACCACCACCGAGCCGTCTTCAGGCGCCAGTCTCACTGCTCTGGGGATCGCTCTTTTTGCCATTGTCCTCAAAAGTGGCCTCAGCCTCTGGACCTACGCCCAAAGCCGCAAGACCCAGAATGCAGCGGTATTGGCCCTGGCACAGGATCATCGCAATGATATTTTTGCTTCCTTGGCTGCCGCAGTGGGCATTCTCTTTGGACGCTGGGGCTTTCCCTGGGTTGACCCCCTGGCTGGGGCAGTGGTCTCGATGATCATTCTCCACACGGGGGTGGAAATTCTTCGCTCTGCGACAGATGACCTCATGGACACGCTCCCTGGTCGAGAACTGGCGACAGAAATAGAGACAGCGCTGGGGGGGGTCTATGGCGTGGAGGCTATTGAAGAGGTGCACGCCCACCGGTTTGGGCCGTACCTGATGATCAATCTAATAATTGGCGTGGATGGCGCCATAAGTGTGGCGGCCGGGGACAAGATTGCCACGGAGGTGGAGCAGACCTTATTGGAACAAATTGAATTTCTTCGGCGGGTGTATGTGCATTACCACCCTGTAGGATGGGAGCATGAAGACAGTTAGAGCCTGATGGCTCTTCACATGGTATGATTTTCCACCCGGTTACGTCCCCCATTTTTGGCCAGATACAGCGCTTGATCGGCAAGTTGCAACAATATATCTGCTGATGTGGGTTGGTCGGAACGATAGGAAGAAACACCGATGCTAATCGTAACCGGCCACTGCCTGCCCTGATCATGAAACGGATAGGCTTCAACCTTTGAACGCAACAGTTCAGCATATTCCAGCGCCTGCTCAAGCCCGGTATTCGGCAGCACTACCACAAACTCCTCACCGCCAAAACGGGCGGCCAGATCGCCAATTCGAAATGATGCCTTCACCAGTTTTCCGATGGTCTGCAGGACATAATCGCCAAAGGCGTGGCCGCAGGTGTCATTGACTTTTTTGAAGTGATCCAGATCAAAAAAGAGACAGCTGATATCAGAACGACTTCGCAGAGCACGGGCATAGACTTCTTCAAAGGCTTCCTGGAAAAACCGTTTGTTTCGAAGCCCGGTCAATGCATCGTTGACCGCCTTATCATAGAGGTTCCGATTATCCTCTTCCAGGTTTTTCATGTGTCGTCGCAGCTGGAGATGTACCTGAACCCGGGCCAGAAGCTCTTCGGCGATAAAAGGTTTGACCAGGTAATCACTGGCGCCGGCACGAAACATACGCAGCACAGCCTGGGGATCATTTGCTCCGGAGAGAGAGAGCATGGGCAGGTGCTCAGCCTCTGGAAATTGGCGAGTCAGGTGGATGAACTCATCGCCCCGCATCACCGGCATATCATAATCAACAATGCAAATATCGGTCTGTACCAGGTTTTCTTTCATCAGTTCAAATGCCTGGCGACCATTTTCCGCCTCGATGACCTGAATACCGATACGCTCCAGACAGGCGCCAACCATACGCCGCAGCCCGGCATTATCATCCACCACCAAGGCCGTCATTTCTGAGTAGGTTGTCTGCGGATGCAGGACCTTATTGACCGCGGCCAGAATATCGCCCGGGGTAAAAGGCTTGGAGATAAACTCGAGACTCCCCAGATGAAACCCTCGACTTCGATTTTCAAAGGTATCGTTGGCACTAACAAAGAGCACAGGGATGGGCTTACCAGCTTCCCCAATGAAGCCTTCTTTCTCCCAGGCACGAATCTGTTCGCAGCAGATAAAGCCGTTCATGCGGGGCATATCGATATCCAGGGTGATCAACGCGGGTGGTTCTTGCAGCCAGCGTAAGGCGGCCAGCGCTTCCATGCCATCGCTGAAAGTAATGACAGCGTAGCCATACGCTTCCAGCTCCTGTTGAATGATCGCACGAATAGTTGAACTGTCATCCACCACCATGATAGTCTGGGACTTGGATGTCTGTTGTGGACTACGCTGTTGTATTTGGTCGGGTTTTTCTTTCATTGCCTCGAAGCTGCTGCATTCACACTTGCGGGGACACCTTCTCTGTTTATCTTTGTCCATTGTATGGAAAAACGTGGGAACGGCAAAGAAAAAGAAAAAAACCGTCACGGTGTTGTCAGAGCACTCGCATCGGCTGGAGGCAGGTGTTCTCGATTCGTTTTTATTTGCCCATAGACTCTCTCTATACACCGATCGTTTCCCCCCACGAAACGATCTTCAATACACGGGAAAAGGAGGAGAAAAGCATGCACGTCTTGAGCCTCAACAGTGGTGATCAAATCCCTGCCCTCGGCCTGGGCACCTGGAAATCGTCTCCCGGAACAGTGGCAGCAGCGGTGAAAGAAGCCATTGAATGCGGATACAGACACATTGACTGTGCGCCCATTTATGGCAATGAGCCCGAAGTCGGCCAGGCTCTGGGAGAGATCGTCCAGGCCGGAACAATCAAA
This sequence comes from uncultured Desulfobulbus sp., assembly GCF_963664075.1. NCBI lineage: Bacteria > Pseudomonadati > Thermodesulfobacteriota > Desulfobulbia > Desulfobulbales > Desulfobulbaceae > Desulfobulbus > uncultured Desulfobulbus sp. The sequence goes on from NZ_OY760916.1 coordinate 4,031,799, forward strand.
CGAGAAGAACTTTGGATCACTTCCAAACTCTGGAACAACGCTCACGCTCCGGAACTGGTTGAACCGGCACTGCGCCAAACGCTTACGGACTTACAACTCGACTACCTGAATCTCTTTCTGATCCACTGGCCCGTTGCCTTTGCCCCGGGGGTTCTTTTTGCACAAAAACCAGAGGAATTCATTCCCTTAGCCGATCTCCCCATTCTTGACACATGGAGGGCTCTTGAGAGCTGTGTCGACAAAGGGTTGGTACGCAATATTGGCGTATGTAACTTCTCGCAGGACAAACTCATCGCTCTCTGCGACCAAGCCAGAGTGCAACCAGCGATGAACCAGATCGAACTTCATCCCTACCTCCAGCAGCAAACGATGCTCGACCTCTGCAACAAACGGGGTATTCTCCTGACGGGCTATTCGCCACTGGGCTCAGGTGATCGTCCCAAAACTCTCAAAAAACAAGAGGAACCAACCCTACTCGACAACCCGACTATCACCCAGATTGCAAAACAACAGGCCATCACTCCGGCGCAGGTTTTACTGGCTTGGGGGCTCACCCGTGGAACCGTGGTCATTCCCAAATCTACCAATCCTGCGCGCATTCGCGAAAATCTTGCTGCCGCAGAAATCAGACTTGCTCCAGAGTCCATGGAGGCAATCACCAGCCTCGACCTTGGTTTTCGCTATGTGGATGGTGCTTTTTTCTGTGGTAAGGGGTCTCCCTACAGCCTCGATTTTCTCTGGGGGAACAAGTAATTTCCATGCTCTTACTCAACAACCTTCAGGCGCAGGGCCTTAACATTGGTCAGTTCAGCGCAGCTGGTGGTGAACTTTGGTGTATACTTGGCGGCAATGACTCCGGGCTTGCCGCCCTGATTGACCTGCTTAGTGGTGAACTGGACTACACAGGTGAGCTTGTTCTGCCGAGGTCTCTGGGGCTCCTTTCGTTTAAGCAGCAACAATCGATCTTTGAGGCTGAACTGAAAAAAGACGACACTGATTTTCTCGATCGTCTCGATCCCGGCACCCCTGCCCGGGATTTTCTTGTCGATACGGAACGTTATCAGCAACAAATAGAGCTCTTTCAACTGCACAAGGTACTTGAGCTTGGTTATCGCCAGCTGAGCTCCGGCCAGGCACGAAAACTCTGTATTCTGCAACAGATCACGGCGGGCGCCAAGTTTCTTCTTTTAGAAAATCCTTACGAGGGACTTGATATCGAGAGTTGCCGTGAACTCGATACCATCCTGGCCAGCCTGTGCAGGCAAGAACTGGGAATCTTGGTTCTGTTGAATAACTCGGCAGATATTCCCCAAGGGACGACCCATCTGGGCCTGCTGGCGCAAGGCCGACTCGTGCTCCAAGGGCGGGAAGAAGAGATGGGAACGGAAATTCGGGCCACCTTTGCCCGGCAGCCCCCTTTGTTTCAGGTCCTGATCGACGACCTCAGAGAGGGAATCAAGGGCAAGACTCGAGCAACCGGGAACAATCTCATCACGCTCACCAATGGCTTTGCCCACTACGATGGACGAGAGGTCTTTAGCGGCCTCAATCTGGTGATAGACCGCGATGATCACACCCTGATCACCGGCCCCAACGGCTGTGGCAAATCGACTCTTCTCCAGATGATCACCGGTGATCATCCGCTCTGCTATGTCAACCAACTCTCCCTTTTTGGAAAAAAACGAGGTAGTGGCGAATCCATTTGGGAACTGAAACAACAAATGGGCATTGTCAGTGCGGATCTGCACCGCAATCATCGGGTGGCCGGCAGTGCCCTTGCCATTGTGCTCTCCGGCCTTTTTGACACCATCGGCCTCTATGATCGACCTGGCGAAATTGAGCAGCAACGGGGCAAACGCTGGCTCCAACGTCTGGGGCTCTCTGAGGTTGCGGCCAAGCCCTTTCGCCAATTGAGTTACGGCAAACAACGACTTATTCTCCTGGCACGGGCCCTGATCAAGGGACCGGAGTTGCTCATTCTTGATGAGCCCACCCAAGGGCTTGATGAGAGCAATCGCCTGGCTTTACTTGATTTTCTTGAAAAAATTGCGGCCGAAAATCTGGCGACCATTGTCTACGTCAGTCATCGACAAGATGAATTTCGTCCTTTTTTCTCGCAGCAGATTCGTTTTCACCAGGAAATGGAAGATCAATAAAGCCCACCCCACCTCTGTTCGGTGGCAGTCCACACAGTGGGGTTTTATTTGACACAGCCCGGCCAGGTACCGTATAGGTTCTGCACACTGACGGCATTGTCCTAAAGCTTTTGCAGCCCAAGGCAAGCATGCAATTACTTGCATGCCTCTGGCTTGTTTTATTTGCCAGACCGTTCATCTCCAGCGTTTTTTGGGCTTGCCCCTATCAACTTCATGCATGTTGGGAGGTTACCATGCGTTTATTGACCCTTGTGATCCTTTTGTTGTCCAGTCTGAGCCTGCACCCGGCACAGGCGGCGGAAAAACCTCTCAAGGTCGGTTTTGTCTATGTCTCCCCCATTGGCGATGCGGGCTGGTCCATGGCCCATGATGTCGCCCGACAGGAAATCGAGAAAATGGATGGTGTCACCACCTCCTTTGTCGAGAATGTTGCCGAGGGGCCAAATTCCGAGCGTGTCATAAAAAACATGGCGCGTAAACACTACGACCTGATCTTTGCCACCAGTTTTGGCTACATGGACTCCATGCTCAAGGTGGCCAAGCAGTTTCCCAAAACCACCTTCATGCACTGTGCGGGGTTTAAAACCGCTCCCAACATGGGCAACTATTTTGGGCGCATCTACCAGCCCCGCTACCTTTCAGGCATGGTCGCCGCATCGATGACCAAGTCCAAGGTTCTGGGGTATGTGGCAGCCTATCCCATCCCCGAGGTTATTCGTGGCATCAACGCCTTCACCCTGGGGGCACAGGCGGTTGATCCGGAGGTCAGTGTACGCGTTGTCTGGACCAAAACCTGGTACAACCCGACCCAGGAAAAAGAGGCAGCAGAGTCGCTTTTGGACGTGGGGGCCGACGTCATCGCCCAGCACCAGGATTCCCCTGGCCCACAGGAAGCTGCCCAGGAAAAAGGTGTCTATTCCATCGGCTATAACACCGACATGCAGCATTTCGCCCCCAAATCGCACCTGACCGCCCCCGTCTGGAACTGGACACCCTATTACACCCAAATCATTAAAGAGGTGCAGTCCGGTACCTGGAAGGCACGGGCTGACTGGCCAGGCCTGGCCGAAAAGGTTGTGGATCTCGCTCCCTTTGGTCCTATGGTTCCCCAGGAAGTTCGCGACCGGGTCATGACAGCGAAAGAGGAGATTATCAACGGTACTCGCAAAGTCTTCAGTGGACCGATTACAGATCAGCAGGGCAGGCTGCGCTATACAGCAGGTGCAGTGGCTCCGGATACAGACCTCCTGGGCATGAACTGGTTTGTCCAGGGTGTGGTTGGGACCACTGAGTAATCTCCATGGTACCGCAGTTTCGCATCAGCAAACGTACCGCCCCCCTTGGCCACCTGGGGCTCTGTATCGTGCCTCTGGCCGTAGCCTTGTCGCTGTTTGTGAGTTTGAGCTTACTGGCGCTCTCCGGTGTCTCACCGCTTGCAGGGTTCAACAGCCTGGTACAGGGGGCTTTTGGTTCTTCCTGGGCCTGGGAGGACAGCCTGGTTAAGGCTATACCTCTTTTTCTTTGCAGCCAGGGTGTGGCCATTGCCTTTCGCCTCCAGATCTGGAACATCGGCGCAGAGGGCCAGTTTGCCCTGGGAGCGATCGGGGCCACCTGGGTGGCTCTGTCACTGCCAGCGCAGCCATCCTGGATTCTTCTGCCCCTGATGGTCCTCATGGCAGCTCTCGCCGGTGGAGTCTGGGGCCTTATTCCAGCTGTCCTCCGCCAATGGCTGGGGACCAACGAAATCATCGTCACCCTGATGATGAATTATGTGGCGATCCTGCTGCTGGAATATCTGGTCTACGGGATCTGGCGCGATCCATCGGGCTTCCCCATGACCGCGGAGTTTGTTCCGGCTGCCCTGGTGGGCAAGATCGGCGACACCAGTATCCACTGGGGTCTGGCACACTGCCTGGTTCTGGGACTGCTCTGCTGGCTCTTTCTCCGGTTCAGCCACTGGGGCTATGAACTGCGCGTCTGTGGAGAGAACGTACAGGCGGCCCGTTATGCTGGCCTCCCCTACAATACCCTGGTCGCTCTGGTGATGGTCCTGGGGGGCGCGCTTTCCGGCTGGGCTGGTTTTCTGGAAACTTCGGCTTCACTGGGCCGCCTCCAGCCCTCGATCATGGTGGGGTATGGGTATACGGCCATCGTCGTTGCCTGGCTTGCCCGGCTCAATCCGCTGAAGATCGCGGTGGCCTCCTTTTTTCTAGCCGCTTTGCGGGTTGGCTGTGAAAACCTGCAACTGGACCTGCAGGTCCCGGCGGCCTTTGGCTCTATCATCGAAGGCTTGATTCTGCTCACGGTCCTGGCAGGCGGTTTTTTTCAGAACTACCGTATCACGAGGGAGCGGCAATCATGAACATTGAGTTGATAACCGCTCTTTTGGCAGCTGCCGTGGTCTCCGGCACACCGCTGATCTACGCCACCCTCGGCGCATTGATCAACGAAAAATCGGGTGTGCTGAATCTGGGCGTCGAAGGCATTATGCTTTTAGGCTGCCTGGGCGGTTTTATCACCGCCAAACTCAGCGGCAGCCCGGCCCTGGGTTTCCTGGTTGGAGGGCTCGTCGGTTCACTGGCCTCTGCTGTCCACGCGCTGGTTTGCCTGGTCTTTCAGGGCAATCAGGTGGTCTCCGGCCTGGCGCTGACGATTCTTGGCAGCGGACTTGCCGATTACCTGGGAGCTGGCCTGGTCGGTCAAGCCGCACCGGGATTTCACGATCTTCCGCTGCCCGGACTTATCGACATTCCTGTTCTGGGCCCGATCTTTTTCAGCCATGATCCGCTGGTCTACCTGAGTTATTGCCTCCCTTTTGTCCTCTGGCTCCTCTTCAACCGCAGCCGATTTGGCCTGAACCTGCGGGCGGTGGGAGAATCCCCGGAGGCTGCGATCGCAGCAGGCCTCAGTGGGCAGCGTTACCGCTGGCTGGGCATTACCGGCGGTGGTTTTTTCATGGGCCTGGGCGGGGCCTATCTCTCCCTGGCCTACACCCACCTCTGGACCAACAACCTCACCGCTGGCCGCGGCTGGATCGCCGTCGCTCTGGTTATTTTTGGTTGCTGGCGACCGGGACGGGCCGTCTTGGGCGCCTATCTCTTTGGCGCCATTATGGCGCTGCAGCTGCGCCTGCAGGCCTCGGGAACCACCGTTCCTTCGTCTCTGTTGCTGATGCTGCCCTATATCCTGACCGTGGCGGTCCTGGTACTTTCATCCCGTGGACGGCTCAAACCACCCGCAGCCCTGGGAACCAACATCGAACCTCACACCTGATTTTTATTTTGGTGGCTGAGGCCACCAGTTGAAGGAGCATTTTTATGGCCAATCAAGCCAACTACAAAAAGACCTACCCCATCTCCTGGGAACAACTGCACCGTGATGCCAAGGCCCTGTCCTGGCGTCTGTTGGGTAAAGAATACTTCAAAGGAATCATCGCCATCACCCGTGGCGGCCTGGTCCCAGCGGCCATCGTTGCCCGGGAGCTGGATATTCATCTCATCGATACGGTCTGTGTCTCCAGCTACGACTGGAAGGAGAAAAAAGGGGATGCCGATATCCTCAAAGGTTTTACAGGTGACGGTGAGGGCTATCTACTCATCGATGATCTGGTGGATACCGGAAGAACGGCAAAGATCGTCCGCGAGATGATCCCCAAAGCCCATTTTGCCACCATCTACGCAAAACCTGCAGGCCGGGAGCTGGTTGACACATTTATCACCGAAGTCAGCCAGGACACCTGGATTCTCTTTCCCTGGGACGCAGAATCACAGTTTGTCCAGCCACTGATCAAAGGAGAATAAGCGCTCGTGCAGTCCCGCAAACACGCCATCATTGAGCTGAAGGGGATCAGTAAATCCTTTGGCCCCGTTCAGGCCAACCGGGACATCAGCCTCACCATCAACCAGGGCGAGGTCCTGGCCCTGCTGGGGGAAAACGGTGCCGGTAAATCGACCTTGATGTCCATTCTGGCGGGCCAACTCCACCCGGACAGCGGCCAGATTCTGGTCCATGGCCTGCCCACCCGGTTCGGCTCGACCGAAGCGGCGATCCAGGCAGGTATCGGCATGGTCTATCAGCACTTCAAGCTGGTCGAGGCCATGACCGTAAGCGAAAACATCCTGCTGGGCCAGCCCTCCGGGTTCTGGATCAGACACAAGGCGAGGGAAGATCAGGTAGCCAGACTCATCGAGCAGTACGGGATGAGCGTCCAACCGCATACGCAGGTCAGCGAGCTCTCCATGGGGGAAAAGCAGCAGGTCGAGATCCTGCGCCTTTTGCATCGTCAGAGCGATATTCTCATCTTTGATGAGCCCACGGCGGTCCTGACCCCGGTTGAGGCCAAAGGGCTCTTTGCCGCCATGCAACGTATGCGGGCAATGGGCAAGGCCCTGGTCTTTATCAGTCATAAACTGGAAGAGGTCCTGGAGGTTGCCGACTCGATCGCTATCCTCAAGCAGGGCAAAATAACGGACCAGATGGCGGCCGCAGAGGTGCCATCACCTGCTGAGCTGGCACGCCGCATGGTGGGGCGTCCGGTACTCTTGCAGGTGCAGCGAGAGCCGGTTGAGCCCAGGCAAACCGTACTCAAACTCGAGCACCTCTCAGGCAACGGACTGCGTGATGTGAGTTTTGAACTCCGCCAGGGCGAAGTCTTTGGCCTGGTCGGGGTGGCGGGAAACGGCCAGAAACCACTAGTGGAAACAATCTGCGGATTACGTCCGCCCCAATCCGGTTCCATCAATCTTCTCGGACAACACTGGAAAGAGTACTTTCGCCACAGCAAACCGGAGCGGGTACTCAGCTATATTCCCGAAGACCGGCAAGGCTTGGCTACCTGCCCGTCCCTTGATCTGCTCGATAATTTTTTACTCACCACCCGCGCTCACTTTCGACAGGGTCCCTGGCTTGCTCGCAAACAGGCCAGAGCCAAGGCACATGAGTTGATCAAGAGTTTTGATGTCCGCCCGCCCATCCTCGAGGCCAGGGCGGGGCAACTCTCCGGTGGCAACTTGCAAAAACTGGTGCTCGCCCGGGAATTCTTCCGCAAACCGCGCCTGATTGTTGCCGAGCAACCCACCCAGGGGCTTGATATTGCTGCTGCTGAGGATGTCTGGCAGCTTCTGATGCAGGCACGGGAGCAGGCGGGAATTCTGCTGGTTACCGGTGATCTTGGAGAGGCATTGGCCCTCTCGGATAGAATCGGTGTCATGTTTGCTGGCACCCTAGTCGGCATTATAGATCCAAAGGATGAACAAGGTGTACGAAGTATTGCCCAACTGATGGCCGGTCTGAAAGACTCGGCTGCCGAAAACACTACCGTAGAGGAGCGATTATGATACTGCCATACCGCGATTATCAACCACAGGTCGGCAAGGGAGGTTGGGTGGCCCCCAACGCCACGCTCATAGGCGATGCCGTCCTGGGAGAAGATGTTTCTCTCTGGTTCGGAGTTATCGTCCGGGGCGATGTCCATCGAATCCGTATCGGTGCCCGCACCAATATTCAGGATCTCTGCCTCTTGCACATCACCCAACATGAGGAAGCCGAACGCACCGACAGTGATGGCCATCCCACTATCATAGGCGCGGAATGTACCGTCGGCCACCGGGTTATCCTCCATGGCTGCACGGTTGGCGATTGCTGCCTGATCGGTATGGGGGCCATTCTGCTGGACGGTGTGGAAATAGGGCGTGAATCCATCGTGGGGGCGGGCTCCGTGGTCACACCCGGAAAAAAATTCCCCCCCCGCTCACTGATCATGGGCACACCGGCCAAGGTGGTTCGGGAAATCAGCGATGAACAGGTCAAGGGATTTCACGACTCGTGGAAACGCTACGTGGCCCTGAAAAACGAATACCACAAAGCGCAGCTCGGCGACTGTTTTTAAGGAGAATTCAAGGCAGATAAATCAAATCGCATCTGTCCAGAAATGAGTTTTTTTCAGGTTCAGGTGCGCCCTGACGCCGAAAAAACCATTTCTGGGGAGACACTCACTCAGGTGGTAAGGACTGAGTTAGCTTCGCCAAACTCGTTAGGCGCATAGCCATCGGCATCGCTTTCGTTTACCCAGATATTGCCGTCGAGCACATAACGAAACCGATAATTCTGCCCTGCTTCCAGAGAGAGCGTGGTTGAAAAGCTCCCGTCTTTTAACTTTTTCATGGGGGCGTCATCAAGTGACCAGTCATTGAAGTCTCCGGCCAACACCGCGCTTTCTGCCTGTTCTTCGTTCTCGTATTTAAAGGTGACGCGACAAACCGTGCCGGTTTTAGAATAGTTTTTTTTCAGCATAGGATTCTCCTTGCTCAGAGGGCGTCATACAGGGGAAGAGTGAGAATACACGGTGATAACCCCAAAAAGATTAAATCAAGCTGCTGGTTGGAGCAAGCACAATCTTGCCTGATATGTGTGCAGCAACGCCTGTTTGGCCAGCTTGAGTTCAACCTCTCTCTGGAAATTGACCACTGGCCGGCAATCCCCGCTGCAGACCTTCAGCTTAACTTGCTATTTTAATTAATTATTTTTTTTACAACAGTTTATTTATGAGTCAATCAGTCCAAGCACGCCCTATCCTGCCTGAATTACTGGCCCCTGTGGGCAGTTTTGAAAAATTGATTGCAGCCATCCACTACGGTGCCGATGCCGTGTACTTGGGGGGAAAACACTTTAGTCTCCGGGCTCGGGCTGGAAATTTTGATGAGCCAGGCCTTCGTCAGGCCATCGATTATGCCCACGACCATGGTGTGAAAGTCTATGTTACGGTCAATATATTTGCCCATAACCGCGATATGAGCATCCTCCCTGATTACCTGCTGCTTCTGGCGGATACCAAAGCCGACGGTATCATTGTCAGTGATCCAGGCATTCTTGCTCTTGCCCGCAAACTGACCCCCCAATTGGAGTTGCATCTCTCCACCCAAGCCAATGTCACCAACAGCTCCAGTGCCTGTTTCTGGGCACAACAGGGGGTTAGTCGCCTCAATCTTGCCCGCGAGCTTGGCCTTGAGGAAATCAAAACTATTCGGGCTGCAACCGAGGCTGAACTGGAGGTCTTCGTCCATGGAGCTCTTTGCATTTCCTATTCAGGCCGTTGCATGCTGAGCAATTACTTTACCGGCCGTAACGCCAACCAGGGGGACTGTGCCCACCCCTGCAGATACTCCTACGCCGTGGTAGAAGAAAAACGACCAGGAGAATATTATCCGGTGGAAGAAGATGAACGGGGGACTTACATTTTCAATGCAAAGGACCTCTGTTTACTGACCAAGCTTCCCTTGCTGGTTGATGCGGGGGTAAACTCTTTAAAAATTGAAGGCCGGATGAAATCAGTAGGGTATGTGGGGGCGGTTGTGCGGCTCTATCGGCAGGCACTTGATTGGATCGGTGAACAGATTTTTTTAGGCAAACCTGCAGTTAGCCTCCAATTGCCAGAGATTTTTCATAACGAATTAAGCAAGATCGGCACCCGTGGTCAGACAGAAAACTTTTTCAGCACAAGGCCTTCATCCGAGGACATGCTTTATGATAGAATGAGGATCGAGCAAAGCTGGGTACCGGTTGGTATTGTCCGCGAGGAGGCCCCATTGTTAATTGAAACCCGGCAAGTGCTGCACTGTGGTGACCAGGTAGAATACCTTGGCCACGCCATCGAACCAGAAGAGGTGACGGTGACTGCCATGAGGCTGGAAAATGGCTCCTCAATTAAACGAGCCAACCCTGGAAATCGGGTCGAGCTGGTGACTGAACCTTCACTCAACGGAATTGAAAGACACGCCTTGCTGCGAAAACGTATCTAATTATCATGAATCCTTTTCTCAATGTTCCTTTTCTCCCCGAGGAGAGGTATATCGATTTTCTCTGCGAGTGTGCAGACGACTTGGACAGCGTACACTTCAGCCTGCTCCACAGCCGTTCTCTGGACAGTCGTATTCAACTGGAACCGCTTCCGGCCCAGGACTCTATAATCACGGGGTTAAGCCGTCTTGAGGGCGTCAAAAAATACGCTCTTTTGAACAGCCGCTTTTATACTCCGGACCTGCTCACCGACCACAAAAACCTGCAACCGGTGCTCAGTACGCTGGAATATTTTCTTGAGCAGCGGGCGATTCAAGGCATCGTCTACTGTGATCACTATCTGCTCCAGGTTTTGGCCGATGAGGCCCCAGCCATCGCAGCCCAGCTCGAGGCAGTCCCCAGCGTCAACACCATGCTGGACTCCAGTCACAAGATTGAGGCCCAGCTGGCGTATATTCGTGAAACCGGTTTTAAAATGCCGGGGAAAATCATTCTTGATCGCTCGTTAAATCGTGATCTTGACCAATTAGCTGCTATATCCCTGAATTTCCATCGTCAGTTCCCCTCCATGCGCATTGAGGTACTTGCCAACGAAGGGTGCCTCCCGTACTGCCCCTTTAAGCTGGCCCATGACTCCTATATTGCCCTGGCCAACATTAATGGCAACAGCCAGACCCACGTGATTAACTGCGATATCGGCTGTATGCGCCTGCTGGATGAGCATCCCCACCGATTACTCCAATCGCCCTTTATCCGCCCGGAAGATATTGATCTCTATCTCTATCACGTAGATACCATAAAACTCTGTGGCCGCACGCTGGGCCCCGCCTTTCTCATCAATGCGATCAAGGCCTATCGTGCCCGTCGCTACGACGGCAACCTTCTGGACCTGATGGATGCCATGTCCTGGTTGGCTGACCGCCTCTATGTTGATAACCGCATGCTTTCCTTTGATTTTGCGAACATGCTCTCCCAATGTGATAACCACTGCGACAGCTGTGGCTTCTGTAAGGAACTCTTTGAGTCCATCGCTCATCCCAAACCTATGGTGATTAAAGACCAGCGACCGGCTGGCGATTGACACTCGCTGGATACAAGGGTAAGGTTGCCCAAGTCGGCCAACCGGTTACCTCCTTTATCCGGTTGAAAAAAACCACAGATATCCAGTTGCTATGTACACTTGAATCCTTAAGGCATTGATCAATGTATCACGGATTCTGGATACAGGTATCCCTGGATATACACCAACCTTGGCGGTGGAAAGAATGGAATCATTTGAAGAGTTGCTGGCAGAGTCAACCCGCATTCATGGCCATATTTGCGCAGGTCAGGTGATAGGTGTGCGTATGGCCATGGCCGCGCTTGAACGAATCGGCATCAGCGAGCCAAAAGGCAAAGATCGTAAAAAACTTTACGTCCTGGTTGAAATTGATCGCTGCGCCACCGATGCGATACAGTCCGTCACCGGCTGTAGTCTGGGCAAACGCTCCCTGCGCTGGATTGATTTTGGCATCATGGCCGCGACCTTTGTTAACCTTGAAACAAATCAGGCCGTTCGTGTTACCGCACGCGAAGAAGCCCGTGCCCTCTCCGACAACTACTGCCCTGAAATCGCAGACAAATATCAGCGCCAGCTTGCAGCCTACAAGGTCATGCCCTTAGACGAGCTCTTCCTCTTTCAGGAGGTTCAGGTCAATCTCAGAGACTGTGACATGCCGGGGCGCCCAATTCGCAGGGTCCAGTGTTGCGTCTGTGGCGATTATGTTCAGGATTGCCGGGAACTGGAGCACTATGGTCAGGTGCTGTGCCGTGCCTGTGCCGGTGAGCGTTATTACCAGGTGCTCAGCAGCAACCAGTAATCTCCGAGCCTCTTTTCTGCCGCCGCATCTTGGACCAGAGCCTTGATCCCTCGGGGAGTTCCCCACCTTTCCACAGTTTCAGCCAGTATTGCCGCAGGCGCTATGGTCATACCCTGGGTAAAATTCCTCTGGATATTGGCTTGCCCTGCCCTAACCGGGCCAGCGGCGGCTGCATCTTCTGTCATCCCCCGAGCTTTACCCCCGCAAGCCTGCGCCCAACCGACTCCATTGCTCAGCAACTGCAACGGGGCAAAGAGTTCCTGCTGAAAGGTCGGTTTCAACAGTATCTGGGCTATTTTCAGCAGGAATCCTGCACAGCTTTACCCATCGATAAACTCCTGCCCATTCTCCACCAGGTACTTGCTGACGACGACTGCCGAGGGCTGATCCTCTCCACCCGGCCCGACTGCATTGCTCCAGAGCTTCCAGCCCAATTAGCAGTCCTGACTGCTGAAAGCGGTAAGGACTGCCTCATTGAGTTGGGGCTCCAGTCCGTTCACGACAGGAGTCTTACCTCCCTGAACCGCAATCATAGCTTTGTTGATTTTACTCAGGCGGTCAATCGCATCGCCGCTCACCCAGAGCTCCAGATTGGTGTGCATCTCATCCTGGGGATTCCCTGTGAGACAGAGGCTGAGATGCTCCACAGCCTCAAGACAGTCTGCAGTCTGCCGATCCACGCCCTGAAATTGCATCATTTACAGGTTATACGGGGCACAGAGCTAGAAATTCTCTATAAACGGAGAGAGGTTCAGGTTTATTCCCTTGAGGCCTATATGGAGCTACTGATGGCCTTCCTGCCCCATATCCCAAAATCCATCTGTATCCATCGCCTCTGGGCCAGTGCCCACCCGGTATCACTGATTGCTCCCCGCTGGAATGTGCTTGCCGCGGAACTCAGCAAAACCCTGCTTGCGAAAATGCGTTCCCGAAAGATTACCCAAGGCTGCCTGTGCAATCCCTGAATCAATGGGTGGAATCAAGCCTGTCCAAAGAGGGTGCTGAGAATGGGTGTACGGTTGGTTCGCCGCAGCCGTTTGAAAAAAAGAGGATAATCGAGGCCATAGGTTTGCTGCAGGTTGGTACTTTGTTTTCGGGCTTTTTTTATTGCCTGGTGGGGAATTTGCTGGGGAAAGGCGAGCACAATCACGTTGCTGCGCTTTTTGACCTGCATGGAGAGCATCTGTCCGCTGCTTGCCGCATCAATAGCCTCAAGCGTCTGCTGAAAAAGCGTTCGATTGCCACTCCAGAGGTTGACGGCCAGTACGCCCTGAGGGTCGAGTTGTTCCAGCAGCAGCCGGTAGAGCTCTGACTCGAACAAGGCCGGAGCCATGGCACCCGCCCCGTAAATATCGAGAAAGGCCGTGTGAAAGGATCCTGGCGGCTCACTGCGCACAAAATGGAGCGCATCCTGGTGGGCAATCCGTATCTGCTCGGGCCGCAGGGGCAGGCGGAAATAGCCATGGGCGAGATCAATCACCAGTCGATCTTTCTCGACAATACACATTTCGCAGTCGGGAAAATGGTGGAGCAGAAAGTGGGGTAAGGCAGCGCCGCCCAGGCCAATCACGAGAAAACGGGATGGCTGCGGGTGCAGAAACAGTCCTGTGGTCATCCATTGGGTATAGGCCAGCTGCAGCAGGTGGGGTGCGTTGAGGTCGAGACTGCTCTGCCGCTCCTCGGTGCCAAATCGCAGACTGCGCAGACTGTCCTCATCGGTGATCAGCACCGGGTGTTCGGCAGTTTTGCCTCTATAGATGACCTGTTCCATGGAAGTGACCTCACAGGGTGTTCTAGAAATTTGCCTGAATCCGTGATGCCATAAAAAAAGGCCGTATCACCGAATAACCGGTGGTACGGCCAAAATGAACCGATCAGATTCGGGCACCCTCAGGTTCAAACATTTTCATACACGATGAAAATCAATTACACCCGCCCAGGCTTCAGCCTTTTTTGGCCGGAGCCTTCTCCGCCTCGGAGGCAGAACCGGCAATGGAGCCACGACTGATTTTGATGCGAACGTTCTCAGCAATCTCAAGAGTGACCACATTATCAGCAATATTGGCGATCTGGCCGAAGATGCCGCCGTTGGTGACAACTTTATCGCCTTTTTTCAGGTTCGCCAAATAGTTCTGGTGCTCTTTGGCTTTTTTCTGCTGCGGACGGATAAGCAAAAAGTAGAAAACAACAAAAATAAGGATCAGCGGGATAATCTGTTGCAAGGCAGCCATCCCTCCGGGTGCCGCTGCTGCGTCTGCGGCCCATGCTACTCCGGTCATGAACGATTCCTCCAGGTATTCTGTTTACGTTGAAACGTTTAGGTACGTTGTTGATAAAAATGACGGCGAAACTCAAGGAAGCGATCCGCCTCTATTGCCTCGCGCATCTCTGCCATCAGGGTACAGTAATAATGCAGGTTGTGAATGCTGTTAAGCTGATAGGCCAAAATTTCGCGACTCTGAAACAGGTGTCGCAGATAGGCTCGAGAATAATGACGGCAGGTATAACAGCTGCAGTTTTCATCCAGAGGACGCGGGTCCTGTTGAAAACAGGCGTTTTTTATAACAATTCTGCCCTGTGAAGTAAAGAGCATTCCATTGCGGGCGTTTCGGGTGGGCATGACACAATCAAACATGTCTATCCCGTGAAAAACGCCTTCCACCAGGTCCTCCGGTGTCCCCACCCCCATGAGATAGCGGGCATGATCGCTCGGGAGATGATCCGCGGTCTCCTCAAGCATCTCGTACATCAGCTCTTTGGGTTCTCCCACGGAGAGCCCGCCCAGCGCATAGCCGTCAAAGCCGATCTCCACCAGGTGCTCGATTGCCTCCCGCCGCAGGTCGGCAAACATGCCGCCCTGAACGATACCAAAGAGATGCTGGCCGGTGTCATTTTGCGCCTCGCGGCAGCGTTTGGCCCAGCGCCTGGTCAGCGCCGTGCCCCGGGCAGCTTCGTCACGATCTGCCGGATAGGGGATGCAGGTATCAAGCGCCATCATGATATCCGAGCCCAGGGCTTCCTGAACATGGACCGCATCTTCAGGGCTGAGAAAAAGCTTGGCGCCGTCGAGATGGGACCGAAAGGCCGCCCCTTCCTCGGTAATTTTGGCCAGCTCCTTGAGGCTGAATATCTGAAATCCGCCGGAGTCAGTGAGAATAGGGCCATCCCAATGCATGAACCCATGGAGTCCGCCAAAACTACGGATCAGTTCATGGCCGGGACGTATGTAGAGGTGGTAGGTGTTGCCAAGGATAATTTGAGCCCCGATTTCCTTCAGGTTTTCCGGGGTCATCGCCTTCACCGTGCCCAGCGTGCCCACCGGCATAAATACCGGGGTCTGAATGGTTCCGTGCAGGGTTTTCAGTTCGCCGCGACGCGCCTTGCACTCGCTGGATCGATGGAGCAGGGTATAGGGTGAATCAGTACGCATGCAGTACTCAATCCTCAGGCAACACTGACGATGGTGACATCAAAATGAAGCACTTCACCAGCCAGGGGATGGTTAAAATCAACGGTGGCAGTGGTCTCGTTGAGGGATTTGACCACGCCCTGAATCTCCTGTCCCTGGGGACCGACGGCGGTGAGCATGGCACCGGGCTGACGGCCTTCCTCCGGAAGTTGATCCACGGGAACCTCAATAAGCGCCTCTTCGTTCACGGTACCATACCCATCTTCAGGCTGAATGGAAACTTTCATTGAATCCCCGGCCTGCTTGCCTTCCAGAGCCTGCTCCAACCCAAAAATAAGCTGTTCATCGCCCTGTACGTAGCTCAACGGTTCATCATCGACATTGGTGTCAACAACCTCACCGTTGTCCAGGGTGAGGGTATAGGTAATGGCCACGGTTTTGCCTTGGCTTATTGTCATAATTTTTCCTCGTTTGATAGTGCTCTGGTGTTTTTTGCTTCTCAATGGGGAGCAAAAAGCTAAACTGCCCCTATAAACCGACCGGCGCACAATTGCAAGCCTCCCGCTTTGCCTGGATAGTCAGGCAAATGAGCTCAACAGGGTGGCAAATTGCTCTTCAAGCCTCTCTCGCTGTTCAAGAATCGAAACGCTGAGCTGCAGCTGGATGCGGGCTCGATCCAGGTTCTGGCCGGGATGGTGCACTTTAAAGTAGTGATCCTTCTCAAGATGATCGATAAAAAAGCGCAGGCCCAGTTCAAAACTGATTACTGCAGCCGATTGTACCAGTAATGCCCGGTCAGTCCCATTGAGAAGCTGTGCGGCCCGCTGCAGATAGCCTTCCATGAGGGCACCAAAAAGCAGCGGATTAAAGGAGGTTGTCTCCGGTCGTGGGTGGGACTCTCCCTGCTGATTACAACAGGAACGAAGGCAATCTCCAAGATCATGCAACAACAGACCAGGTTTGACTGTATCCAGATCGATGAGGCTCACGGCCTGCTCGGTCCCACGGTCAAAGAGAAAATTTCCGACCTTGGGATCCCCATGAATGACTCGATGGCTCAAAGCTTCTTTTTGCGACTCCAGCACTGTTGCCAGAGAACGCAGCAGCTCAATATGCTCGATACACTGACGCTCTGCCGTATCGTCAAAACGTTTTTTGACTTCCAGTTCATCAAAATGAAGCAGATACCGGGGCGTCTGATGAAATCCTGGTAAGGAATCATTGAGTTGTTCTGGATTCAGCTCCGAGCTCAATTTATGAAAATGCCCGAGAAGCTCTCCAATTGCTCTGGCTTGCGCAGGGGAGTGCACCTGGGAAAGTGTACGGCAGTCTTTGATATAGCTGAGAATTCTCCAACTGCAGCCAGTAGCATCTGTATACTGATCCAGCCCGTCGGGATTGGTCCCCAGGCGAAAAAATTTGAGGTTTGCCTTGGGCTGTTGGTTCAGCAGCTCGGTAACAAGGCGCATATTGGACATGACCGCAGCAGCATCTTGAAAAACCCCGGGGTGCAAACGCTGCAACACCCAGGCTTGCCCATTGGGAAGTGTAACCTTCAGGGTCTCATTGATGTTGCCTTCGCCTAACGGAGAGATGTCCAAAATTGACCTCTGGGGAAAGAAAAAATCCAGGGCGGCATCAAGATGGAGCACAGCGATTAAGGACCTTAGACTGCAGATTTAGGTGGGTATTTCAACGCATTGAGCCCCATTTTCTCTGAGGCTGCAGCCATCAGATCTATATCGAGGCGATCGGCAAGCCTGGCAAGGTAAATAAAGACATCGGCAATTTCATGGGCCACTTCTTTGGTTTGCTCAGGGGAGAGATTTTGACTTTCCTCCTGGCTCAGCCATTGAAAATGCTCCAGCAACTCCGCAGCTTCAACTATCAGGGCTGATGCCAGATTTTTCGGGGTATGATGCCGGTCCCAATCTCGCTCTCCGGCAAATTGCCGCAACTCTTGAGTGAGCTCTTCAACGCTCTGGCAGTGATACGATTTTGATCCGTGTTTCATATACAATCTTTGGCTGGTATTTCCCTAAATCCATGAGCGCTCATCAGCGCGTCAGTTGCAAGGCTTGTAACATTCCGATTAAAGTGAACTTTATCAGAAGGTTACAGGCAAATAAGGTGGAGTGCTGTTGGAAGCCCTGAAGGGCGAATGCGACAGAACAACACATGCGCTTTGTTGAAAAGACTTCATTTCGTTAAAAATGATGCGTTGTTTAGTGCCCACACGCCGTCACGATTTGACTTACATGCTTAAAAGGCTGACAATACTCTTGATGATTTGTAACCGCCACCGGAAAACCATTACCTGAAGCCGTGAGCATTCATCAGTGCCCCACCGTCACGGATTCAGGCATCAATCCAGTAAGGAGTATGATCGATGTTTAAAAAATTCACCTTCATCCTGATGATTCTTGGCCTGAGTGCCACGCTGGCTTCCGCCTACTGCAGTAAAGAAGAAACCCTGAAACTGATCGATGCCGGCTATTCCAAACATGAGATCGACAAGATCTGCCATCAACGGGAAAAAGGCCCCAATAAACAGTTTCGGGGACACGATCTACGGGGCTCATGGCGTGGATTTTACAGCTATGAGCCCCACAGCCGGCGCCCGGATATGCCTTTTCATATGGTGATTACCCACCAAGAACGTAATGCTTTCTCCGGTTTTATCAAAGAACCGCAGACGTTTGGCAAACGGCATGCCCGATTTCTCACCGCAGATGTGGAAGGACGCATTGAGCGTGATAACAGCATTGAATTTGTCAAACAGTACACCGGGAAGGGGCGAGTCGACCATAAGGTAATCTACAAAGGGAAAATTCGCCGCGGTTCGATTGAAGGACGCTGGTTTACTCCACACAAGGGTTCGGGAGCCTTCCGCATTCAGCGGGAGCGATGAGAGGCTGGTTGCATACGTAAACAGGATTGGGGATGAGCTTTGCTGCAGATAAAAAAACTCACCAGAGAACGACTCTGTAAACCTGTGCAAGCCTGTATTGAACATAGGGCACAGCTCATCCTCTCTTTCACGGCTGCATTGCCTGGCATTCAGCGGTGCATGCACTTGGGGCCTTGCTCTATTGCACGCAATCCCTGAGCACGAAACCACAGATCTTGCACCGTTTACATGCCCAAGGTATTGGGCGCGAACTTGCGATGTTGCAAAAAAAACGATGCCCGGAGCGAATTTTTTGTCCGGCCATACGGCGGGGCCTGGTACCTCTATCAAATGCTTACGCCTTCAAATCTGCATGCCCTCTGGCAGCATCAGCAAGAATCTGCCAGGAGGCTGCGCTCGACTCCCGAATATCTGGAACGATCAGCAGGTTCTGCTTAAAATCGTAATCTGCCAGTGCCTTACGACATTCCAGCAGGGTATCCTGAACGATTTCTTTGGGATGCTCCCCGTAGAGATTATAGACCAAACCAAGAAACGGAATATTACGGGCCTTAATAGCCTCCAGGCTGAGGCGAATATGGTTGATCGATCCCAGTCGGGGCGAGCCCACCAAAACCATGGGTATTTTGCGGGCAGCATAAAAATCAAGGAGCACAAGGTCCGTGGTGAGCGGAACCATCAAGCCACCTGCACCTTCAACTAAAAGCCACTGATGCCGCCTTTGCAGGGTTGCGATGGACTGATCAAGCACCGATTCCTGAATGGTTTTCCCGACCATGCGTGCAGATAAGAGCGGAGATGCCGGAAAGGGAAAGAGGTAGGGGCAGGTGGTGCCATCACGATCAAAGTCGCTGAGCGGTTGGCCCATGAGCTTTCGATGCAACTCAATATCATCGGAGATACCGGTGCACCCGGTCTGAACCAGCTTGAGGGTGGTCACGGAATGGCCCAACTCCAAAAGATAGCGAGCAAAGAGACCCGTGATGTAGGATTTGCCAATATCAGTGTCGATGCCACCGATGGCAATGGTGTACTGTTGTTGGGTCATGGCCCGCCCCCTGTTTAGAATAAATCGGCCCGCGGATCGAGATGCTACGGTTTTGGACGGGCAATGACAAAAAGCGGGTGGTAGCTGAGGCGAACGCCCTGCTCACCACCAAATTGACGCTGATACTTCTGGATAAAATCCGTCACCTGACGCCTGGTCCAGGCTTTCTGGCCGATGGAGTTCACTCCTGTCGCCCGCAGGTGTTTAAGCACAGCAAGAGGATCGGTGTACCACAGCACTTCCAGGGTCTCTTCTGCTGCCAGAATTTCAAAACGCTCGGACATAACCGTCAAGACCTGATCCAAGGTGCGGTAGATCAGCCCGACTCCAGCGATTTCCCGAATTTCCCGCAGGTTTTCCTTGCCGTAAAGCGACAAGGCAAAGATCCCGTTTCCAGCAAGATGACGGTGCAGTTTATCGCAGACCGCGGGAAAATCATGGACCCAATGCAGGGTAGAGGATGAAATGATCAGATCGTAGCAGCCAGGCAGGCGAACCGATTCAATATCGCCGGCCACAAAAGTCATATTTTCGGCCTTGGGGCCGATTTTTCGACAGATACATTCCTCAAAAGCAGCGACCAGATCGCTGATGGTCAGGTGGGAGAGCCCGGGAAATCGCTCAAAAATTCGTTGAGTCAACAGGCCGGTACAGCAGCCAATCTCAAGGGCCTCTTCGGGGCTCAGTTCGGGGGCAGCATTGGCCAACATGGTCAACAGGTGTTCAGCCACCCGGTGCTGGACCGTGGCGTGCTGTTCGTAGGTATCTGCCGCCTGTTCAAAGCGCAGCCGTATCAGCTTCTTATCGGGAATCATCGGTATCGATCGGGTTACGTCGTACATATTTTCAAAAACCTCGCAACCCAACGACAATCGTGGTGCAGATGGGGTGAAAATAAAACGATGAACTTCTTTCGCTCTCTCCAGTCCGGCTTATGGCTCGACTGGACTTTGCCTACTTAACGATCTTTGCTGCTACCTCTTAAGCTTTGCTTCTCTTACTCCTGCATCCGGTTACTGCGTACTTCCCCAGAGCAACTCCTTAAAGACCCAACCGGTGATCCCCTGGTCGTGGTGCACCTGAACCCAGGAATCCTGGATGGATAAAACCTGAAACACGGTTCCGTACATGGCCTGCGCTACAATCTCGGCGTCAAGGCTCGGGGTCTGGCGAACATTGATTGCCTGATCAAGCCCCTCATTGGCTCGCACAATGACTGTAGGAGTAGGTTGAGTCGTGCTTTGGTACACCCAACCAGTGGATGCTTCAAAATCACGCACTTTGAGCCAGCTACCTTCTCTGCCAATGACCTGCAAAGGAAACCCACTATCCAGTTTCCATAAAATGGGTTGATTGGTTCCTGGTGCAACCCGCATGTTAATGCCCTCTCCGGCAACACTAACGATTTGGGCAGTACCGCACTCAACCTGCAAGAAAACACAGACAATGGCTCCGAGCAAATATCGCATCATGGATTGGTTCCCTGGTTGTGCCATTCCTTAGCGGGAAACGAAAGCGTGTCCAAACGTAGCTGATAGCCAGCGATATCAAGTCCCAGAGCACCATAACGACATCCCTGCACACAGCGTAGGCAGCGAATACATGCATGGCTATTGGGCGACTCATTAACCCGAAGCTCCACAGGGCACTCTCGATGACACGCACCGCACTTTGTACATTTATCCGCAGCAAATTTCAACCTAATCAGGCTAATCCGATTAAAGAGGCCGTAAAAAGCCCCCAGAGGACAAACGATTCGGCAAAACGGACGGGAGATGAGCACACTGGCAATCAGGGTCACAGCCAGGAGAATCAGTTTATTGACAAAGAGCCACCCGAGACTGGATCTCAGGCTGGAGTCAAGCAGAAGCATGGGGATCCCGGCTTCGAGGGTTCCGGCGGGACAGATAAACTTACAGAACCAGGGGAGCCCCATATCAAAATCATTGAGCACAATCAGGGGCAGCAGAATAACCGTTACCACCAAGATCAGGTAGCGACACCAGCCAAGCCAGGCAGGCAAAGAAAAGGAGGGTGAGGGGATACGATGTAACCACTCCTGAAGCCAGCCAAATGGGCAGGCCCAGCCGCAGATGAAACGTCCAAAGACGGCAGCAAACATGCCGATGGCGCCCACAACATAGGTCCCTATAAAAAGCTGCCCTGCTGCAAAGGACATGCGCACGCCAAGAAGCAACTGCTGCAGGCTGCCAATGGGACAAAATGTGGTGGAAGCAGGACAGGAGTAACAGTTCAATCCGGGAGAACAGAGAACTTTCAATGGCCCCTGATACAGGCTACCACTGGCGACAAAGCCCCAGTAGCCATTGGTCAGCAGGGTCAACACCAGCTGTATCCACTGCCGCAACCGCTGCATTTACCCGATCCCTATACAGGCAAGACAGATCGAACGTGCCTGCTGCAGCACCCGCTCCGGTTCCCCCAACGTAATCCCCACGAGCAGCAGGCCAAGAAAGAGAGCCATAGCCACCAAGGGGGCTTTGCGCAATGCTGTTTTTCGGGACGAAGATGCGGAGACAGCCATGGTAGGATACCGATTACTGGGAAAGTAAACCGACCAGTCGATCCAGATCGTCGCTGGAATAGTATTCGATCTCCAGCTTACCGCGAGGACCTTGCTGAACAATACGCACCTTGGTATTCAACTGATTGGTCAGCTGGTTGGTCAGGGTATTGCAGTAGGTGGTGGGCAGTTCTTCTTTAACAACAGGCTGCGGTCGAGGCTCACTGGCCTTGACGGGAGCCTTTTGCTTATTGCCGTTACACAGCTTTTCGGCTGCCCGCACAGAGAGTCCTTCGTCAACTATACGATCACGAATCAACTGCATCTGATCGGGATTGTCCTTGAGCCGCAACAGCACCCGGGCATGCCCCTCGCTGATGGTGCCAAGTACCACATCCTCCTGCAGCGGAGCAGGGAGTTGCAACAGACGCAGAACATTCGTCACGGTAGAACGCTTGCGCCCGACCTTTTGAGCGACTTCCTCCTGAGTCAGCGAGAACTCTTCCATCAGGCGGCTGTAGGCCTGCGCCTCCTCAATGGCGTTGAGGTCATGGCGTTGAATGTTTTCAATCAGGGCCAGCTCAAGATGTTCCCGGTCTCCGGCATCATCCATCACCACCACCGGCACTTCGTCCAGGCCGGCCAGTTTGGCAGCCCGTAGCCTTCGTTCTCCAGCAATCAACGTATAGCGGCTGCCTTTCCCTTTGATCACGAGCAGCGGCTGAATAATCCCTTTTTCTTGTATAGAGTCAGCGAGTTCCTGCAGTTTTTCCGGATCAAAATAGCCGCGTGGCTGGTGTGGATTAGGGACTATTTTGTCAATATCGCAAAGGAAATACTTTTCGTCTTCATCAAGACTCTCCTCCGATAACAAGGCCCCGACCCCACGCCCTAAAACACTTTTTGCCATTATACTCTCCCATTAGCTCGTTTGAGAAATTCGGTCCCCAGTTGCTTGTAGGCCTTAGCCCCAGGACAGCTGGCATCGTACTCAATAATGGTCTGTCCATGGCTGGGGCTTTCGCTGAGACGTACATTTCGAGGGATCACCGTCTTGTACACCTGCTCGCCAAAGTGTCGCTGAATCTCGCTGGCCACGGAATGGGTGAGTCGGTTGCGCTTATCGTACATGGTCAGCAAGAGCCCTTCGATAAAGAGATCCCTATTTAACGTTTTTTTCACCTTGCGAATCGTAGAAATCAGCTGGGCCAAACCTTCCATTGCGAAATATTCACACTGCAGTGGAATCAAAACCGAATCCGCCGCAGTGAGACTGTTAAGCGTCAGCATCCCCAACGAAGGCGGGCAGTCGATGAAGACATACTCAAACAAGTCACGCACCGGACGCAAAACTGACTTGAGCCGTTTCTCTCTGTTGTCTTGGCTGATCAGCTCAACCTCTACGCCCACCAGATCCATGGAGGCAGGTAAGACCGAAAGATTTTTAACATTGGTAGGCTGGATGCAATCCGCGGCTTCCTGGGTACCGGAATAGCAACTGTAGATATTTTTATCCGTGCTCGACTTGAACACGCCCACACCGCTGGAAGCATTCCCCTGGGGATCAGAATCGACCAGCAGCACCTTTTTCCCTTTGCTCGCCAGAACGGCAGCGAGGTTCAACGCAGTTGTGGTTTTCCCGACGCCACCCTTTTGGTTGGCTAAAGCGATAATGTGTGATTCCACCGTAAATCTTCTCCTGGCAGCTCTTTGTTAATGAAACATCTCCGGAGTATACTATACTCTTCTCTCCCAGAGAATAGTTCTCTTGCCGCCAAATTCACTTTGGCTATTGTTTAACATTCGTATTAAGCTGTGCGAATGATGGTTCGGGCCTGCATTCAACCATTTTGCAGTCGCCGAGACGAATGATTCTTTTTTCACAGCCAACATGTTTCACGTGAAACATTGCCGGCGCGGGACCCTAGTATGACGGATTATAGCGATGTACTCATTATTGGTAGTGGTGTATCGGGGCTGTCGTTTGCTCTGAAGGTTGCGCAGTTTTCCAAGGTGACCCTGATCACTAAAAAGAAAAAAGCCGATACGGCAACCAACCTGGCCCAGGGTGGTGTTGCGGCGGTGCTCTCAGTAGAAGACTCGGTGGAGGCGCATATTGCCGACACGCTCTGCTCTGGAGATGGAATTTGCAATAAGGACATTGTCCGCATTGTGACCACAGAAGGGCCCGACCGGGTCCGAGAGTTGATGGATCTTGGCGTTCGTTTTCAGTTGGGTGAAAATGGTGAAGGATTTGATCTGGGAATGGAAGGTGGACACTCTGCGCGCAGGGTCGCCCATGCAACCGACATCACCGGCAAAGAAATTGAGCGTGCGCTCATCAAACAGATTGAAGCCAACCCCAATGTCACCGTCCTTGAGGATCATCTGGCCATTGACCTCTTAATCGAATCAAAGGCGAAGGGCGAGGAGCGACACAACGGAGATCGTTGTCTGGGCGCCTATGTCCTCAATCGCCTCACCGGCGAAGTTGAAACCCACTGTGCAGGTGTCACCGTACTCTGTACGGGAGGATGCGGCAAGGTCTATCTCTATACGACCAACCCGGATATTGCTACCGGCGATGGCGTGGCCATGGCCTACCGTGCTGGTGCCAAGGTGGCCAACATGGAATTTATCCAGTTCCATCCCACCTGCTTTTTTAACCGTGAGGCAAAAAACTTTCTTATCTCAGAAGCGGTTCGCGGGGAAGGGGCCATTCTCATAAATCAGGATGGTGAAGCCTTCATGAAAAAATACGATCCCCGCGGTGACCTGGCTACCCGGGATGCGGTAGCTCGAGGTATTGATGCTGAGATGAAAAGGACAGGTACCGATTGTGTCTACCTGGACATCACCCATAAGCCTGCCACCTTTCTTCGAGAACGTTTCCCCAATATCTATGCGACCTGTAAAAAGTATGGAGTGGATCTGACCGAGAAGCCTATTCCTGTTGTCCCCGCCGCCCACTATATGAGCGGTGGTGTCCTGGTCGATGAATACGGCAACAGCTCCATCAACAACCTGATGGTGCTGGGCGAAACGGCCTGCACCGGCCTCCATGGTGCCAATCGACTTGCCTCAAACTCACTGCTTGAGGCGGTAGTTTTTGCCCATAGAGCCGCCAAACAGATCAAAGAACGTATTAATGAAATTCGCGATCTGGAACGTATCGAAATTACCCCCTGGCGTACCGGTGGTGCGGAAATTCTTGATGAATCCATCTTGATCAAACACAACTGGGATCAGCTGCGGCAACTGATGTGGGACTATGTTGGCATTGTCCGTCGCCAAAAGCGTCTGGACCTGATCCAGACACGACTCAGCTGGATGGTCAAAGAAATCAAGGAGCATTTCTATGACTACCTCCTTACGCCGGATCTGGTCGAGCTGCGCAACCTGGCGGTTGTTGCCGATCTGATCGTTCAAAGTGCCAGCCTTCGCAAGGAGTCTCGCGGTCTGCATTACATTGAGGACTACCCCCAGAAAGAGGATCAGGAATGGCTCAAGGATACGGTCCTGCAAAAGCAGTAAGACGATGAATCATGCTCTCCATGTCCCGGATTCACGGATTCGTGATTTCCATAAAAAAACCCCTCGAAGCGGTCCGCTTCGAGGGGTTTTTTTATAATGATCGCAGGGGCGGTCAAGCCGAACCAAGGATAACCGGTTACTGCATATTCTGCATCTGCTGCATGGCCTCCTGCATGCGGCGCATCATCTCTGCCTGTTCATCTGCATTAACTCCATCGGCCTGCATAGCCTCCATTCGAGGTGTCATCATAGCCCCCATGCCCACCTGCTGTTGCATCTTTGCCCCAGCATCTGCTCCCTTGAAGCTATTCACTACTTGCTGAACGCTTCCCTCCAACATAGCCTCCGCCTGGGGGGCATATTCTGCCGTCAGTCCAGGTGGTACATCGAAGACACTGTCCGGAACAGGGGTAGAGGTGTCAACCTTGATGGCCACAACTGTAGTCTTCATCCCCATCATGGATGTCTCCGTCTTCAGGGGGATATTCGTTCCCTCGAGGACATAACTGGTGGACAGACCTTTGACGGTGAAAACGTCACAGTCATAGTCCATGAAACGTGTCTTTGTCTGGGTGACTTCCCCTGCCATTTGGGCCGACATTCCCGCAGCAAGCGATGTGGCGTTTTTCTTGAAATTCTTCTTCTCGCTCAGGCTGAGTTTGTTATATTCTCTTTGGTACAGTTTGTTGGGATTGGTGGTTTTTGAAGCAGCCTGATCGACCAGATCATAGGTCGAAACCCAATCCGGTGTGGTAATTTTCACGCTCTGACTTTTCGTGGTCACCCCCATCATGGAGGTTGAGGTCGTATGATAGCTGGCCTGCATTCGACCATACTCTTTGATGTAGAGGACTTCTTCTCCTTGCTCCATACCGCTGAGCTGATAATGAATTGTCGCCTCTTTGAAGGGGAGTTTAACCTCCCAGGGGAAATCAGCACTCCAGCCCAGGGCTGCGGACATGAGCACTCCCAGGGAGACACCCAACAGACATCGCATGTTCATACACCACTCCTCATTCTGTAGTCGGTTCAAAGTTACTGCCGCTGTGGGCTGTAGCCTATTGTAACGACTCCAAGCAACAACGCAAGAGTAACAGCCCATGCTCTCTTTTATCCAACAGATTGCCGAACGCAAAATCAAGCAGGCCATGGAGGAGGGATCCCTTCCGGATCTCAGTCACTGGAAGGACAAACCGCTGCCCCAAGAAGACCTGAGCAATGTCCCGGCTGACCTGCGCATGGCTTATCGACTTCTAAAAAATAGTGGTTTTGTCCCCGAAGAGGTGGTGCTGCAAAAAGAGATTATTCGTACCGAACAACTGCTGGCAAACTGCACGGACGAAAAAGAGAAGGTGCGGCAACTACGAAAAATAAGTTGTCTGCGGACCAAGCTCGAAGGCCGCATGGGACGCAGCCTTGAGCTTGGTGAAGAAGGGCCGTACTATGAGAAGGTGGTGAACCGACTGGCCACCCCCAAAAAAAAATCCTGAATCAGAGCCAGCAGGTGGACACGGATTCAGGATACCACTGAATCCGTTATTCACTCCAAAAATGCTCACGGATTCAGAAAAAAACAAAACTCTCCTTATAGATTCAGGACCTCATCAAACAACGCTTTATCCTGCTGAATCTTATCGCCGTTACCAACGGTAACCCGGTTACGCTCTTCCTGGAGCCGTGCAAAATGCGGAGCAAAGCCTCGCAGATCATCCACGCCCGTACGCACGATTTCCTCCACCCGCTGCTGACGAAACTCCCTGGTGACACCGGCCAGATAGTTATTCCGCGCTGTGGCCCCCTTGGCTGCAGGGCCCTGATGCGGATTGGCTGTTCCATAGGCACCAACCACCAACTGTTGCATTGACTCCGGCGACAAATCCAAACCTCCGATCACCTGAGGCAGGGCCTCATAGGCATCATAGGTTTTCTTCACCTGGGGATCCCGGTAACTGATCATGCCAAAGTTACCGGTGAGGTGGTTGAACTGAATAAAGCAGCCGTAGGCACCTCCCATCTGGCGGACTGTATTCCAGAGGTAGTCACGGGACATCCAGGTTCGTAGAACCTCAAAGCTGCCGTTATAGACGCTGACATCGGGAAAGAGGGTACATGTCTGAATGTTATAGACAACCTCGGCGGAGGTGGCCAGCCCCTGCCGCTTGGGAACCGGTGGAAAATTGAGTGTTGCGGCTGGCAGCCCCCCTTGCGGCAGGGCTTTGACCAGGCCAAGTCCGGCATGCTGAACACGGACAATGTCCTTATCATCGGCAGTCACCGAAATCACCATCCCCTGTCGGACAAAGAGCTGATCACAAATCTGCCGCAGGGCTGCATGCAGCTTGGCCTCACCATTAACATAGTCAGCGGCCAGTTGTTTCAGATGGAGGTAAGCGGTCACGCCATGTACCTGCTCATTGAGACGACCGGCCTGACTGAGGTGAGAAAAAGCACGGGTAGCCGCCAGTGAATAGCCCTCGCTCTGCACCGAGTGTTCCGCCCAGGCAAACTCCCGCTGAAGAATCTCTTCGAGGTGATGCTCGTCGGAGAAATCCACGGAGGTCAGAACCTCGGTCACCAACTCAATGGCCTGCTCAAGATAGGAGGACAGCGCCTTGACATGGAGCCAGAGAATCGGCCGGACAGTGTCACGATCCCCCATTTGTGAATAGGCCTGAAACGAATGCGAGAAGTCGCCGGTACAGATGTTGATCGCCTTGGCAAACTGCATGTAGTCTTTATTGACCGTCCCGATCTCGGTGACGATGGTGGCAAAGAGATCCAGGTAGGGGAGCACCTCAAGGGGCAGCGTCGAGCAATCAAAGCCGATATCCAGATAGCAGATACCGTTGGTCTCCAGGTCATTGACCAGCAACTCAACCTCACCCAGGGTGGTCGGCTTGACCTCATGAAAGGGGGGGTGTTTGTCCAGGTCGTCCAGACCAAGGCGAGGGAGTTTGCGCAGGTCATCAACCGTGTTGGCTTCTGCCTGCAGGGCCATCAACTCCTGGGTACGCTTGACCAGTTGCTTACGGCCTGCGTCATCTAACGAGGCGTTAAAAGCCTCCAGTCGTTGCTGCTCCTCAAGAACATTCTGAGCCATTTTTTCCGGATCCGGTGCCAAGGTCACGGTGACCGTGGCCGGGTTGTCCAGCAGGTAGGCGCGAATCAGCTCTTCAAAATAGCCCTCTTCAAGTGCCTCGCGACGAATCTGGGCCAGCAGGTCATCGATCTCCAGCACATCAAAGGGACTCATCCCTCCCTTCATTGCTGGCAGGGATTTCCCGATCAAATCCAGACCACGCTGGGCCTTGTTCATCTCTTCCCGAACCGAAAACTCATATTTGTTCAATTCCGAGAGCATCAGCTCATGATCCAGCCCCTGGTCAACCATGCGGGTCAAAGTGGCCTTGTACATGGCCAGGAAGTGGTCACGCTTCTCGGCGTCTGTCCCGACGAGGTAGGTAATGATCAGACTTTTGATGCTGGAGTTGGCCAGAAAAAGTCCACCAAAGTCCTTACAGACCCCCGAGTTAAACACGGCCTTTTTCAGCGGTGAGCCATCCGAGTTAAAGAGAATATTGGCAATAATCTGAAAGGCCGTGTTGAGCTTACGATCGGTGATGGTGCCAATGGCGGAACTGATAGCCAGAAAGGTCCGCTGTTCCGTGGGACTGCCCGGCTGAACGGGATAGGTGTCCTCAAGAGACACGGGAGCAGACACGTCCTTGCCAGGTTTAATCTCAGCCTTGTCCACCGGGCCATCAAACTGAGCGAGGAAACGATCCTGCACAAAGGCCAGCTCCTTTTCCAGATCCGCATCACCATAAAAAAAGAGGGTGGCATTTGAGGGGTGATAATGGGAGCGGTGAAACTCGACAAACTGCTCATAGCTCAAATCAGGAATACGTTTGGGATCACCACCGGACTCATGGGCATAGGTCGATTCCGGCATCAGCCCCTGATAGATGTGATGGAAGAGCGAACGGATCGGATCGGAGAAGGCCCCCTTCATCTCGTTAAAGACCACCCCCATGTGCTGCAGCTTATCCTCCTCGTTTTCCAGGTGGTAGTGCCAGCCTTCCTGCTCAAAGGTGGA
This sequence comes from uncultured Desulfobulbus sp., assembly GCF_963664075.1. Lineage (NCBI taxonomy): Bacteria > Pseudomonadati > Thermodesulfobacteriota > Desulfobulbia > Desulfobulbales > Desulfobulbaceae > Desulfobulbus > uncultured Desulfobulbus sp. Next base: position 4,061,130 of record NZ_OY760916.1, read on the forward strand.
CTGAAGCAGCAGCGGATTGAAGACCACATCACAGTAGACATCCATGATGTTGAAGTACTCTTTCTCGTTTCTGGTTGCAAAGGGATACCAGGTCGTATCAGAGCCGGTCATGGCGTTGAGGAAGGTCATGAGGCCGCCCTTGTTGATCTCGCCAAAGACATCCTTGACCGGATATTTCTGAGAGCCCATCAGCACCGAATGTTCAAGAATGTGGGCCACGCCGGTGGAATCCTCAGGGACAGTGCGAAACGCAGCACAAAACGTTTTGTTGGGGTCCTGATTCTTCATGGCAACGGCCTGGCAACCGAGCACCGCATGGGTGAAGAGATAGACTGTCGAGTTTACTTCCTCGACAAAAGAAACGCGATCCAGGGTGAAACCGTGATACGTCGAGCCAAGGGAAAATGTGGTCATAGCACTCCGTTGTCAGAATTGTTTATGGGAATCTAAAAGGATGGTGACCGGGCCATCGTTTGTCAAGGAGACGTCCATCATGGCCTGAAACACACCGGACTCTGTGTGAATATTCCGTTGACGGCACAACTCAATAAACCGGTCGTACAGATCTTTGGCAACCTCTGGGGGGGCAGCATCATTCCAGGACGGTCGACGCCCTTTGCGGCAGTCACCGCAGAGGGTGAACTGGCTGACCACCAGAAGCTCTCCTCCGATATCATCTAAGGAGAGATTCATCCGTTCCTGGTCATCTTCAAAGATACGGAGGTGTTGGATTTTGTCGACCATCCACACCATATCTTTTTCCGTATCGCCTTGATGTACTCCCAAGAGGACAAGCAGGCCTTGGCCGATGGTACCGGTGATGACACCGTCCACCTCAACCTTGGCCGTTGAGACACGTTGAACAACAGCTCGCATATTTATCATCTATAAGAAAAAGTTACTATCGACCTGCATTCATGGACATCATCGTCGCCTGATGCAGAGGCTCTCTTCATCTATGAGGTTTTCCCTAAAGGCGTGAGCATTCAGGATCAAGAGCACCACAGAGATATTGGACAATCGACACAGAGGCCAGGGCAGCGGTCTCGCCACGGAGAATGCGTGGCCCTAAAGAAAATGAAGAAAAGTGCTGCGCTTGGAGAAAGGCAATCTCCTCCTGGTGAATGCCCCCCTCAGGTCCCAGCAGCAGACAGATTGGACCCGGCTGTTCTAAAAAGTCGGTCGGCAGAGAGCGATGTTGCTCCGCCTCCCAGGCAACCAGTCGATGGGTATAGGGAAGGTAGTCGGCAGCATCAAGGGGCGTGACTGGTAAAATGCGCATGGGGGTGACTCGGTGGGATTGTTTGCAGGCCTCGATCATGATCCGCTGCCAGCGCTCAATCGGATTTCGTTCTCCCCGATTTTCACAGTAACGAGAAACCAGGGGAAGAAAAGTGTGCACTCCAAGCTCGGTTGCCTTTTGGACAACCAGGTCCATTTTTTTACCTTTCAAAAGACACTGGGCCAGAGTCAGCGGTGCAGGAGACGTATCACGCTCTTCTCGGCTGGCGAGAATCTCGGCCACCACCTGCTGCTTTTCCACCCTCACCAGGGTCGCTGTATGCACGCCCCCCAGGCCGTCAAAAAACTCGGCCTGCTGGTCAGGTTTCAGTCTCAGCACCATCGCCATATGCCTGGCTTCCTGGCCGGTGATGGTAATCAGGTTGTTCTCAATGGAATCAGGGGAAATATAAAAGCGTCGCATAGCGTATTTTTAGCATAAAATAAAGAGAGCTGCATGCATTGTGGTACACAAACCAAAACCGGAAAAATCGTACGCGATCACGGGGCACCATCTGCTGTGTTATCGGCCTTTTGGGTACCGACGTACGCTGCACAGGCCGATGCCTAGTTCGAAGGCACCCCGCAATCGCTTACAGGTACGAATATACGGGGGCGTGTCCGGAGCTTCCCCCCTGATCGGTTACGAAAAATCAGTTTCCAGCCGAATTTTGCTGCCTCAGCAGAGGAGGAGGTACGGAAAATAATCTCGAGTTCAACCAAGATAAAGACCAAAAAATAATCAAAAATTTACAAACAAATAAATTGCACCATATCAACACGATATGACACATATTCTTCATAGCCCCACTCAAAAACCAGGAAGATGGGAGGTTGACATTGAACCAGCTTCATGTTTCCATGCCTGAATTTACGCTAGTTTTCTCTCAATCTACATTGGTATAAAATTAGCCAACATTTTCACAAACAAATCAAAGAGCCCTCCAAAAATAATTGAACTATGTAGAAGATATACAAAATGAGGTCTACATACGAATCAATCCACTCAAGATATTCTGCATAAAATTCAAATAACAAGAATTTAATCAATTCCATTTTATTAATTTTATACAGTATACAAATTCAATAATACAAAATAATCTTTCCTCCAACCTAACAAGCACATCAATATTGATCCGGAAAACAAATCATAATATTCAACGATTCAATTTTCTTGAATCGAAAATCTCAAAAGTCATACACGAGGTTATTCTTTTATGTGTGGTATTTGCGGCGAAATCCAATTCTCCGATACACCTCCATCCCTTACACCTTTAGAACAGATGATGGACCGCATGGTCCCCAGAGGACCAGATGCGTCCGGAGTCTACCGCCACGCTCAGGTCGCTTTTGCTCACCGGCGCCTGAAAATTATTGATCTCAGTGAAAAAGCCCGTCAGCCGATGAGCGATCCCGAGCTTGGCCTGGCCGTGGTCTTTAATGGCTGTATATATAATTACCCAGAGATACGCCAGGAGCTGCAAGGACTTGGCTATCATTTTTTTTCACACGGCGATACCGAGGTCATTCTCAAGGCATGGCATGCCTGGGGCCCTGCCTGTGTTGAACGGTTTAACGGCATGTTTGCCTTTGCCATCCATGAACGTGAGAGTAACCGAGTCATCATCGCTCGCGACCGACTTGGAATCAAACCGCTCTACTACGCAAACCTGGGAAGCAAAGGCGTTCGTTTCGCCTCCAGCCTGCCCGCCTTGCTGGCAGCCGGTGATGTGGACACCCGCATCGACCCGGTTGCCCTCCATCACTATCTTCACTGGCATGCGGTGGTTCCTCCGCCCCACACCATACTCTCAGGTATTCGAAAACTGCCACCGGCAACACTTCGCATCTATGAGCCAGATGGTAGATGCAGCGATCACAATTACTGGCAGATGCGGGTCGAACAGACAGACCAGGATCGGACACTGACTGCGGAACAATGGCAAGAGGGGCTACTTGAACACCTTCGCGCTGCCGTACGTAGAAGAATGATCGCCGACGTCCCCGTGGGCGTGCTCCTCTCCGGCGGCGTCGACTCCAGCCTCCTGGTTGGTCTTCTGACAGAAGAGGGCCAACGGGGCCTGAACACCTTTTCCGTGGGGTTTGAAGAGGCTGGAGGTGAAAAGGGTGATGAATTTGAATATTCAGACATCATAGCCCAGCGCTTTGCCACCAACCATCACCGTATCTTCGTCCGCTCTGATCGCCTTCTGGAAACCCTTCCGCAAACCTTTGCAGCCATGTCCGAACCCATGGTCAGCTACGACAACGTTGGTTTTTTCCTCCTTTCCCAGGAGGTGGCCAAACATGTCAAGGTCGTCCAGAGCGGGCAGGGTGCAGATGAAGTCTTTGGCGGCTATCACTGGTATCCGCCGTTGGTGAACAGTGAAAACCCGGTCGATGACTACTGTCGGGTCTTTTTTGATCGCGACCAGGAGGAGTTCGCCCGAACCGTGCATCCGGATTATCTCCACTCCGATTACAGTCGGTCATTTGTCCAACAGGCCTTTGCCCAACCAGGAGCGTCCAAAGCCGTGGACAAGGCCTTCCGCCTGGACACGACCATCATGCTTGCCGACGATCCGGTGAAACGGGTGGACAACATGACCATGGCCTGGAGCCTGGAGGCCAGGGTTCCATTCCTGGATCATGAGCTGGTCGATTATGCAGGTCATATTCCCGCAGCGCTCAAACTCAAAGATGGCGGCAAATGGATCTTAAAAGAAGCTGCGCGCCGGGTAATTCCCAGCACGGTTATCGACCGCCCCAAAGGCTATTTTCCAGTTCCAGCGCTCAAATACATCCAAGGACCGTATCTGGAGTTTGTCCGCACCTATCTCACCAACGAAAAAGCCCGGCAGCGTGGACTTTTTCGGCAGGAGTATATCGACATGCTCCTCAAGGAACCCGATCAGCATATCACCCCCTTGCGTGGCTCCAAACTTTGGCAGGTAGCTCTCTTGGAGATGTGGCTGCAGACCCATGAAATATAGCCTGCATCCATGATGCGTGAAACACTCCACAAGCATATTTGCACACAGATTCGATGACCAACAACATTTCGGGACAGAAGGAACACGACCATGAGTAAGGAAGACTGTAACAACCCCATGGATCCCTCATGCATGGCCTCTCTCAAACACTGGGGAAAACCGATACGCAAAAAACGGTTCGCCACCATGAAGAGGGAAGTCAGCGTCGACTGTGGATGGGGGCGCCTCATCTTTGGGCAAACCTTTCAAGACCCCAAACGGCTTGCTGAGACTATCCGGAAAGAAAAATGGGGGCGGCGGGATATCGCCATGTACATGCGTGATCCCCATGTGGTGATCTCCTATGCGCCCCAGGAACTGTTTATTGACCCCTCGCTGACCTATCGGCTGGATTTTAAGAATTACCGTGTTCCCCAGCAGGAGCCCACGGGTGTCCTGGTCCGTCCCATTCGTCTCAGCGACGACGAGCAGGAGCTCAACCGCATTTACCGTTCATGGGGCATGCTACCCAGCTACGAGGGATTTTACGCCAAGGCTGCCAAGGATGATGCCATCTGCGTTCTCGTGGCGATAGCCCCGGACACAGGGGCCATTATCGGCGCAATCACCGGAGTGGACCATTACAAAGCCATGCATGACCCGGACAACGGCACCAGCCTCTGGGCCCTGGCTGTGGACCAGCATTGTGGCTTTGCCCGGGTGGGGGAGACCCTGGTACGGGAACTGATTATGTCGTTCATGGAACGGGAACGTAGCTTTATTGATCTCTCGGTGATGCATACCAACAGTGAGGCCATAGCCCTCTACGACAAACTCGGTTTCGAGCAGGTGCCGGTCTATGTGATCAAAAAGAAAAATCCCATCAATGAGCCGCTCTTTCTGGGGCCCGATCCAGAGGACAAACTCAATATCTACGCCCGCATCATCACCGATGAGGCACGCAGACGCGGTATTGGCGTGGAGGTCCTTGACTGCGAAAACGGTTTCTTTGAGCTCTGCCTGGGAGGAAGGCGTATCGTCTGCCGGGAATCCTTGAGCGAGCTGACGTCGGCCATTGCCATGAGCCGCTGCGATGACAAGGCCGTGACCCGGCGCCTACTCAAAAAGGCAGGGATTCGTGTGCCTGCCCAGAAAGTAATCACCTCAAAGACAGAAGCGGTCGATTTTCTTGGCCGCCATAAAAAGGTGGTGGTGAAACCGGCACGCGGCGAACAGGGCGCAGGGGTTTTTGTTGACCTGGACAACAGGACAGAAGTGATCGAGGCGTATAAAAAAGCAAAAAAAATCTGCGATAAGATCATCATGGAGCGGTATGTATCGGGTGAGGATCTGCGCCTGATTGTCATAGACTACAAGCATGTGGCCTCCGCCGTACGCCGCCCAGCCTCCATCAGTGGTAATGGACTTTTGAGCGTACGCGAGCTGATTGCTAAACAGAGCCGCCGCCGAGCAGCGGCCACCGATGGGGAGAGCACCATCCCCTTAGATGACGAGACCTGTCGAACCATCAAACGCCAGGGCTACAGCCTGGATGACGTCCTCCCCGAAGGACAAAGCCTGATGGTACGAAAAACAGCCAACCTCCATACCGGGGGCACGATTCACGATGTCACCAACCAGATTCACCCTTCACTGATTCAGGCCGCGGAAACCGCAGCACAGGCCCTGCAGATACCGGTGGTGGGGTTTGATTTTCTGGTCCCAGATCTCACCGGGCCCGATTACGTGTTCATTGAGGCCAACGAGCGACCGGGCCTGGCAAACCATGAGCCCCAGCCCACGGCAGAGCGCTTTATCGATCTGCTCTTCCCCCAAACCAGATCCTTTGCTGAGGCCAAGGCATGAGAATTCCCATAGATCGAAACTATATTTTAGAGCTCCTGGAGACTTTTCTCGCCATTCCCAGCCCTTCGGGCATGACCGATGAAATGGTCCGCGCTGTCTGTGGCGAGCTGGACAGGTTGGAAATTCCCTACGAACTGACCCGCCGCGGGGCGATTCGCGCCCATCTTGCGGGGGAACAGGGGGATCCGCGTCGGGCCATTGTCACCCACCTTGATACCTTGGGTGCCATGGTCAATGGATTGAAAAAAAATGGGCGTTTAAGCGTAGTGCCCATCGGTACCTGGTCGGCTCGCTTTGCCGAGGGAGCTCGGGTCCTGGTGCACAGTGATAATGGACAGGTCACCCGTGGAACGATCCTGCCGCTGAAAGCTTCTGGCCATCGCTACAATGAAGAGATTGATACGCAGCCCGCGTCCTGGAACAATCTTGAAATTCGCATCGATGAAAATCTTCCTTCTCTGGACGCGCTCTGGGAATATGGTTTGCGCATTGGAGATTTTGTCTCTGTTGATTCCAACTTCGAGGCAACTCCGAGCGGATTTATCAATGCCCGCCATCTGGACGACAAGGCAGGTGTGGCGGCGGTGCTGGCGGCGGCGAAATCAATCAAGGAACACAACCTTCCCATCCCTCTTACCACCTATCTGCTCTTTACCATCTCCGAGGAGGTCGGCGTAGGTGCCTCGCATATTCTCCACGGTGACGTTGCAGAGATGATCTCCATTGATAACGGCACCCTGGCCCCTGACCAAAATACCAGCGAGATGGGGGTCACCCTGGCGATGAAAGATTCCAGCGGTCCCTTTGATATCCATCTGACCAGGCACCTGATCAATCTTTCCATGCAGCAGGAGATCGAGTTCAGCCGCGATATTTTCCTTCATTACCGCAGCGATGCTGCTGCTGCCCTGGAGGCGGGCAATGATATCCGTACCGCCCTGATATGCTTTGGCTTGGACGCCTCCCATGGCTATGAGCGGGCCCATCTCAACTCACTGAGTGCGGTGGCAACGCTTGTTGCTGCCTACCTCAGCTCACAGCCGCTCTTTGCCGAGGATGTCAACGTCATCGGCCCGGAGACCGAATACCCAATGATCGCCTCGTCAAGCGAGAGTAAGCCCAAAGGGTAACTCAACATCCGTCGCCTTTATCGTTTTTGGGTATAGGTACTCACGGTTATGGGAACCGCTGCGGCCAGCGTTCGCCTCTCGCATTCAACAAAAGGGAACTGACTGAAATCAGGGAAATAGGCATCGCCCTCATAGTCTTTATTGATCCAGCTGATGATCATGGTGTCGGCAAGAGGCAGGGCCGCTTCATAGAGGCGAGCACCACCAATGACAAAAACGCGATCCTCTTGAGCACAGAGCTCAAGCGCATCCGAAAGTGAAGCCACCTTTACGCAGTCTTTATGCAGCGTAAAATCAGAGGATTGGCTGACCACGATACTTCTGCGCCCGGGCAGAGGCCCGCCTATGGATTCATAGGTCAAGCGCCCCATGATCAACCAATGCCCCATGGTAGTCATTTTAAAATGTTCCATCTCTTCCGGTATTTGCCAAGGAATGGTATTATGTCGGCCGATAACCCGGTTCTGGGCAACTGCGGCAATAATGATCAGTTCCACACCGGTCCTCCAGGAGTAGAGCAGTATAAGATCCATTTTTATGACTGCGAAGGTACGTTTTTTTGCCAACAACGGCAATAAATACACCGATCGCAGGGGGAATTACATGCGAGTATTAGTCTATGGGGCGGGTGCCCTTGGTCAGGCCATTGGTTGTATGTTAGCTGCAGATGGACACCAGGTCACCCTTGTCTTACGCCCCCGTTTTATCGATGTCTTGAAAGCTCAGGGACTCACCGTCACCGGTATTTTCGGTACCTACCAGATCAGTGGCGAACAGCTTGAGCTGATACCAGAACTCAGCCAGACCAGTGGCAGCGATCTCGACATGATCCTGCTCACCACCAAAACCTACGGAACAGATACGGCCTTAGATGATATTGTCGCCCTATCCCAATGCAGCTGTCCCGTTGTATCGCTCCAGAACGGTTGTGGGAATCTGGAAAAACTCACCGCCCGCCTGGGAGAAGAGCGCAGCCTGGCTGGTCGGGTCATCACCGGATTTGAAATCGAACAATCAGCCCAGGTAAAGATTACCGTCAGTGCCGATGCAGTTCATATCGGCGGCTCTGTCCGTGGAGCCATTCCCCCGGCAGCCCAGCAGTTGGCCGAGGCCCTGGATCATGCCGGCTTACCCACGATCGCGGTGGAAGACGTCTACCAGTCCCTCTATGCCAAGTTGCTCTACAACTGTGCCCTTAACCCCCTTGGCGCCATTCTTGGCGTCCACTATGGAGCCTTGGGCGAAAGCAAAGACACCAAACAGATCATGAACAAGGTCATCGACGAGACCTTTGCCGTTATCCACGCACTGGGCGGCGCCACCCCTTGGCCGGATGCAGCGACCTACCGCACCCTGTTTTACGATAACCTGGTCCCCGCCACCTACAATCACCGCGCCTCCATGCTCCAGGACCTGGAAAATAATAAACCCACAGAAGTGGAAGCCATGGTGGGCTACGTGTCCAACCAGGGACGTCTGCACGGGGTAGAAACCCCTGCCTGCGAACTTTTGGCCGACTTACTCCGCTTCAAGGAGCAGCGGCAACGGGCCGCCCGCTAACCCGAACCATCTACCAGAATCCGTGTTCTATCCAAGGGGGAAACCAGACAGCAAAGACTACGCTACAAATCGACTCAGCATTATTTCCAGCAACCGATGCATCTCTGCAAACCGGGCTGGAGCAACCTGTGTCATCTGCTCCTCTGTCTGAATATATTCCCCCTGGATCAGTTCATCACCGCAGTGCGTGATAATTTCCCGAACAGTTTCTTCTGTTGATTCCAAATGAAACTGCAGCCCAAGTACACGCCCCTCAAAAAGAAAGGCCTGATTGATACAGCCATAGCTCTGCGCAAGGTGGAGAGCTCCCGGCGGTAGATCAAAGGTGTCCCCGTGCCAGTGGAAAACCAGGGCAGAGGCAGGCAGTCCCTGAAAAAGTCCCTGCTGTCCAGCAGGCGAAATTTCGATGGGGAACCAGCCGATCTCCTTTTTCGGCCCTGGGTATACCCGGGCTCCCAGAGCATCGGCTAGAAGCTGGGCTCCCAGACAGATCCCCAGAGCAGACTTGCCAGCGGCAATTGCCTGGCTGATAAAGGCCCGCTCTTGGGCAAGCCAGGGATAGAGATCGTCGTCATAGATATTCATGGGCCCGCCCATGATCAACAACAGATCAAAGCTCTCCAGATCTGGCAGGAGCTCTCCTGCATACAGACGGGTCAGACTCAGGGTATGGGCCTGCTTTGTAATCCAGTCATTGAGAGCCCCAAGCCCCTCAAAGAATACATGTTGCAAGGCATGAATGCGCATTGAAAAATCTCTCCTTGTCTCTCTGCTGAATTTGTTACAGCGGGTATGTTCACCTTGTTTAAGGTAGTGCTTCTTCCTGACCAAGCAACTCGAAATAGTCCAGAGCATGGAGCTTGACTTTGTTGTCTCCACTGTTATGCTGAATCATATCTTTCTATATTAACAACAAATTTCAGATTTATTCATAGGTCTCCCTAATTCCGGAGGTGCACTTGCCCCCCCAATCGTTGTCCTCGTTATTTCCTCGTTCCCGTGCATCATGGGCAATGGCCTGCTTCATTCTGGCTGTCGGCACTCTATTCAGCTGGCAGCTGGCGTTGTTGGACAGGGAGCAGGACCTGCTCAAGCAAAACGCCGAGGCGGTGAATGAGCTCGCCCCCATGCGGGCTCGATTGGAAGGAGCGGTGCTCAACCTCTTCAACGCCACCACAGGGATCAGTGGGGTTATCACCCATGCAGGGACCATCAGCCAGAAACTCTTCCAGGCTCTGGGCGAACAGGCGATTGACAACAATCCCGCCATTCACAATATCGGCATCGCGCCCAACGACGTCATCACCCAGATCTATCCCCAGAAAGGCAATGAACAGGCCATTGGCTTCCAATACGATGAGAGCCCCACACAGTACAAAGATGTTCGCCTGGCCCGCTTAGCCCAAGGACCTATTTTTTCCGGCCCGCATCACCTGGTCCAGGGCGGACGGGGCCTCATTGCGCGAGTTCCGGTTTTCAGACGCAGTACCCCTGCCTCTCCTTTAAGCTATTGGGGAGTTGTTTCCGTGGTCACAGACGTCGACCAACTGCTCGCGACAGCCGAAGTGCACGATACCGAATCCTTTGTTATCGGCCTGAAAAAGGAAAGCCTTACAGAGGGTGATGCCAATACAGTCATTCTCCTGGGTACACCTGAACTTTTCGAACCAAAAGCCCCCGTCTGCATGCCGGTGGATGTTCCCGGTACCCAATGGCAACTCTGCGCCATGCCCCACAATGGCTGGCCGGTCCTTGCCGCAACGCACTCCCTACGCCTCTATATTGGCCTCGTCTTCAGCCTGGCACTTGCTCTCTTGGTCGGCTGGCTGGCTGAACGTCCCAAACGGGTACAACGCCATAATCTCGCTTTGAGAAATGAAATCAACGAGCGAGTCCTGACCGAAGAAAGTCTTCGCTTTTCTGAGCAAAAATATTCTTCCATCTTTCAACTGATTCCGGACATGGCAGGCATCACCCGACTCGAAGATGGCTGTTTTATCGAGATTAATGCGGGATTCACCGCGGTCTCAGGCTGGAACGCTCAGGAAGTCATTGGCCATAGCTCCATTGACCTAGGCCTCTGGACACTTGAAGAACGTGAGGCAGCCATTGCTCTCTTACGTCAACATGGAGTTTTGGAAAATTTTCCTTTTAAGCTACGCCTGAAATCAGGTACCTACCATCATGCCCTAATGTACCTCATTCCAATTCAGGTCAACAACCGGGAATGCCTCTATTTCATGGCCAGGGATGTGCATGCCCACAAATGTACCCAGTTAGCCCTTGAACAGGAACGATCAAATCTGCGTAAACTCCTGCAGACCGTCCCCGCACTCATCTGGATGAAAGATGCCGAAGGGAGATACCTGAGTTGTAACAGCCGTTTCGAACGTTTTGTCGGTCAGAAGGAAAGCACGATCGTCGGTCAGGACGACTACCAGCTTTTTAACCAGGAAGTGGCCCAGGCATTTCGCAGCTATGATCAGCGAGCGCTGGGCAACAATGCGCCAAGCATTAACGAAGAATGGGTAACCTATGCCGATGATGGTCACCGTGAACTACTGGAGACAATCAAAACACCCGTACACGATGAACGTGGAAACTTGATCGGTGTACTGGGTATCGCCTGGGATATCACAGAAAAAAAACGTAATGAAGAGGAGCTCCTCAAAGAACGGATTCGTTTCATGAACCTGGTCGACTCGGTGGATGGCATTGTCTGGGAGACCGATGCGGACAGTCTCAGTTTTACCTACGTCAGTCGTGAGGCCCAGCGTCTTTTGGGGTACCCGATCCAACAATGGTCAGAAGAAAACTTCTGGCTGCAGCATCTCCATCCAGAAGATCAACACTGGGCCCACCAGGCAACGCGTGACGCTACAGCGCAGGGGAAAGACCATGAATTGATCTATCGTTTTCAGGCTGCAGATGGCCGTACGGTCTGGATTCAGGACCGGATCACTGTGGCGATGGAAGAGGGCCGCCCACGCTGGCGTCGTGGCATTATGGTGGATACCACCCAAGAAAAAGAGTCCGAGCATCAACGCCGCACCCTAGAAAACCAGTTACGCCAGGCCCAGAAAATTGAGGCTGTCGGACGGTTGGCCGGTGGCGTCGCCCACGATTTCAACAATCAGCTCTCTGTGATTCTGGGCTATGCCGACCTGATGCATCAAAGCCATGTCAGCGAAGAAAAACAGCATACCTATGTGAATCAGATTATCCGCGCTGCCAGCCACTCACGGGATATTACTCGGCAATTGCTGGCTTTCTCCCGCCAGGAGGAAATCTCTCCCCAGGTTCTTGATCTTAATCTCCTGGTAAAGGGAATCAAAAAGGGGCTGGGACGACTTATACGTGAAGATATCAACGTAGAAGTACGCACCTCTCCAGATCTCTGGCCGGTGTATATGGATTCAACTCAAGTTGACCAAATTCTGATGAACCTGATCGTCAATGCCCGGGATGCCATTGAGGGACATGGGCAGATCACCGTGACCACAGAGAACGTCACCCTGGAAGCGAGTTACACCTGTCGCTATCCCGATTTTAGCCCCGGAGAGTATGTCCAGATCAGTATCCACGATACCGGAATGGGGATGCAGCCGGAGACCCTGCTCCATATCTTTGAGCCGTTTTATACAACCAAGGAGAGCGGTAAAGGAACTGGCCTGGGGCTGGCAACAGTGTACGGAATTGTGACCCAGAACAAAGGGCAGGTCATGGTAGACAGTAAGCTTGGTGTCGGCACAACCTTTCGGGTTTTTCTTCCGCGCACCCATGCCCCCATAACTGAAGCTATCGAGTGTCCAAGCGAGTGGATACTCCCTCAAGGTACAGGTACAATTTTGCTGGTCGAAGACGAGGAGACCGTCCGCCAGATGGCACAGGATATACTGACGGCCAGTGGCTATACAGTCCTGGTGGCCTCAACCCCCAGCAAGGCGTTAGCCATCTGCCGCCAGCCTGAAATTATGATCGACCTTCTTTTAAGTGACGTGATCATGCCAGAGATGAACGGTCGAGAGCTCTGCAGAAAAATTCGTAAGCTTCGGCCCAATCTCAAAGCTATTTTCATGTCCGGCTATGCCGGGGACGTTCTCAAGGAAGAAAATGAATGTGAAGTACCGCTCATAAAAAAGCCTTTTACCCTGCACTCACTGCTCAAGATTATTGAGGATCAGCTGCCCAAGAGATAGGAATTGCGTAATTATATCCCCAGGGGCACTCATTAAAAAAGCCGGTTCGAAAAATTTCGAACCGGCTTTTCATTGTACCCCGTGAACATTCACAGATACATACTCAAAAATTACCCCAAAAGGGCTGCATCATTCACTCTGCAACACGACGTACTGGCTGTGCTTTCCAGAGCGCACACGCAACAAAACCTGTTGCTTATTTTGGCTGTCATTAATCGCTTGGCGCAGGTCTTTCAGCGAATGCACCCGAACTCGATTTACCTCTTCAACCAGCATACCGGACCGCAGTCCAAGCTCAGCGGCGGGGCTGTTGTCTTCAACATCGACAATCAGTACGCCCTGATCCTTCTTATAGCCAAACTGATCAGCCAGCGCATCAGTCAGATCCTGCAGACTCAGACCAAAGCTCCCCATCTGGGCATCCTTGCCCCCTTCCTGAGAGAACGATGACATATCACTAGGCTGCTCTCCAATGGTCACGTGCAGTTCTTTGGTTGTACCATTGCGCAGGACCTGAAGAGTGAGTGTGGTATTGGGCGGAGTCATGGCAATTTTGTTGCGCAGATCACCAACGTCAGACACATTTTCTCCGTTGATCCCGGTGATGATATCGCCGTTTTTCAAGCCCCCCTTCTTGGCTGGGGAATCATCGCTTACCTCGGAGATCAGAGCCCCGCCAACTTTGCCGCCAAAGGAGTTGGCCAGATCTTCATTCACATCCTGAATCATTACTCCTAACCAGCCACGGGCAACCTTGCCGTTTTTACGCAGCTGCTGCTCGATATTTTTGGCCATATTGATCGGGATGGCAAAGCCAATTCCCATATAGCCACCGCTGCGGGAGAAGATAGCGGTGTTCATACCGATGACCTCGCCGTGGATATTCAACAACGGACCACCCGAGTTCCCGGGGTTAATGGCCGCATCGGTCTGAATGAAGTTTTCGTAATCTGTTATCCCCATGCGGTTACGTCCCTTGGCACTGACCACGCCAACGGTGACGGTCTGGTTCAGCTCGAAGGGATTACCAATGGCAATTACCCATTCACCAACCTCCAGAGCATCAGAGTTACCCAGAGGGATAACCGGCAAATCCTTGGCGTTAATTTTAATCAAAGCCACATCAGACTGGGGATCGGTCCCCACCACGGTTGCTTTAAATTCCCGCTTGTCAGCCAGACGCACCGTAATCTTGTCGGCGTCGGCAACCACATGGTTGTTGGTCAGGATATAGCCGTCACTTCCAATAATAAACCCGGAGCCAGCCGCTTTTTGCTTGTAGCTACGTTGTTTTTGTTGAGGATTCTTGCGATGCTGGCGCAATTGGGGGCCAAAAAAACGCTCAAAAAACGGATCATTGAACAAATCAAGAGGATCCTGAGAGCGACCGCTAGCAGCTTTTTCTTTTTCCACCGCTACATGCACCACCGCCGGGCCCGCTTTTTTGACCACCGAGGCAAAGGCCTTCGCCGATCGGTCGAGAATTGCAATATCACTTTCGTTTTGTGCATGCACTGGCGCATACATCCCTGCGAGCAGTGTCAGGCACAGCAGGCAGGAAGCCATAAGTTTGAATTTGTTTACTTTCGCATTTTTGTTCATAGTCTGTGCTCCACAGATTCATGGAAGGGGTTGTCATCTTATGACGTCTGATTTCGAACACAACAGGCGATTATGGTCAGATTGATAAGTGCTCTCCACAGGACCAGTTCCCAGGACACCACTCCCGGATACGGCCCTGATGTTGGCAAAGAAAGCACTTTCCAACCTACCCAATAGGCATTTCAGAAACCTGAATCCGTGACGGCAGATTACAAACAACAAAACTGACGCACGGATGAATGCCCACGGACTCTGGAGATAATTATACCGCTCAGGTACTTCGTCAAGAGGCCATTACTCAGGGATTGTGGTCTACAGGGTATTGAATTCAGCTCTTCGCAAAATTTTTTTCATCTTTTCATGTCATTTTTTGCATTCAGAATATTTCATTTTTATCAATATTATCGCTAATTTATACAGCTTAATGATAGTCATAGTTATCATTAAACCCATTTTCCCCTCCCATTGTGGCTTGAGTTTTCTTGTTTACTGTTGCAAGCACGAGCAAATGACAAAAGCAAAAACATCCATAGGAGGATGATATGAGCGGATATGAATCACTAGCCTGGATTAAAGATAAAAACGGTAAAGAGTATGTCTGCCCCATCAGCGCACTGAATGGTGATATCAATGATCGAGAAGATCTCACCGAAGAAGAAAAAAAACAGTGCATGGACGTCAACCAGCTCATCGGAACTGAGCGCTGGTAAAAAATATCACTCGAAACGAGTGCTTAACTCTCTATTACTTAGGAGATATATAATGGAATTCAGCGAAAGAGATAGAAATCTTGGCAATATCGGATACGAGTCAATGGTATGGGTTCGCGATGATAGAGGGCGTGAGTTCAGCTGTAACCTCGATGATGGACGCGGTGGGGTAAAGAGCTTTAGTGACCTCACAGAGCATGAGAAAGCCAGCTGCACCAATGTCAATGAGATCATTGGCACAGAGCGCTGGTAAACTGTAGCACTGAAACAGAGCAATCGTACTCTCACACATCAATATCTGGAGATATATAATGGAATTCAGCGAAAGAGATAGAAATCTTGGCAATATCGGATACGAGTCAATGGTATGGGTTCGTGATGATAAAGGGCGTGAGTTCAGCTGTAACCTCGATGATGGACGCGGTGGGGTAAAGAGCTTTAATGACCTCACAGACCATGAGAAAGCCAGCTGCACCAATGTCAATGAGATCATTGGCACAGAGCGCTGGTAAAACACGTAGCCTTCCCTTTGTGGCATAACCATAGGGGGAAGGCTTACTTTTCACTCCCTTCATAACACTCTATATTCACATCATTTATTCCCCCAACCCGGCATATGGAACAGTTCATGGATCATCGGCGCATTCGCCGGTACAACGGTGAGAGCAAGCTACAGGGACCTGTTCTCTACTGGGTCCATCGTGAATTTCGCTTTCAAGATAATTGGGCACTGCATCATGCACGTGGGGAGGCGCTCCGCCTTCAAGTTCCCTTAGCCGTTGTTTTTTGCCTGGTGCCAGAATTTCTTGGAGCCACTTTGCGTCAGTTTGATTTTCTGCTCAAAGGGTTGGAAGCAAGCGAGTCTACGCTGCAGCAGGCAAACATTCCTCTCATTTTACGCAGTGGTGATCCGGCCACTGAGATCAATCGTCTCTGCAAAGAACTGCAACCATCGCTGGTTGTCACAGATTATGATCCCCTGCGTATCAAGCGACATTGGATTCAATCTCTCCTGAAAGGGCAAAGAGCACCCGTACTTGAGGTAGATTCCCGTAACATCGTGCCGGTCTGGGAAGCTTCTCCCAAACGGGAGTACATGGCTCGGACGATTCGCCCTAAAATTCATAAGCTGCTCCCAGAGTTCCTCACGCCCTTTCCCCAATTTTCGTCCCACCCCCATGCCTGGGACACCCCCCCTGCAAGCCTCTCTTTTCCAGAGCTGCGTCAAACGCTCAGAGTTGATACGACGGTAGGGCCGGTTGATTGGCTCAAGCCAGGAGAGAAGGGGGCCCAGCAAACACTGACCACCTTTTTAACCACACGTCTTAATACCTACGACCAGCGAAACGACCCCAATAAAGATGCCTGTTCGGACCTCTCCCCCTATCTACATTTTGGGATGATATCAGCCCAACGCATTCTCCTGGAAATAGATAAACGTGGCTTGAACAGTGATAACGTTGAGAGCTTTGTGGAGGAATTAGTCGTACGCAGAGAACTCTCGGATAATTTCTGTTTCTACAGTGCAGACTACGATCAGGTCTCTGCTTTTCCGGAGTGGGCCCAACGTACGCTTGAGGAACACAGTAAAGATCCACGCCAATACCTCTACTCGCTAGAAGAATTCGATCAGGCTGTAACCCATCAGCCACTGTGGAATGCGGCCCAAAGGCAACTTGTCCAGACCGGGGCCATGCATGGCTATATGCGTATGTATTGGGCCAAAAAAATTCTCGAATGGACCCCGACCCCTGCCGATGCCCTACGTATCGCCATATATTTGAATGATCGTTATGCCCTGGATGGCCGGGAAAGCAACGGCTATACGGGTATTGCCTGGTCCATTGGCGGAGTACACGATCGGGGTTGGACCAAACGACCGATTTTTGGATCCATCCGTTACATGAATGCAAACGGGGCTCGTCGAAAATTTGATGTGCAACGTTATATTCGCACCTGGTCCTCAAAGCAGCAAGCTTCTATATTTTAGTCGTCCTCTGTACAAGGAGATAGATCATGCAGATGATTGATACATACAGTCGAGTTACCGCAGAATTCTCACTGAGCTGGAGCTCTAAAGAGGCCACACATGTGGAAAAACTCTGGGCACATCCGGTAAGTTTCTGGCGCGATATACTCAATCCATCCCTTGTGAATGCATTGAAGGGAAAATCCGTCGGAGATGAGGCAGAGATTACTCTTCCTGCAGATCTATTTACCACTCCTTACCAAATTACTAAAAAAATCCAGGTGCGCCCGCATCAGTTCCGCGGCACCAATGCAGCTGGTGAGCCTATTGCGCCTATTCCTGGGAGATATTACCCTCAAGGCATGCTCCATGGTGTAGGGGGAATCTACCTGGCGACTCTCACCCCCTGTCGCTTTCTCGGTGCTGAAGGAGAAAAGTGGATATTTGATCTCAATCACCCCCTGGCAGGATACGATTTGAAGCTGACAATGAAAATCCTTGATGTGCAAGAGCAGCAGAAAGAACGGGGAGGGCGTTGTGAGGATTGGCTGGAACGCATCACCAGCGATGGACCAGGAATGCAGACCCGATTTCAGGGAGATACTTCTGGGTACTTTGCTCCAGAAAGTTTTGAGCGGAGCGATCAACGAGTAGATGAACTCTTCTACCGGGAACCTCGCTTGGTTCAGCATCTAGACAGTCAAGCACGGGCAACTATCAGCGGGGAGTATTCCAGGTTGATTCCCCAGGGAAGTACGGTGCTTGACTGCATGGGAAGCTGGGACTCTCACCTCCCGGAAACGCTTGAGCTCGCAGGCCTCACTGTCTTAGGCATGAACGAGGAGGAGCTGGCTCATAACACGCGAGCAACCCAAAGGCTGGTGCAGGATCTCAACACGCTTCCCCAGCTCCCCCTTGATGATGCGAGCTATGACGCCGTTATTTGCACAGCATCTGTAGAATATCTAACACATCCTTTAAGGACGTTGTCTGAGCTTAAACGTGTGCTCCGCCCCGGAGGAGTGATAGCATTCGCCTTTTCCAATCGGTGGTTTCCTCCCAAGGCAATACAAGCCTGGACAGAAATGCATGAGTTTGAACGCCTCGGCTGGGTTTCTGAGTTACTGCATACCACCGGTGGTTTAAGCAAGCTGCACACGCTCTCCCGACGTGGTTGGCCACGACCTGCAGATGATCCGCATCAGGATCTCTGGAACAGTGATCCGGTCTATATGGTCTGGGCCTATAAGGCCTGAGCCAGGAGGGAAAAAACAGCTATGTATATTTTGGAGCGACGGCAAAAAGTCAGCGGCAGCATGGAACAGGCCTGGGCATTCTTACAAAATCCGGTCAACCTGGACAGGATAACGCCGCCTGATCTCCAATTTAGCATTGTGACCGATGTCCCGGAGATCATGTTCAACGGCTTGATCATTGAATATCGCATAACCATCCCCCTGATCGGAACGCATTCCTGGGTCACGGAGATTAAGCATATCAACGAGGGGATCAGCTTTGTGGATGAACAGCGCTTTGGCCCTTATAGGTTCTGGTACCACTACCATGAGATCAGGCAGGAGAAGGATGGTGTACTCTTGCTTGATCGAGTCCACTACCAACCGCCGGCAGGAGTGGTAGGGAGAATATTGCACCGGCTCTAT
Organism: uncultured Desulfobulbus sp.; assembly: GCF_963664075.1. Taxonomy (NCBI): domain Bacteria; kingdom Pseudomonadati; phylum Thermodesulfobacteriota; class Desulfobulbia; order Desulfobulbales; family Desulfobulbaceae; genus Desulfobulbus; species uncultured Desulfobulbus sp. The sequence continues at coordinate 4,080,080 of NZ_OY760916.1, forward strand.
ATTCGCCGCACTCTGGAAAGAATTTTTGACTTTCGCCAGCTGCGATTGGCCGATTTTCTGAAAGCCCAGCCTCTCGAGAGCTGAGCTAAGCTGAAAAGCAATCCAACAGGCAAAAAAAAACTGCTCCCCTGCGTATTGAAGGGAGCAGATCAAAAACAAGAACAATCAGTTCAATTTTCGCTTCCGGGCTGCCAAGCGCGACCGCGCAAACCAACCAAGCCCAACTACAGCCAGAACAACAATGACGATATCCACCTGATGGGAGTACTTCTGGACAACTGTCCAGTGCTCCCGCAGGCGCATGCCCAAAATCAAAAGAAAACTGTTCCACAGGGTCGCGCCCACAAGGCTCACCCCGATAAACGGCAGCAGCCGCATCTTGCCCATGCCCGCAGGGATTGAAATAAAATGGCGAATCACCGGAATAAAACGAGCAATAAAAACGGTCAAAACGCCCTGACGCCGGCTGAAATAGCGTTCGGTCAACTCCAGGTCATGCCGGTTCAGCAGCAGATATTTCCCCACCTTAAGCACCAGCGGCTTGCCGCCATAGTAGCCCATCCAATAGGACAGCAGGGAGCCGGTCAAGGAGCCCAGGCTGGTGGACAATATGGCCAGCCACAGGTTCCACGTGCCATCTGCTACCAGAAACCCGACAAAGGGCATGACCGCCTCACTGGGAATCGGTACGATCATACTCTCCAGGGCCATCAGAAAAAAGGCACCGGCGTAGGCAGTCGTATCAAGAATATGGACAGCTGTCTGGCTGATCAGTTCAGTAAGCATAGTTGTCTCTCAGGGAAGAAAATAGTACAGGGCAATGGCCCCAAAGATAACCCGGTACCAGGCAAAGATACGAAAATCATGATGGGCCACGTAGCGAATCAACCCCTTAATTGCTAGCAGAGCACTAAAAAAAGCGGTGACGAAACCTACGGCAAAGAAGGTCAGGTCTACATTGGCCAGTGACTCCCAGGATTTAAAGACATCGTAGCCGGTAGCCAGAAACATGGTGGGGATGGCCAGAAAAAAAGAAAACTCTGTGGCGCACTGTCGCGAGAGCCCAAAAAGCATGCCACCGATAATTGTCGCCCCTGAACGTGAGGTTCCGGGAATCAGAGCAAAAATCTGGGCAAACCCGACCTTGAGCGCATCCAGCCAGTTCATCTGTTCAACATCCTCAACCCGAGGTTCTTTGGGCTGACGCTCAACAAGAAATATGATCAGCCCGCCCACAATCAGGGCCACTGCAACCACCACTGGATTAAAGAGATACTGTTTGATCAGTCCGTGCAGGGCCAGTCCAAAGATGGCTGAAGGAACGACCCCGATGACCAGATTGATGACAAAACGCCAGGCTGCAGAGTCCCCCTGGAGGCCGCGAATGACCCGCATCAAGCGTTCGCGGTAATGATAGCAGACCGCCAAAATTGCCCCGAGTTGAATGACGATCTCAAAGGTTTTGGCCTGCTCACCGGTATAGTGGAGTAGATCACCACTGATGATGAGATGACCCGTGGATGAGATGGGGAGAAACTCAGTCAGCCCCTCGACAATACCTAAAACAACACTTTGAAGAAATGATAGAAGGTCCATATGTAGGCGGTGTTGATCCAGCAAAAAAAGAAGACTGTCGCCCCCTCCCCAACGGAAGGAGCGGACAGGCGCAGCAGGCCTTATGCCTGTACCGTGAAAAGGTGTTCTATGTCAAGGAGATACCGAGAAGAGCTGCCAGACTTGGCTTACTATTTGGCCTCATCATCACCGATGGCAGGGCACCGATCAAGGTGTTCGAAATAGGGCTGATACTCGTTAAAATACATATCAGAGAGAGTAAGGAAAGCAGTCAGAGCCAAGGGACCATAGATAATCCCCATTAAACCACACACGCTCAAGCCACCGATGATAGACAACAGAACCAGAAGAGGAGGTAAATGAGCCTGGACACCAACAAATTTCGGTTTGAACAGGTAATCAATGGAGAAGGAAAGCAGACCATAAAAGAGCAGGGCAAACACTGCCTGCCAGATATAGCCCTTGATGTAAAGAATGATCGCCGTGGGGACAAAGATAAGCCCGATACCAACGATGGGCATAAAGGCCATGACCGTCATCACGGCCCCCCAGAGCACCGGGGAAATATAGCCCATAACCGCAAAATAAACCCCGCCGAGAACCCCTTGAATAAGCCCACTGAGGGTGTTGCCGACAAGAATTGCTCCGGAGATCGATGAAAATCGTGCGATGAGAAACCGGTTTTGTTGTTCGGGCAGCGGTGAAAGGCGTAAGAGAAAATTGGTAAGCCGTTCAAACTCAAGCAGAAGAAAAAATACACCGGTAATGACAATACAGAACTGGAAGATAAAGCTGATAATATCTGCGGCCAGGCTTGAGACCTTATTGTAGATAAAAAGCCCGACGGTGGTAGAAAATTTGGTGATCATCTCCGGGAGTTTGTCGATATCAAGATGAATCCCAAACCCTGCTAAAAAATCGGTAACATGGTGCACCTGCTCATTATTTTCCAGAGTCTGCTGCAAAAGGACCAAAAGATCATTTTTCTTGGCCAGTTGAATCACTCCAGGAATCTCAGCAGATAAAGCGCCAATGCTGAAGAGAAGCGGCAAAAATACGCAAAGAGTAATAAGCAGACATGTCAAGCTGGCCGCCACCCAAGGTCGAATTTTCGCCGTCATTTTAAGATGAGCGGGATAAAACACCGTGGCCAAAAGAAAAGCGAGAAAAAGCTGGGTCCAAAACGGCCAGAGCACCACGCCCAGCATCAGGGCGGAGAAAGAAAAGATCAGTAAAAAAGTAACGCGTTGGGTCGTTGGTGGTGCGGGGGCCATGAAAACTCCTGAAACAGCTGGTCGAAAGAACCGGCGCAGAACCGGTTCAACATTGCATATGCTGGTATAGTAAAACCGAAGCAGAGAGAACGCCAGTCTATTTCCCTGGAACCTGTTGAAAGAGACTTGAATCCATCACCCAGAGAGTCAGAGAGCTCAAGTCTGAAAAATGGAAGCACCACCACCGCCAGAACGTCTGCATACCGAAATTTAATTTTTCGGCCCGCCTCGAACTGGAAAAAACTTGCAAGAGACTTTCGAATAGTGTAATTAACTTTTCTTCATCCAACCTACACGCCTATAAGTCGGGGCGTAGCGCAGCCTGGTTAGCGCGCCTGCCTTGGGAGCAGGAGGTCGAGTGTTCGAATCACTCCGCCCCGACCATTAAATATAATAAAATTAGCACTTTGGACGCATATCCAAAGTGCTTTTTTTATTACATTCCTTGTTTTTCTGCTTTTATCTCCCCTATATCTACCCCACAAACTACTCACGTAAAGAGTCGAGTTGAGCAGAATAGTATTCCGCTAGTTGACGTTGTCTCGACGTTTTATGCTCTAACGTCAAATGTGAGTATCGATCAGTCATAGATACATCTTTGTGACCGATCATTTCTTTCGCATCTTTTAGGGTGCCCCCTGCAAGTAGCAAATTCGAGCAAAAGGTATGGCGCAGATCATGGAAGTGAAAATCTTGGATACTAGCGGCCTTTAAAGCGGCCCACCATGCCTTATTAAAACACTTGATCGGTGTTCCATCAAAGTGACTAAAAACAAGGTCTGAATCAACTGGGGTAATCCCCCTTCGTTTTCTCACTGATGCTTGATGACTTTGCCAATGCAAAAGGGCATCTCTTGTATTTGGCATGAGATATTCGGTTCTTTCATTGTCGGTTTTAGTACGATGAAAGCTTATCAATCCGGTATCTTCGTAATCAAACTTTATATCTGACCACCTTAACGACAAGGCCTCTTGCTTAGATGCGCCATGTTCACAACCGAGATAAATCAACGCAGGTAAATAATTCTTAGCTTTGGTCGTTTTTGCCGCTTCGATTAATACAGATATCTCCTGAGGACGAAGAAAACGATTTCGCTCATGAGCTCTTTCACTGAGCTTTTTTATTCTACTCGCTGGATTTTCCAGCGCAGCATTGAGACTGATTCCTTTATCAAAAACCTTCGTAACTACTCACCCCTATTCTTCGGCATCAGGCAGAGTTCCTGCCAGTGCCAACTGGATAGCGACAAGAGGATTGATCCCCTGGCTTGCCATGGTCTGCAGGTAACTTGAAATCCTGCAGTAAGCCTGGGCATATTGTTTACGTCGAAAACAACCGGATATTTTCTGTTTTACCTTAGCCATGCGAAGATCCCTTTCCGCTCTGTTGTTGGTGAACGGTACATGTGGTTCTTTGGCAAAAAGCAAAACTGCCGCCTCATGCTTTTGTAATCGCTCCCAAAGATTGTGCGCATCGGATTTGGCTATCCTGCCGCGCTTCCCTTGGGTTTTTGGAGGGATCTTGGGCAACTCCTTGCTGCCACGCGTAAGGATATTACGGTAGCGCTTCTGCAGGTTGGCATACTCCCGTTCGGTAAGACATTTTTCCGGACGTTGAGCCACCGTACGACACGTTTGCTGGAGCACAGCTTTTAGATTGCGGGCCCACCGGTATTGGTTAGAGTCAACGACAAACGTCAACTCTCGCAAAAGGTGCGAGCCGCAAAGTCCGTGACCGCAATGGTCGTAGGATAAATATGATGCCCAGCAATCATGGATGATCACCCCGCCATACCGAGGGATGATATTCAATCCTTCGATTGCCTCCTTGCCCCGCTTTCGATGCAGTACTTTCAGGGTTGTTTCGCCGGAAGAATAGACGTGAATCCAGTGATTCTTCCCTTCAACCCGAAACGAGGTTTCATCCACATGCAGGGATGGAGCCTGCAGTAGCCTATCAATAGCTCTGGATTCCCATGCTTCGAGTGATTGGTGCAAGCGCAAAACAAATTTGAGCAGGCTGGCCTCGGAGATTACGCTACCGATCATGGCTGCTATCTGTTTTTGAACCCGGTTTAAAGCGACCATCTGGCTGATAACCAAATGAATGGCAAACGCTTTAAGCCCATTGCCGTACTGCAGCTTACCCGGCATATCGTCAGGAAAACGCCCCTTGACTGTTGCTTCACAATTGGGGCATTGCTTTATTTCTGCGTCAATGTGCTCGACAACTTTTTCAAAAACGATGTCGATTTTTGTCCGACGTTCATGCCCCTGGCATGCAACGCTATCCAGCACCATTCCGCAGATATCACACACCTCGACCTGAGCAGTGGTGACCGATTCTTTGACGCGTGTATTACCAACCCGCCCATTGACTTGTTTCCCCCTGCCGGTAGCGGTGCAGTGCTTGGTAGCGGTTTCGTCTTTCTCGGTTTGCGAAGAAGGAATGCTCGAGTTTTTGTTTCCCTTGCGCGTTGTCTTCTCAAGAAAGATAGAGAGTATCAACTCGACAACAACCAGCAGGCTGTTGACCAGGACCCGTATCTCAGAGGAAACTTTGCCGGTGGAACAAAGCTGTTCAAATTCCTGTTTGAGGAGATCGACTTCTTCGCGTACCCTTATTTTGTTTACTGTTCCCATGGGTTTACTATACCATGGCTTTTTTCGGCCTCCTGTGTGCCCCTGAGTTGAACGATTGAGCGCTATCGCATCTGTTTGCTATCGGAACGCAATAATGGAACGATTTAGAGACGACCAAGCGCGTTGATGGGCATTTTTGTTGACATCCCTGGCTATTGGAAAAAATTCCGGTAAAAACCTGTCAAGTTATTTATTTGGCTTTGAGCTTTTTTTAGAGGGTGTGAGTAGTTACCAATAACCTTGCTTTGTTGAGCCAGAAAAGCTTTTTCGTATACCCCATGTCTACCCTTTTATAACGACAGCGTGCGCAACCTATTGATATTATGCACATACCGCACGACATGCACAAATAGATAACAAGTCAAGATGCTCCAGAATATTATGTTATATTAGCTAGTTACTACTCCTACTTTTTGTAGGAATTTATGCCTTGGGAGCAGGAGGTCGAGTGTTCGAATCACTCAGCCCCGACCATTTATATCAAGCACTTACAGTTTTCCTGTAAGTGCTTTTTTTGTGTCAAAAATCATCGTAAAAAGATTGCCCAGCCACATCTTGTTTACTGTGCAAGATACGAATGACAACCATTTGATCTTCGATAATTCGAAAATAAAAGCAGCGATCTTTATACGGAAACGCCCTCAACCCAACACTGCCCCAGTCTCGCGAAGATCCCTGTACCCCCACCTGGGCAAGATGATCTAATTTTTCCGTTAAATCATGAACAAAGGAGACTGCTGCTCTTTCGTTTTCCTGTGCGATATATTCATAGATGGCTTTCAGGTCAGACCGTGCAGCGTCCGTAACAACGAGACGAAGTGGCTTGATAACAAACTCCTAGTTTTTGATAATATCGTTAAGAAGAGCTTGCCCGTTTTCGTATTCCGTTACCCGACCAGCTATCAAGTCCGCATCTCCTTTTGCAATTTCAAAACGCAATCTTTGCAACTTTTGTTTGTTCTCGTAGTCTTCAAGCAGGCGTAATCCAGCGCGCACAACTTCGGTACGATTCCCAAAACGTCCCTCTGTTATTTGATTCTCAATGAATGTGCGGTCATGGGCACCGAGGGAAAAACTTACATTCTTTTGTGTTCCAGACATAGAGCCTCACTTTTGGATAATATTAATACCATACTAAATATTATAACAAGCTGAGAGTTTCTTGTCCAAAGCAAAGGCTCGACCTCCAGTACTGCCGCTGCCCAGTGAGACGCTCTATCTCTATTTCGTTACTGCTGGGCACGCATGTCCCCCACCACAGGATTGATGGTTTTTTCTAATTCCTGAGCAATACCCGTGCTTTCAATCCGCATAAGACTTTCCTGTGCACTGCCGAAACTGAGCAGGTTGACACTCCCATACCAGACGATTTTGCGGTCAATGAGAGCAAATTTCTGATGAATTCTTGCTCGATGCTCAACCGTGATCCCCGTGCCCTCAAACAGAGCCAACGCCTTCTTAAAGGGCACCTGGTCACCAGGAGAAAATTCGCTTGGCAGCTTGGTAATCACCCGAACCACAACCCGCTTCGCAGCCGCAGGTCTCAGATTCTCGATCATCTGGGCTGTCCGTCGCGTGCGTAAAAAGGGGCTGACAATAAGGATTTCCTTCATGCCAGAGACAAGATCATGCAGGAAGACAGGCAGAAAACTGTTCTGGTCAAAAATAATCTCTGCGGGGGCAGATGAGAGGTTTTCCCTTTTGATCTTATACCCCATGGAGGCGTATCCCCTGAGCCGTTTTTGATACATCTTCTCCAGCATGGGGCTGTGGACATCGACGTAATCGTAGATTTGGACTTCTTTTTTCTGATCGACCAGGCGATGCAACCTGCCTGCATATTGCTGCAAGGTGCCCTTCCAGGAGATAGGCATCGCCAAAAACAAAGTGTCGAGACGTGGTTCATCAAACCCCTCACCGATAAAGGGACCAGTTGCCACGATGACTAAATTTTGGGTCTGCGGCATTTCACGTATGCGTTGCAGGGATTCTCTGGCTTGACGGGCCCCAAGGGATCCGGTGAGTGAGACAACATGTGGAACGTCTCGTTGAATCATCATGGTGAGCTGCTCAACGTGTGCCGTGCGCAGGGTGAGCAGGATTGAGTTTCGGCCATTGTGATAGGCTGCCAGCACATCTTCGACGATCTGTTCATTGCGAAATGCATCCTCACAGATATGGGCGTACGACTGCTGGATGGAAATTTCCTCTTTATCGCTCTCTGCAGGGCTTCGCAGTGAGGTGAAACGGGGAATGACATAATGCTCAAAAGGCCTTTTTTCCGCCTGTTGACGAGCATCATCCCTATATCTGATCGCTCCCAACTGCATCGCAAGAATAGGGTGATGTCCATCCTTTCTTGTCGGGGTGGCTGTAAGACCATATATATAGCGAGCATCGGTTGCTTTCAGGATCTGCTCATAGGTGAAAGCGGAAGCATGATGGCATTCATCGGCAATGATCATCCCATACTTACAGACACAATCTTTAACCTCCCCCATGCGACTCAAAGACTGCATCAAGGCTATATCGACAATGCCCTGCAAGGTGTTTTTCCCTGCACCCAGCTGGCCAATGATCTGTTTTTTCTTCTTTCTCCCCCTCTTACCCTTGGGCTTAACTTGTTCTTCCGGAAGAGATTCATGAATGACAAGAAACTCTTCCAGCTTCTCTCGCCATTGCCGCACAAGGGTGGTTTTATCCACCAGAATGAGTGTATTCACCTTTCGCTCGGCAATCAGCTTAATCGCCACCACGGTTTTGCCAAAAGCAGTCGTTCCGCAGAGAATGCCGGTGTCCTGGGTCAAAAGCTGCTCAAGCGCCTGCGGCTGCTCATCCCGTAAAACGCCCTTGAATGTAACCCGTATTGAGCGTCCTGCATTTCGGCGATCCGCTATGCGAACAGTTCCCCCAAAAGGCTTGAGCTCTGCCAAAAGATCGTCTTCACAGCCCCTGGGGAGACAGAGATAATCTGGTGTTTCATCGGCGCAGGATATAATTCGTGGGATTCCGAAGGTCGACAACCGCATTGCCTGCTGCCTGTGAAATACAGGGTTTTTAAACGAGGCCAAGCGCTTCAACCGGTTCAGCGCCCGAGGAGAAAACCCGTCCTTAGGAATATAGAGCATGTTGGCCCTGGTGATTTGGAACTCTTGGGGAAAATCACTTTGCGCCAATTGGACAGATTGTTTTTTCCAGGGCTGCATTGCTTCTTCCGAATCAATGCGCAATTCGCCGAGGTCATCGCCTTTGCAGAGTTGACCGACGAGCTCTGCAACCCTGCTTGCTGTCAATCGCTGAACTGAGGCCAAATAGGCCCATTGATCTGCATACGCGCTGAATGCCGCATCCACAAACTCGCTATTCTGGTTTTCCCGGGCCCTTTTCTGCAGAGGCAGGGCAATCAAATTCCCAAAGCCCCCCTTGGTCATGGTTTCCTGACTGGGAAAAAGGCGGTCATACGATTGGAACTGAATTTCGTGCCGCTGACTCATGGCTGCGGTCAGCACGGCTGAACCAAACTTGCGCGCGAGACTCGCGGACAAGGGTTGCTCAAAGAAAAACCAGGCATGCCCGCCATTGCCTGAACGTGAACGTTCAACAGCAACGGGAATCTGAAAATTGTCGCAGACCGTGCGAATCATGGTGATATCTTCCCGCCACCCATCATCATCAAAATCAATGGCCAGAAACCAGCAGGTTTCATCTACGAGAAGGGGATAGATACCCGCAACGATTTTGCCCAGGAGATGATTTTTGACTACCTCGCCATCCATCCCCGCATAGTTCTGGTGGCTGCATTGAGAACAAGGCACCTGAGGTCTGCCGCAGACACTCCGGTCACCTCTATTGAGGCAAACAGGCATATAGCCGGATTTTCCTGATACGCGGTTTTCCCAGCGAATGGCATAGATATCCTCTCGCCCCCTGAAAAGTTCCCGGAAAATTCGAATTTTAGTGAGGACATCCGAGGTAACAGAGATGGGCGCAAGAGACTGAGCGAGGCCGGGTAACTCCACAATTTCCGTGGAATCCTGATCTGGCCCGGCAGCAGGGGACGCACCTGTCATCAATGGTGCGGTTTCACCAAGCTGGGCCTTTAACCGCTGGTTTTCATCTCTTAAACGTTTATTCTCAAGCTTGAGAAGCCTGATTTGACCGAGCAGTTCTTGGTATTCCATAGAATTCCATAACTGACAATGAAGGTGGCGTGCTGATTAATGCTCACGGATACAAGGTTGAAATTATGACCTGATCAGAGCTGACCCTCAAATATTACAGTGATGAGCAAAAATACAAAAGAGAAGACGAACTAAAAAAAGGGGGAAAAACAGAGGGGATGGGGGGGTGCAGCATGGATCGAAATGGAGCGGGAAACGAGATTCGAACTCGCGACTTCAACCTTGGCAAGGTTGCACTCTACCACTGAGTTATTCCCGCTCAGTCGTTTCGCTTGGAGGGTCTGCTTTTAACAGAATTCGTCGGATAATGTCAACAAACAAATGCTCTTTTTTTCATCCAGACGGCTTGAATGGTTCAGGTTTTTTGGAAAGGAGAAACGCCATCTGCGTACCTAGCGGCTGGATGACAATTAAAAAATGACGATAAATTCATATCATTGCCTCGACAAACCATAAGGGAAGATGTGTCATGGAAGACCGAGGCCGATCAGCAATTTACTTTTATACCGTTTAGCGATAAATAATTGTCTGTTCTTCCTCTCTCCATTACTCGTGCAAACTACATGGCCAGAAAAAATAAGAAAAAATCCGGAAGCAGAAGAAACAGAGCTGCCAGCATGGATCAGTTGTCGCCCGAGGAGCTGCTCAGCAAAGGGGAACTCCTGCTGGAGCAGAAAAAATTTCAAAGCGCCATCCCCTGTTTCAAGCAACTGCTGAAAAATGAAACGAGCGAACGGGCCCTGATCGGCATTGAGGCGGCGTATCGTGGTAGAATCGCGGAGCTTGCCGCAAAAAACATGGTCAGAGAGGCATTCGCCCTGCTGCAGACTCTGGAACAACGCTGTCCGGAAACAGACGTCACCCCTATCCGGCTGCTTCTTCTCTTGCAATCCGCAAAGTACGGTGAGGCCGCCGGCCTCTACACTACCTGTCATCAGCGGTTGCCCGACGAGTACAGGCATCGGATCGAGCCTCTGCTCGGTGCCATGCTGGTTGCCGATACCGGCCTTGCCGTGGCAGAGCTGCCCGCCGAATCGCCCGTAGCCCGTTTTCACCCCCAGGCCATGGCTGCGCTCGAACTGTTCTTCGTGGAAGAAGAGGAAGCACTGCAGGACGCCTTGCGCCAAATCCCTTTTCGGTCGCCTTACCGGGACCTACGCTTTTTGCTTGCCGGCCTGCATCAGCTGGAGGCGGACAACGTCAAGGCAGGGCAGCTGCTCGCTAAAATCGGTGAAGACTCGCCGTATTTTCGTACCGCAGCCAGTTACCTTGCCGCGATCAGCACCCCGCAGGATTTTTTTGAAGCCCTTGCAGCGGTCCCCTTGTCACAGCGGCAGCAATTCCGTGAACTGCACGAAATTCCCCAGAACAAATTCAAGGCATTGGAGGACCTTGTCAAAATTGACGACAGTCCCTTGCGCATAAGCCAATTCGTGTTCCGGCATGGCAAATTTTTCAACAGCCAGCAAAAACTTGCATTACTGCGAAGCGTCGCACCGTTTTGCGGCATACAGGCCGTCGATCTCCTTGATCGCGTCGACCAGATCCCCCTGACTGAAAAGATTCGTCTTGTAGCCCTGGCTGCGGAAAACGATGATGCTCCGAGTATCGCCGTGCAATACTGGGAAGATTATCTTGAGCACATTGACCATAAGGATACGGAAAAATTCAGGGAAATCGCCCTGGTCATACGGCGAAAAACAGAACTGATGCAGCGGGTGTCCTATGATTTTTCATGGGACGACATACTCAAGAGCATGCTGGAAAGTCTCAAATTTGATCCCGGTCATGCCCAGACCTGGATCAAAGCAGCCGAGTTCGCGGAGCGGCACGGATCCTTCAACGAGCAGTATGCAATCATCAACGATGCCGCAAAGACCTTGCCGGACAATGTCCCTGTTCTTCTGGCGGCGATGAAGGCCTGCGGCAATCGCAATGCCCATAAAAAAGCTGCCGGTCTTGCTGCGCGGGTGCTGAAAATTGACCCCATCAATACCACCGCCCTTGATTTCCTGGTTGAATCACGCCTGGAACATGGTCGCAAGCTTGCCCTGCAGGGAAAATGGGTCCTGGCGGAAAAAGAACTGCAAAGCGCCGATACTAGGGTGCGCGCCATCCGCTACCGTGGGCGCAATCGTATCGCTCTTGGCATGGTAAAGCTGCTTCAGGGCGACAAGGATGGCCTGCACCAGATCGAGGAAGGTCATCGGGAGAACGGTTTTCCCCTGATCAGCCAGCTGCTGACCGCACTCGAGTCCAGGCTGTACGGGCTGCCGGCAAAATGGAACAGCACCTTTGACAAGGAATTGCGCCAGGCCGCCGGTTCCACCACCGTGGATAAACAGGAGTTTCTCCGGATCATTTCCTGGCTGACCGGCTTCACGGGCAAGCAATGGCTGGCCCTGCAACAAGTTTGTCAGGGGATGAAGAGATATTTTTCTAATGGGGTCGCCCTGGACTGGGGAGTTGAAGAAGGGCTTGAAATCTGTACGGCCTTGGCAAGAACGGAGCTGCATGCAGCCCTGTTCAAGTGCTCGCAAAAGCTGAACAAACGGCATTCTGATGTGCCGGAATGTCGGGTGTGGTATCTTGTCGCCGGTGGCCTCAAGGCAAATAAGCCGCTCAGCCCCCGGGCCCATTCTGAACTCGATGATCTGCTCATTGAACTTGAGCTACAGGGCAAAACCACATTCTGCGATCACATTGATCAATTGCTCGGGAGGAAGAGCCTTTCGCTCAGTGATTTGGATTTTGATGATGATTTTTTCGATGATGCCGATGATTTCGACGATTTCCAATCCAAGATATTCGAGCTGTTCGAGCTCCCCCAAACAATGAATGAAAATGAGCCAAAGCCAAAGAACAAAAAACCAAAGTCAACCGTGAAACAGCTCAATCTTTTTGAAGACGACCAATGACCAGCCCGTATGAAATTCTTGAAGTCAGCGCGGATGCAGATGACGCACAGATAAAAAAAGCCTACCTGGCCCTGGTGCGCCGCTACCCGCCGGAACGCTCCCCGGTGGAATTCCAGAGAGTGTATCAGGCCTACGAGTTGGTAAAAGACGAAGAAGCACGCTTATCGTATCGGCTGTTTCACTGTGAACCGCCAACCCAGGCAGGGCTTGTCGAGTTATTGCTCGCCAACAGCCCCAAGACCGGTCGGCCAACCAAAGCCGCATTCCAGAAACGACTTGGCCAGGATCTTGCCCATTTTCTTGCCGAATTTCAACGTTGATGGATCAGGAAATAATCCGAGAACTTCATCATTGATCGTCCATGCAAATTCTCCGGTACGCCTCAGGGCAGCACCGGATTTTTTTATACATTGAGAGGAATAGCTGTCTATGGAAGAAAAGGAAAAGGATGAACTGACCAGGCAGTTCCGCGACTATCTGGACCATGATTTTCCAGAGCAAGGCTGTACCGACGAAATCGATCAGCTCAGCCTGTTCAATGAGCTTGCCGGGCTCAAAAACGAGGTGAAAATCGAGTCCCGTCAGCTCAAAAATGCCCTGGATGACTTCCGGCAGGCATTTACCTCCCTGGATACCGGCCAGCAGGAACTGGTTGCCGTGTTGAGAACGCAGCGTCAGGGAGCTGAGCCCTATACCATCGATTCCATGCCTGTCATCCTGGGGTTGATAGACCTGTACGATAGGATCGACGCTGGCCTGGAGCAGGAAATGCCCGCCCCCACCTTTCTGGAGAGGCTGATGCGTGCGGGAAGGCGAAGCCGCCGGTGGTTGCGGGGCTACCTGGAAGGGCAACGAATGGTGCTTGGCCGGGTCTCGGCACTGCTTGAATCGTGCGGTGCAACAGGCATGGATACCGAGGGACAGCAGTTTGACCCAAAGTGCATGAAGGCGGTCGGTTTCGCCTGGGAACCGACCAGGCAGGAAGGCGAGGTCCTTCGGGAGATTCGCAAGGGGTTTCGCCAGGACCTGCGCATTATTCGTCCAGCTGAAGTAATCGTGAACAAGGAAGGAGAGGCAGTATGACGGAAAAAATTCTCGGTATCGATCTGGGGACAACCAACTCGGAGATCGCCGTCTATGAAAACGGAACGGTGACCATTATCGAAGGGCCCGACGGCAAACTGCTGCCCTCCTATGTCGGCCTCGATCAAAACGACAACCTCCTAGTGGGCGGGCCAGCCCGGAATCAGTATGTGCTCTATCCTGAGCGGACCATCAAGTCGATCAAACGGCTTATGGGGCAGGCGACTCCGGTCTCCCTGGGGGAGAAACAATATTCTCCCCAGGAAATCTCGGCGATGATTCTGCGCTACCTGAAAAATATCGCCGAGGAGCACCTGCACTGCCCGGTCCACAAGGCGGTCATCACGGTACCCGCCTTTTTTTCCGACGGCCAGCGCCAGGCCACGCGCGAGGCCGGTGAGATTGCCGGACTCGAGGTGGTGAAAATAATCAACGAGCCCACCGCCGCGACCCTGGTGTACGAGAGCAGCCATACCGAGGCCAGAAAGGTCCTGGTCTATGATCTCGGCGGCGGCACCTTTGACGTCTCGGTGGTACAGCTCCAGGACAACGTTGTGGAGGTTATCGCCAGTCACGGCAACAATCAGCTGGGCGGTGACGACTTTGACGACCTGATCGAGCAATGGCTGCTCGAACGCCTCGAGGAGGACGGGATTGATGAAGTGCCACCACAGGCCAGGGCGAGGATCAAGCGAAGCGCAGAAGAGGCCAAAAAGACGCTTTCCTCCCACCCCTTTGCCATGATCGAGGAAGAGTTCCTGCTCAAGCGGGACGGTGCACCCTATAATTTAAGCGTCGAGCTGGCAAGAGACGAGTACGAGGAAATGATTACGCCCCTACTCGATGAGACGCTGGAGGCTGTTCATCTGGTCCTGAAGGATGCGGGACTCACGGCCACGGAGATCGACGAGATCCTGCTGGTCGGCGGTTCCACGCGCACTCCGCTGGTGCAGCAACGGCTTGAGCGAGAATTCGGGGTGGCTCCCCGTTTCGAGGTCGATCCCGATCTGTGCGTGGCCTCGGGTGCGGCCATGCAGGCGGCCATGCTCCAGGGCCAGGAGGTTCAGGCCGTGTTAGTCGACGTCACCCCCTATACCTTCGGGGTCAGCGCCGTCGGTGAGATAGACGGCTACTTTTCTCCCACGATGTTCGTCCCCCTTATCAAGAAAAACACCCCGGTACCGGTGACCCGCAGCGAGGTCTTTTATACCGCCTACGATTATCAGGAGGTGGTCGAGGTCAAGGTCTATCAGGGCGAAGCTGCCAACGCCCTGGACAATCTCGAGGTGGGACAATTTCTGGTGGAGGGCCTGGTCAAATGCCGGTCTGGCAGTGAGATCATTGCCACCTTCGCCCTTGACAGCGACGGAATCCTGCAGGTCAGTGCCACCGAAAAAGCCACCGGCCTGGCCAGATCAATCACCATTCACAATGTGCTCAGTGATGCGGACCAGGGGTCAGTGGCCGACGCCCGGGATAAGATACGGCGGCTTTTCAATGAAGAAGAACCGGAAGAAACCGCGCTTGACGGGGAGTCGGACGCCGCAACAACTTCCGACAGCCAGGGGACGGTGAAAAACAGCAGCAGGGTGCAGGCGGAGGCCTTGATGGACAAAGCCCGCAGTCTCTTCGACACGGCAAGTGAGGATGACCGCGAAGACATGATCGACCTGATCGATGAGATACTGAGCGCCCTGGCCGAAGGCGACGAAACGCAGCTCAAGGAGCGTATGGAAGAACTCTCCGAAATTATTTTTTTCCTGGAGACCTGAGTATGGAACGATGCCCCCAATGTCGGGCCCGTCTTAAGGGGCGAACCATCTGCGAGCGTTGCGGTATCGATCTCGGTCTCGTGCTGGGGATCGAGGCCGGTGCTGAGCGCCTGGCAAGGCAGGCCGTGCATTCCCTCGCCACCGGGGATCTCCAAGTCGCTGCGGAGCAGGCGGTCTCGGCCCGCGATCTCCACGCCACCCTTTTTCATCGAGCCCTCTCCGGTTTTATTGAAAAAAAGTTGTCTCCTTAAAGAGATGAAGTAAGCGATCAGGGGGGACGCACTGGGGGAACTCGTATCATCGGAACTGTAAGCAGTTGCGGGTTGCCTTTGAAACTAGGCATCGGTCTGCGCAGCGTATGCCTGACTGTACGTAAACAGGCCGATAACACCGCAGATTCAGCGCCCCGTGATCGCTTACTAGATGAGTTATTCAGTGCTCTCACGCCGTCACGGATTCATACAAGGTATTACCTTACTCCGCTGGCCTATTTATTATTTCCTGAATAGATTCAATGATTTTTAACTTAAGTGTTTCAGGGTACTCTTCATCTTCAATGAGAGAAATCACAATTTCACCGAGTAATTCCTTCGAAATTTTGTTTTCAGCAACCCACACTGCGATATTTTCCATTTCTAGAACAAAGTGCTTAATACAGAAATCAAAGCCATTCAGCTCTAGAAAATATGCTCCCAAAGCTATGCTAGATCGCTTATTTCCATCATTGAATGCATGAAATTTATTGATAGCGAAGACAAGATGAGTAAGTTTTTCCTCAAATGTAGGGTAATACGAATCATTTTTCACATGATCTAGTGCACTTTCTAAGTAGCCAATTTCGAGCATTCCTGGTCGCCCACCACTTTTTTGGATAATCCAGTCATGCACTGCAATTGCATGCTGAATATCGAAATATAATATTTCAAAAGAATGTGACATATCAACGATCCTTCAGTCGCTTAAAGACGGCTATCGTCTCTGGATCTGAAAGATGTTCTTCTAATGCCTTACTGGTTTCACCAAGAAATTTTTCGAAATCACCTTCAGGAACTGTTTGAATGAAAGATTCTAATTTGTGATGTAACGCATCCCGGAAGCAGAAGTCGCGACTGGCCATTTTAATTCTCGCGCTTTCAAGAATAGGCTTCAGATAAGGGCTAGCTTCGGCCTCTCTCATGATCTCGTCTAGCTCCTCGGGCAATAATTTTCTTCCCATTTTTTTAGAGCGCTCGGTTAATTCCTGAGCTAGGCCACTTTCAAAACTTGCTATGGCTTGGAGTACCTCTGCATACATGGTATTGCGGGGATTTTCCTTATCCACCAGTTTAAGGATTTTGCGGTACTCGTTTGCATTTTCTTTGAAAACAGCTTGATAGACTTTATTCGTGTAAAGACCATATTTGTGATTACCCATTTGAAGATAATCTTTCAGGGCATCGGTAAATAATCGGCGGTAGCTAAATTCCTGATAAGCTGCAGGTAAATATTCTTTATCTCGTTGATTGATATAGCGGGTGTGCCCACCGGTTCTTTCTGCTACAACATCAATAACTACGTCGAGAATTCTGCTTCTTATTGCTCGTGCGCGTTCACTTTCCGTCACCAGCATAACGATGTTAAGAAGTGCTCTGAAGGAAAATATCCCCAGCACTGAGATTTTGGTACCGACATTGGTGTCGGTACCATACGCTAACTTGAAGTTTTTCAGTGATTTTCCTCGCAGAACCTGATAGCCATTTTGCTCTAGCTCTTTATTGTGACTCGCGAGATAGCGTTCAACCGTACGTTCATCAATTCCAACCAAATCAGCCACTTGAGTCTTTGTAAAAAAAAACTCGCCATCTACTTCTATCCCTGGAACCGCTAAATCCAAACTTTCTATCACTTTTTCAATGGCATAGCGATTATTGAGGATATTCTGACGATCAGTTTTCGACGTGGTGAGATTTCTAGTCATAACTCCTGCCTTATCCGTTTGGCTGTAAGCGATCAAGGGGTACTCCCCTGAAGGAACTCGTATAATCAGAACTGTAGGCGGTTGCTGGGTGCCTTCGAAACTAGGCATTGGCCTGTGCAGCGTACGTCGGCACCCAAAAGGGCGATAACACCGCAGATTCGGTGCCCCGTAATCGCTTACCTTGCACGAACCGGTGATCCTCCTTGTCTGTTCAAAGCGTTATCTGAACTTGCACGTATTGGCAAATACAATCTGATTTTGATAGGTGACGTAAACCGCTTCCATATCTTACGATGAAACGTTATTCTCAACCAGAATAAGCTCTACCCCTCTTTTTTTTATTATCCAGCATCTCCACTCATCCAATGACACTAGCAACCAACAACCTCGCCGCCTATATCTGGTCACTGGCAGACCTGCTGCGCGGCGATTTTCGCCAGAGCCAATACGGCCGCATTATCCTCCCCTTTACGCTCCTGCGCCGCCTGGAGTCGGTGCTGGAAGAAAGTAAACCAGCCGTACTCGCCGCCTATGAGAAGGTGCAGCAGATGGAGCTGCCTGAGGAGGCCCAGGAAAAACTCCTCCTCAACGCCACCGGTGGGCTCTCCTTTTTCAATACCTCACAGATGGATATGGGTAAGCTGGGGGAGTCCGGCATCAAAGCGAACCTTGAAGCCTACCTGCACAGTTTTTCCCGCGATGCCCGTGAAATTTTTGAATACTTCAACTTCGCCGAGTTCATTGGTCAGCTCAGCGATGCCAACCTGCTGTACAAGGTGGTGCAGAAGGTGCGCACCACTGACCTCTCTCCCCGGGCGATCTCCAACCACGAGATGGGTCTGGTCTTC
Source organism: uncultured Desulfobulbus sp. (assembly GCF_963664075.1). Lineage (NCBI taxonomy): Bacteria > Pseudomonadati > Thermodesulfobacteriota > Desulfobulbia > Desulfobulbales > Desulfobulbaceae > Desulfobulbus > uncultured Desulfobulbus sp. The sequence goes on from NZ_OY760916.1 coordinate 4,098,331, forward strand.
GAGGAGTTGATCCGACGCTTTGCAGAGAGTTCCAACGACACCGCCGGTGAGCACTTCACCCCGCGCGACATCGTCCGCCTCACCACCTCCCTGGTCTTTATCGAGGATGACGAGGCCCTCACCAAACCCGGCATCATCCGCACCATCTACGATCCCACTGCGGGAACCGGCGGGTTTCTCTCTGCGGGGATGGAGTATGTGCACGAGCTCAACCCCCAGGCGGTGATGCGGGCCTTCGGTCAGGAGCTCAACCCGGAGAGCTACGCCATCTGTAAGGCAGATATGCTCATCAAGGGCCAGGAGGTGAGCAACATCAAGTACGGCAACACCCTCTCCGGTGACCAGCTCTATGGCTCCAAATTTGACTATATGCTCTCCAATCCCCCCTTTGGCGTGGACTGGAAAAAGATCGAAAAGGAGGTCAAAGACGAGCATGTCTTGAAAGGCTATGACGGCCGCTTTGGGCCTGGGCTGCCCAGGGTTTCAGACGGATCGCTGCTCTTTCTCTTGCACCTGATCAACAAGATGCGGGATGTTCCCGATGGGGGCAGCCGCATCGGTATCATTCTCAACGGATCACCGCTCTTTACTGGAGGGGCTGGCTCGGGAGAGTCGGAGATCCGCCGTTATATCCTGGAGTCGGACCTACTGGAGGCCATCGTCGCCCTGCCCACGGATATGTTCTACAACACCGGTATCGCCACCTATGTCTGGGTGCTGTCCAATAAAAAAGCCCCGGATCGCCGGGGCAAGGTCCAGCTGATCAACGGGGTCAACCTCTTCTCCAAGATGCGCAAATCCCTGGGGTCCAAGCGCAACATGATGGAGGAGGCTGATATGGCCCTCATCGTCCGCGCCTTTGGCGACTTCGCAGAGATTGAACCGCAGGAACTGGATAAACCCGCCGAACAGAAGAGCAACCGGGGACGGCAGTCGGCAAACGGAAACAGTACCCAGCCCCCAGCCAAGACCTTTGCGAGCAAGATCTTTCACAGCCACGAGTTTGGTTATCGGCGCATCACTGTGGAACGGCCCTTGCGGATGTCCTACCAGTTCAATGATGAACAGATAGCTGAGCTCCGTTTTGCCCCCAAACCGTTCAATGAGCCGATGCGCTGGATCTATGACGAATACGGCCAGGCCTGGACAGAAGAGAACTACGGCGATCTCACTGATAAGGCGGACGAGATTCGTCGCCATATCAAAACACATTTTGAGAGCCTCAAGGAGAAGCAGATTAAAGAGCTTCTCAGCCCTAAACTCTGGCGTTCCCAGTTGGAACTTCTGGAGAAAGGCAACCTCCTGCAACACCATTTTGGCAGCGAGCAGCATGACGACATGAATCGTTTTGATACGGAACTCAAAAAAAGTGGTGTGAAGTTGGATGCCAAGGAAAAGAAGCAGATGCTTGCTGTGGTGAGCTGGAAAAACCCGGAGGCGGAGAAGCTCATCAAAAAGGTACATAAAAAGGTGGAGAGTGCCCCACTCTACGGACTGTTTGCAGTGAATGGCAAGGTGGTTGAGTATCAGCCGGACAGCGAGCTGCGCGATTACGAAAACATCCCGCTGGATCCCTCACAGCCGGTCAACACGGTGAACGAAGCGTATTTCGGGCAGGAGGTGCTCCCCCATGTGCCGGAGGCCTGGATCGACTCCAGCAAACGGGATGCGCTCGACGGGGAGGTGGGGATCGTCGGCTATGAGATCCCGTTTAACCGCCATTTTTATGTGTACCAACCGCCCCGGGATCTGGCGGAGATCGACGCGGATTTGGACCGGGTGAGCGCGGAGATTATGGAGTTGCTGCGGGAGGTGCGTCTGTGATGGAGGAGAGGTATCAGGCGTACCCGGAGTATAAGGATTCTGGGGTTGAGTGGTTGGGTTCAATACCACAACATTGGAAGGTAAATCGCATTAAGTTCGCAGCAACTCTGAATCCGTCAAAAAGTGAACTAGCCGACTTACCCAACAATACCGAAGTCACATTCCTTCCGATGGAAGCAATAGGTGAGCACGGAGAGTTGGATCTTACTCGAACGAAAAATCTATTCGAAGTTTTCAACGGTTACACCTATCTCCGGGAGGGAGATATTTGTATCGCTAAGATAACCCCTTGCTTTGAAAATGGAAAAGGTGCGATTCTTCGAGGATTGTCCAACAATGTGGCTTTTGCCACAACTGAGGTAATCCCCGTGCGATGTAAATCTCCAGAAGATGCTCCATATTTCTATTATCTCCTAACCTCCAATCCATTCAGGAGTATTGCTGAAGGAGCCATGTACGGCGCTGGCGGACAAAAGCGTGTATCTGATAGCTTTGTCGCTAACTATCATTTTTCGTTCCCGCCCCCAGAGGAACAAACCCAAATAGCCAACTTCCTCGACCACGAAACCGCCAAAATCGATAATCTGATCGAAAAACAGCAACAGCTCATCGGACTGCTCAAGGAAAAACGTCAGGCCGTGATCAGCCATGCCGTTACCAAGGGGCTCAATCCCGATGCGCCGATGAAAGACTCCGGGGTTGAATGGTTGGGGGAGGTGCCGGAGCATTGGGTGGTATGCCAGTTCAAATTTAACACCTTGGTGATGCAAACAGGGCCTTTTGGTAGCCAGTTGCATGCAGATGATTATGTACAGGATGGGGTTCCCTTGATTAATCCTGCACATATCGTTGCTGGCCAAATTGTACCAGACCCCAAATGTTCAGTTGACGGAAAGACTCAACGGCGACTGGAAAGACATCAGTTGACTCCAGGTGACTTGATCCTGGCAAGAAGAGGAGAGTTAGGTCGCTGTGCTGTTATAAGGGATAATCAAGAAGGATGGTTATGCGGAACTGGTTCCTTGAAAGCAACCTTTTTACAAAAACTTGCCCCTGATTACGGATTCATCCTGATAAGTTCTAATGGCGTAAAAGTGGAACTCTCACTTGAGTCCAAAGGATCTACGATGAATAACCTGAATACTGAAACTCTTGGGAGAGTCCGCGTACCTGTCCCCCCGATTAAAGAACAAAAGGCTATCCTTAAATATATTCAAGAGATAAATCAAAAATATGACACCATGGAAGAGCTAGCGCTGAGGCAAGTCATATTACTCCAAGAACGCCGAACCGCCCTCATCTCAGCAGCAGTAACCGGAAAAATCGACGTCCGCAACTGGCAGCCCACCATATCCCAACAGCCCATCACGGAATAATCCATGCCCCCTGACCAAGCCGCCGAAACCGTCTTCCAAAACGATATTATCCAGCAGCTTCTTGCCAATGGCTGGCTCCTCGGCAGCCCGGCACAGTACAACCGGGAGCTGGCCCTCTACCCGGACGATCTGCTCGGCTTTGTTCAGGACACCCAGGCGGCCCAATGGCAAAGGTACTGCACCATCTACCCACAGGCCCCTGAAACACAGCTCCTCAAGAAGGTAGCTGCCCAACTCGACAAGGCCGATCCCAACGCGGCGGACAGGGAGCTGCGCACCTTCGGCACCCTGGGAGTGCTCCGCCATGAGCTGCGGGACCGGGGGGCTCGCTTTTCCCTCTGTCAGTTCCGGCCGGAACATGAGCTCAACCCGGAGACGCTGGAACGGTATGGTCAGAACCGGCTGCGCGTGGTGCCGGAGCTGGTCTACTCCCCCTGGGCCACCGAGGAACAACTCGCTGAGACGGGCACTAAGGCCAAGGCCTGGCGCATCGACCTGGTGCTGTTCGTCAACGGCATCCCGGTGGCCACCATGGAGCTGAAGTCCGAGTTCAAACAGGCGGTTCAAAACGCGATCAAACAGTACAAAACCACCCGTTTTGCCATCGACCCGCAGACCAAGAAGCGGGAACCGCTGCTCAGCTTCAAACGCGGCGCCCTGGTCCACTTTGCGGTCAGCCAGTACGAGGTCTATATGACCACCCGGCTGGCGGGTGCGGAGACCTTTTTTCTCCCCTTCAACCGTGGCACCAAAGAGGGAGGTGCGGGCAACGATGTACCTGCCGACACAAACCGCTACGCCACCGACTACCTGTGGAATGAGGTCCTGCTGCCGGACAACCTGCTCACCATCCTTGGCCGCTATATCCACCTGCAGATTGAGGAGAAGGAGGAGTGGGACGGCACCAAGATCCGCAAAGAGACCATGATTTTCCCGCGCTATCACCAGTGGGACGTGGTCAACCGGCTGATCGAGGCGGCTAGCAAAGAGGGGAGCGGGCAAAAATATCTGATCCAGCACAGCGCCGGTTCCGGCAAGTCCAACTCCATCGGCTGGACCGCGCACCAGCTCTCTGGCCTGCATACAGACAATGGCGATAAACTGTTTCACTCGGTGATCATCGTCACCGACCGCAACGTGCTCGATGCCCAGCTCCAGGACACCATCTACCAGTTCGAGCATCAGGATGGCGTCGTCGGCAGGATTAACCGGGATGAAGGCGAGGGCTCCAAGTCCGATCAGCTGGCGGCAGCGCTTACCAACTCCCAGCCGATCATCATTGTTACCATCCAGACCTTTCCCCATGTGCTCAAGGCGATCGAGGCGGATGTCAACCTCAAGGCGCGGCGTTATGCGGTCATTGCCGATGAGGCCCACTCCTCCCAGACCGGCTCCACGGCAAGGCAACTCAAGGAGGTCCTGCAGCTCACGCCCCAGGAAAACGGAGAACAGGAGCTAACCAGTGAGGACCTGCTCGATGCTGCGGTGGCCTCCCGCCGAGCCAACGCCAACCTGAGCTATTTCGCCTTTACCGCCACCCCGAAAACCAAGACCCTGGAGCTGTTCGGCAGGCTGCCAAATCCGGAGCTGCAGCCATCCAAAAAAAACAAACCGCAGCCTTTCCATGTCTACACCATGCGCCAGGCGATTGAGGAAGGTTTTATTCTCGACGTACTCCGCAACTACACCAACTACAAGGTGGCCTACAACCTGGCGATGAAGATGCAGGCCAGTGATGAGGAGGTGGAGAGCAAGAAGGCCCGGGTCAAGTTGAACCAGTGGGTCAAGCTCCATGACTACAACATCGCCCAGAAGGTGCAGGTGATTATCGAGCACTTTAAGGATAACGTCATGGGGTTGTTGGCTGGTCAGGCCAAGGCGATGGTGGTGACCGGCTCGCGCAAGGAGGCGGTCCGCTACAAACTCGGCTTTGACACGTATTTGCATGACAAGGGTTATACGAATATTCAGGCCCTGGTCGCTTTTTCCGGCGAGGTCAACTTTAATGAGAACGATCCCAATGCAGAGGGGCTCCTGGGGGAAAAGTTCACCGAGACCAGCGCCAAAATGAATCCTGGCCTCAAGGGGCGTGACATGCACAAGGCCTTTGACGGTAACGACTATCAGGTAATGATCGTCGCCAATAAATTCCAGACCGGCTTTGATCAACCCAAGCTCTGTGCCATGTACGTGGACAAGAAGCTGGGTGGCGTTGAATGCGTGCAGACCCTTTCCCGCCTCAACCGTACCTATCCCGGCAAGGCCGAGAGCGGCACCTTTGTGCTCGATTTCTACAACGACTCCCAGGAAATCCTCGACTCTTTTCAGCCGTACTACCAGACGGCGGAACTCGCCGATGTTTCTGACCCGGATTTGATTTTTGATCTCTTTGAGAAGCTCCGTGCAGCTGGCATCTTCCTCTGGCAGGAAGTTGAACAGTTCTGTTCCACCTTCCTGCAAAAGAGCAAGAGCAGCGCCGCCTTGGCAAATATCTGCAAACCCGCGGTGGAACGATGGCAGAAACGGTACAAGTCCGCCATTGAGGCCTACAAAGAGGCCAAAGAGATGTTTGAACGGTGCAAGAAGGCCGCTGACCCGGTTCTCATCGCCAACGCAGAGAACGCATTAAAAGAGTGCAAAAAGGAAAAAGACAACCTGGAGATCTTTAAAAAGGACCTGGGGAGTTTTGTTCGATTGTATGAGTTCATGTCGCAGATCGTCGACTACAACGATAAAGGCTTGGAGAAACTCAGCCTCTATGCCCGCCACCTACGGCCCCTGTTGCGGGAGACGGTTGAGGATGAGGCCGATATTGATCTGCATGGTGTGATGCTCAGCCACTACCGGCTCTCAAAGATAAAGCAGCAGAACCTGAAACTTGCAGAAAATAGCAGTGACTATCAGCTGGAACCTGGGGAGGGGCTGGGGACGGCCAAACCTCGTGATCGTCAGGAAGAACTGATCTCCCAGATTATTGCCCGTTTGAATGAACTGTTTATCACCGATGGCTTGACTGACCAGGATCTTGTCAACTACGCCTATACCATTCGTGATAAGGTGCGGGAAAACGAATTGGTGATGCTGCAGATCGCCAATAATTCGCCGGAGCAGGCCATGCTGGGGGATTTTCCCAAGGCCGTGGACGATGCCATATTAGGCAGCAACGAGGCGCATCAAAACCAGATGCTGCAGCTGCTCGCCGATCCCCGTAAAGCAGCAGGGTTCGCCCGGGTGGTGTTTGACCTGCTGCAGATGGCGAAGTGAGGCCCAAGGTGGGGGAAAAATGTTGAGAATACGGTTCGATATTAAGGTGTTTATTGGCACCTGGTGAATAGACTGAAAACGTAGGTTGATGCTATACCAGCTACAAAACCAACGACAAGGCTAATCCATGTTGTTTTGCACCAAAGGTAGACTGTCCTTTTTTTTGCCCAATCGATGCTCTGATTATCCTTGAGGTACTTTTCAAGAAAATCGTTAATGCTAATTGATGTCTGATCCCACAGTTGAAACGCTTCATCTGGCCCCTCTTGCCCTTCTGACAGCCTAGCTTGCGTCCCCAATTGTCGTATATTAAGCCTATCCCTCTGATATTCAGAGTAAAACCTTCCATTATCAATTAGTGTTAAATCAACCCTGTTAAGCTTAGTGACATCTCTATTGAAATATTTCAACTTCAATTTGTAAGCATCAAGAGCACCTCGTTTGAGGTGAGCACATGCTTTTTGTGCCTCTTGAGATTCAGGGTGATTGTCAACGTAAATACGCCGTAGATGATCAAACGCTGCGTGAATTTCGAAAAGCAACTCTACTGGAAGAGCGTTATTTGTCGCTTCTATTTCACAGTAAAGTGGCTTGACGTAATCAACATAAAACGCAAAAACGTCTTTGACCTGAGTTTCTTTCTCAGTGACCATTTATAGCCCGAGAATTTTATCTATTGCTCGGTTTATATTTGAAGAACTGATAAGATTGTCGCGCAAGACATTGCCGCGACCAATAAAAGGAAATTCGGTTATGATTTTGAATGGCTTACCGATTTTTTTGGTAAGATGCTCGCGGATTTCTTCCGGGGACAGATCTCTGATTTCTTTTGGCGTAAGGCCGGTTTTACGAGAAATCCCAGCCATTATCTTCTCATTCAGAGGCATATTAAACTCCTTATTATAGATAACGATGGATGACTCTAATTTTGACCGCTCATTGCCGTGCAAATAAAAAATAATAACTATTTCCCATGCAACCAACCCCTCAAAGGGTGGGGGAAGACAAAAACTAAAAATTTTTGCCGTACAATATTATCCAGCTTTTGTCAACAACAATTGAACAATCCCAACTATCCGAAATTCGCAGAAAAATAACAATAATTTTCCACTTGACAAGGTTACAAGCTAGCTCAACTAAATGCAATTAGTCCTTGTTTACATTACATTTTATTCAATTTTCAATATCATTCTAATTGTTTTTGCAAAATGCAATGGTTGTTCAATTCGATCATCCCTAAGTGTACAACTTTCTTGCTATAAGTTCCTCCAGCGTAAGCGATCAGGGGGGCAATCACTGAAAGAACTCGTGTGATCGAAACTGGTGTTCAAGACGAGATATGGTCAATGGTGGAAGACATGAAAGAACCGGAAGCCGAACATTGAGGGGCTTTCTTATTTTGAACTGCGCCGAAAGTGCACTAAAAACGAAAAAAGCACTCAACCCAAAACGGCTAAATGCTTGATATAACTGGTACGCCCGGAGGGATTCGAACCCCCGACACCCGGATTCGAAGTCCGGTGCTCTATCCAGCTGAGCTACGGGCGCAGCGCGATCTTGAATGTGTAAAGAAAATCTATATTACCCGGAAACCAGAGCAGGCGTCAACCTTGCACAGCAACGGGCAACAAAATAGTTTTTGATTACCCTCAATGCTCAGCGAGAAAAAAGAGATCTCCTTTTGGTCGAGATGACTCCCGGGAAGTACCGCACGCCATCGTTGTGCCGGCTACCTCGGTGTCTTCCCGAACGCATGTGAGGGATCTCGCTGTTTGTATCCGACAGCTGAGTTTCAGTGGTAATCAAAAAATAGTTTACTGCATCAACAAGGGCGCAGGGGAGGTATGCGTGCGCATGGCCGCATACAAGCGTTCCGGGTCGATATACTGGCTCAGTTTTTCCCGTTGTGCTTCAAGCACTGGCAGGGCTTTGGCCGCGAGTTTGGCCGCAGGGATATTGTACCCATAGTCACTTTTGATATAGACCCCGGCGGCGCGTATCATTGCCTGGAGCAGTGATTTTTCATCACCCTTGGAGTGATGCCAGGCATGTTCCAACACTTCATGCACTTCAAAATGAAGCCCCAGATCCCAGAGGACAAATCCCTGCCAGAGCACATCCTGCGATCCCCGGGCAACGAGATCAAGAAACTGCTGAAAGAGAACCAGTCGTCGTTCGATATACTGCCTCTGCTCGGGTCCAGGTTTCAGCGCGAGAAAACGATCAGCGACCTCACGGGCTGGCTCCAGACTCATTTTCCGGAGACAGGGGATAATCGCCTCGGAAAGATGATTACGAATATCCCGACTTAAGCGATCTGTGAATGGATCAAAAGATTGCGGGCCGCAAGCCTGCCGTGCATTGTCGTGCTCATCTGTATTCATTGTCCTCCTCCTGGTAGATCGAGTATAGTGGTGCGGTCGAACTAATTTACCTTATCCCTCTTTCACACGGTGAGCAAATGAAACTCTATAGCTGCATAACAGGACCAGATGATGAAACCTTTTGCAAACGCGTCTCAGAGAAACTCAACCGGGGCTGGCAACTCCACGGTGGACCGACGCTGACTTTTAACGGTGAAAACGTCATTGCCGGGCAGGCGCTCTTCAAAGTGGTGGAAGACGAAGAATTCTCCATGGATATCAAAATAAGCGAGTATTAAATCGACCGCTGACCATGCGCCTTCCCCCATCTGATGGGAAAATAGACTATGTTCCGTTTCATTCACACCGCAGACATACACCTTGACAGTCCTCTCAAAGGCCTTGAAGCACATGAAGACGCCCCAATTGAAGAAATACGAGGGGCAACACGGCGAGCGTTTGACAATCTGATAGACCTCGCGATTGAGGAAGAGGTCGCTTTTCTCCTCATTGCCGGTGATCTCTATGACGGCGACTGGAAGGATTACAACACCGGTCTGTATTTTGCGCGAAGGATGGGAACGCTGAAAAAGGCAGGGATCCAGGTCTTTATTGTCTCCGGTAACCATGACGCCGCAAGCAACACAACCAAAGCGCTACCCTTACCGGACAATGTCACCATATTCTCCAATAAAAAACCGGAATCAAAAGTAATAGTCGAGCTAGGCGTGGTCATCCACGGCCAGGGATATGCTTCAAAAGCAGTCACTGATAACCTTGCCGCAGATTACCCGAACGCAGAGCCAAATTTTTTCAATATCGGCCTTCTCCACACATCACTTACAGGCAGAGAGAATCACGCAAGTTATGCCCCCTGCAGTTTGGCCGACCTGCAATCCAAGGGCTATCATTATTGGGCCTTGGGTCACGTACACACACATGAGGTTATCTCTGAAAATCCAGCCGTCATTTTTCCGGGCAACATCCAAGGGCGCCACATAAAAGAGATTGGCCCTAAGGGAGCAACCCTGGTGACAGTCGAAAACGGTTCTCTCTCTGCAATCGAAACATGTGAGCTGGATGTTTTACGCTGGGCAGTCTGTGAAGTAGATCTTTCCGACTGTTCAACCTCTGCAAGTGTTCATGATGCCATTCGAACAGCATTTGAGCAGGAACGTGATAAGGCCGATGAAAAAACTGTAGCGTTACGGCTCATCCTGGTAGGACGTTGCCCCATGCATGCACAGCTCCTTGATCGTACAGCTCTGTGGACTCATGAATTTCGTGCCATTGCGGAAAGTATCGGAGGGGTATGGCTTGAAAAAGTCACATACAAAACGACTCGTGACATGCAGCTTGAAGAACTCCTTGGCAGAGACACCCCCTTAGCAGGCTTGATCGCATCTCTGCAAAACCTTGAACTTGACACTGCGGATCTGACCTCGTTTATCCCTGAACTTGCCACGATACAATCAAAACTCCCGGCAGAAATCCAAAGTGGTGACGAACCATTATGGGAGACTTCTCCCGAAAAATTGGAGGAACTGAGCACAGAGATCCAGGAAATGTTGATCTCCAAGCTTCTTCAGCATGGTGTAAAACAATGAAGCTCAAGCGTCTTGACCTCAAAGCTTTTGGTCCATTTACCGACCGTATCCTTGAATTCAATTCAAACGGTCCGGGACTCCACGTGATCTTTGGCCCCAATGAAGCTGGGAAGAGCAGTTCGCTTCGTGGACTTAAAGCGCTGCTCTACGGTTTTCATGCCCAAACACCAGATAACTTCCTCCACAGTTATGAGCAACTTTTGGTTGGAGGACTTCTGGAAAACAGCAATGGACAAGAGCTTATATTTCAACGCCGTAAAAAGCGAATAAACGATCTCATTGATGAAAATGGTGCCCCATTAGAGACCAACATCCTGGCAGCTTTTCTCCATGGTGTTGAAGCTGAAATTTTCGAATCTCTGTATGGAATCGACCATGATCGTCTTGTTCAAGGCGGTAGAGAAATACTCGCTCAACAAGGAGAGGTTGGGAAGAGTCTCTTTGCTGCGGGAACCGGCATTTCCTCTCTGCGAGAAGTGATTGAGGAATTGGAGCAAGAATCGGCTCAACTCTTTAAAGCAAGAGGATCAAATCCGGAAATAAACCAGGCAATAAAGCGATATAAAGAGCTTCAAAAGGAAATCAAACAGGCAATCTTGGCCCCCAAGGAGTGGAAAGAGCTGAAAAAAAGTCTTGAAGAAGCTGAATCTGAGCGATCCTTTCTGGAGCAGGAGCGAAGCACTAAAAACAGGGAACTGCGCAGCCTGGAACGTTTAAAACAAGCAATACCTGAGCTCGCCTCTCTCAAGGTATGGCGCGATAGAATGGCAGAACTTGGTGATGTTGTTCTCCTCCCACCCGATATTCAAGAAAAGCAGAAACAGGTAGAACAAGCCACGTACAACGCTGAATCTCAACTCATGCAAAGTAGAGAACGACTCAAGCTGACACAAGGGAAGCTAGAGGCAATCTCTATAAACACAGCTCTTCTTGAACAAAGCGATCTGGTTGACGATTTTTTTCAACGCCTAGGTGAATATCGAAAAGGGCAGAAAGACAGCCCTCAACTCAATGGTATGCGGATCAATTTGCGTCGGCAAGCAGCGTCGCTTCTCAAGCAAGTTCGACAGGATATGGACCTGAAAGACGTTGAGATCTTAGGACCTGTACTGTCGAAAAAGAAAACTATCCAGAGCTTGAGCGCGCAATTCGAAGCAATTTCTCAAAACGTTACCCAGAGCAAAAAGAGAAACCGAGCAGCATACAGCGATCTGGAAGAGGTGAACAAAGAATTATCTGCAACCTCGGCCATTCAGGAAACAGATGAACTGACCTTAGCCGTAAAACTTACCCATAAAGTTGGGGATATTGATGCAAAACTAAGCCAGGATGCTGGCGATATAGAACAAGGTCGTCAAGATTGCCGATCAACTCTCAAACGTCTAGGTCTCTGGTCGGGAGCATTATCTGAACTGCTAGAGCTCTCACTTCCTCTTGTCCAAACGATTCAGCAATTTGAAAAAAAATTTCGAGAAATTGAAGAGAAAAATCGTGTTTTGACAAAGGAACGTAAGAATGCCGCTTCACTCCTCAACAGTGCAGAGACAGAATTAAAAAAAATACAATACATTGGTGAAGTCCCTTCTGAACATGACTTAAGAAACACTCGGGAAAAACGAAATACAGGTTGGCAGCTCTTGCGTAAACAGTGGCTTGGCAATGAAGACATAACCGATGAAAGCACTGTTTTTGATCCCGAAAGAAGCCTCCATGATGCGTATGAGGGGCTCGTCACGCAAGCGGATACCATTGCCGACAGACTTCGTACTGAAGCCGATCGTGTAGCCAATACCGCCAACTTCAAAGCACAGATTGAGCAGCAACAGAGGGTGCTGGCAGAATGCGCAACAATTGAAAACAACCTTATCCAGCGTGAAAAAACTCTCGTACAAGAGTGGAGCAATACCTGGAAACCTCTTGGCATATCTCCCCTTTCACCCAATGAAATGGGAGGCTGGCTCACTTCCATAGAGCAACTGCGCTATCGAATCGAAAGCCTCGCAATCAAAGAAAAAGAAGCGAGCAGCGACAGGAAGCAGCAAGCTGAGTTGAAAGAAAATCTGACAAATATTCTTACAAAGATGGGCTTTACGGAACTGCCATTGTCTGAAAAACTTGGTCCCATTCTCATCTTTGCTGAGACAATCATTGAGAAAAACAGCGAACGTCAAAATAAACAAAGTCTCTTGTTGGAGCGTCAGAAAAAGGCACAAAAAAGCGTCACTGAGACAACAAAAGAGTACAAAGAGGCGCAAGATGCGTTTGTAACCTGGAAAGAGCAATGGGCAAATGCACTCTCAGGCCTAGGCCTGAAGGGAGAGATCACCTCTCCTGAGGCTCTGGATTATATTGAAACCCTACAGGATTGTCTGAACAAAGAAAAAGAAGCAGGTGATCTGAAAAAACGCATTGATGGTATAGAGAGAGATGCCGATCGTCTCGAAGCAGAAGTCAACACAATCCTCCAAAGTTCAGCCCCCTCACTGCGTGCTCTTCCTTTGGATCAAGCCATTCTTCATCTTCGGGTATTGCTTAAGCAGGCACAGAATGACAAGTCGTTATTCGAACAATTAACCGTTGAGACCGAGTCCCTCCAAGCAGAAATTTCCATCGCTGAAAAGAATCTCCAGGATGCGAACAAACAGATGGAAGAGTTACTCGATAGTGCTCATTGCAAAATACCCGAAGAGCTGGGGTTGGTTATCAGTACGTTCCTTGAATATCAAAAATTACGGGAAAAAATCTCTTCCAGCGAAGAAATATTAGCACGGATAGGAGAAGGGACAAAAATTGATGCGCTCGCCGCACAAGCTGCGCTACTCGACCCGGATGAGTTACCAAGCAAAATTGAATCGGTACAGCAAGATATCGAGGAAAGAATACACCCTGCCATTACTGAAATTTCTCAAAAAATAGGAGAAATAAAAAACAAACTTGCGGCCATGGACGGGAGCTCAAAAGCAGCAGATGCATCAGATAAAATGGAACAAGAGCTTGCAAAGATCAGGAGACTTGTTGAACGGTACACACGGGTTAAGCTTGCTTCCAAAGTTTTGCAGCAAGAGATAGAGCATTACCGAGAGCAACATCAAGACCCGGTGCTAAAATTAGCATCAAAATATTTTGCAGAACTCACCTTGAACTCCTTTTCAGGTCTACGAGCTGATGTCAGCGATAAAGGTGAACCTGTTCTTGAAGGGATTCGCCCTGACGGAAAATGGACAAATGTAAGTGGGATGAGCGATGGGACCCGTGATCAGCTGTATCTTTCTCTGCGCCTGGCTACATTGGAATGGAGAATGGAAACCAGTGAACCCATGCCCTTTATCGTTGATGATATTTTGATAAATTTCGATGATGACAGATCACGTGCAACCCTCAAGGCCCTCGCTCACTTCAGTAAAAAAAACCAGGTGATTCTTTTCACGCACCATCGCCAGTTAGTTGACGATGCTGAAAGAGTAGGAAAAACGGAGGAAGTGGTCGTGCATATGCTGTAAATTGTTCTATTATTCCAACCTTCCTGAACCCAATTCACCTCGGTTTTAAGCCCCCCTGCAAAGCCTGAATCTCCTGATAGCAACTGTTTTTGTAGGTGTAATCCAGGCCGTTAACGGCCTGCAAGTGCTCATCGGCAAGAAACTCTCGGGTGGCATAATCACGAATGATACGCCCCTGATGGAGGACAACCGTCCGGGAGCAGAGCCGATGCACAAAAAAGAGGTCGTGAGTCACCAGAATCTTGGTGATAGGCAGATCGGCAAGAATCTGCAGTAACAGTTCTTCACTGCGCGGGTCGAGGCTTGCCGTGGGCTCATCCAAAATCAGCACCTCTGGTTCCAGGCTCAACGCCGCAGCAATGGCCAGCCGCTTTCGCTCACCTCCACTCATGTGCAGCGGCGGTCGCTCTTCGTAGCCACCAAGGCCGACCAGTTCCAGCGCCTTGTTCACCCGGCGCTCTATCTCCTTTTTCGACAGCCCGAGTTGCTTTGGACCAAAGGCCACCTCCTCACGGCAGGACGGGGTAAACAACTGATCAGCGGCGTTCTGAAAGACCATCCCCACCCGCCGCCAGAGCTGCTGGTATCCTTGCCGATCAAGCGCTTTTCCCTCAAGCAGGTAAAAACCCTCTTTGGCTGCAGGTCGGTGCAGACCAAGCAGACAATGGGACAGAGTTGATTTTCCGGCACCATTTTCGCCGATTAAGGCCAGAGTCTCTCCGGAAAACAAACTGAGATTGATATCACGCACCCCTGGAGATCCGTCCGGATACCGATAATTGTAATGCTGCAACTCAATCAGCGGCTGTTTTTCCCCAGTCTCCTCGGCAAGATGAACTCCTTCATGCCCATGATCATGGGTGGCATGATGATGGTGATGATGCCCGACTTCGTGATCATGATGATGGCCGCAGCAGGTGAAACGAAAGGTAAAATCCAGACCATGCTCACGCAATGCCCGAGGTTCGGCGGCTAGCTGCTGAAAACTGTAATCATGATGGACCTCTCCCCGAGCCAGAACAACCGCTCGATTGCAGAGGCCATAGAGGAAGAGCAGATCGTGGTCGATGATAATCAGCGCGCCGCAAAAATCCTTGAGTAGCCGACGAAAGACCGCCTCCTGCCGGGGGTCGAGATTGGCTGTGGGTTCATCGAGAATGAGCACTTCCGGTTCCATGGCCAAGATCGCGGCCAGGGCCGCCCGTTTTTTCTGGCCATAGCTGAGATGATGCGCCGGTTTGTACATCACCGCTTCAAGCCCGACCTCGCCCAGCCAGTAGTGGACCAGCCGCTCGACCTCCTCAGGGCTCCTCCCCTGATTACGTGGCCCAAAGGCCACATCATCGTAGAGTGTATTGCAAAAAAGGTGATCATCGGGATCCTGAAAAAGTATCCCGACCTTCTGACGCAATCCCTGCACCATGGCTTCGGTGATGGGCTCCCCCTGGTAGCTGCACCGCCCGCTCTGTGCCAGAAAAAGCCCATTGAGGTGACGAATCAGGGTGGATTTTCCCGAACCGTTCTGGCCCACCAGGGCGAGGCGATCTTCTGGAAAAATATCCAGATCGATCGCGTGCAATCCAGGTGTGCCATCAGGATAGGTATAGGCCAGTTGACGCAGGGAAAAAAGGGTGGTGCGCTCATCGTCAACGGGAGGACGAACCGCCATCTGGTGCATAAAAAAATCTCGGAAAAATCAGAAAAGAATGAGAGGAAAAAACCGATCCCCGGCAAGAAGCATGGCCCCGATCATAATAAAAAGCACACCTTTTACCAAGTCTTTGTGGCTTATTTTCTGGTGAACATCAGCTGGAAAACGCCCCTGATAGCCGCGGCTGAGCATGGCCTCGTAGACGCGTTCGGTTCGCTCAAAGGAGCGAATAAACAACATGCCAAAACCACTGCCCATGGTGCGCAGGGTCGCGATATTGGTGCGGGGCACAAAGCCACGTACCCGCATGGAGCGTTGCATGCGCTGCATCTCTTCCTGAAAGACAAAGATATAGCGGTGGCAGAGCAAGATCATCTGGTTCAGAGAAGCTGGTAGACCAAGCTCAGTAAATCCCTGCAGCGTTTGGCTTAAAGATGAGGTCGCGAGCATGGGCTCCATCAGCAGCGCCACGGCCATGGCCTTAGAGACGATGGTCAGCGCAAGATGGACACCCGCAAGATTGAAGGGCCACTGGCGCAACCAGGGCAGGAGCAAGATGGTATCCCCGGGCTGGACAGGACTGGTCAGCGGAATAATGACCACCAGCATCCCTAAAAATCCGCCCAAGGCAGCCAGGCGACGCAGGGGACGTGTCCAGGACATCCCCGTCAACTCAACGCATAATCCACAGGCAAACAGGGCAATCAGGGCCCAGGCAAGAGTATGCAGCGAGACGATGAGGAAGGCTGTAATCAGCAAAGTTGCGATCTTAACGGAAGGAGCCCAGCTGTGAAACAGCGAGTTGACCTGGCCCCCACGATCGGGGACAGGAGAGGACCAGTCCGGCCCGGTCTCCTGTCCAGGAACGCTGCTTTTCTCCGGTTTGAGTAACCAGGCAACAAGGGCACAAAAAAAGGGAATGAAGAGACAGGAAAACAGCGACATTGTCTGAACGCTGTTCAATACGATGACATGGGCCTGATCGAGATTCACGCGCTCTTCCTGACGTGGGTCATCCCGAGCAACTCGGGTTTCACCTGATAGAGAAAGGAGATCACAAAACCACCGACAAGCCCCTCAATCACCATAACGGGAATATGGGCCACAAGGGCCATCTTGGCCACACCAAGAAAGGATTCGCCTCCAGTGGCCAGCAAGAGAGCCAGAAGACAGGCGGCCATCACGACGCCCAGTCCACTGACCAGGCCTCCGACCACACCATTGGATATTTTGCTGGTACCACGCAGGCGACGATACAAAAAGCCACAGATCAGTGCCGGGAGCCCCATCATCAGACTGTTGGCCCCCAGTGCGGTGAGGCCGCCAAACTGAAAGAGCAAGCTCTGCAAAAAGAGGCCGACCACAATTGAGAGAAAGGCTGTGGGCCCAAGTAAGGCGCCCACAAGCCCGGGCAGCAGCAGATGAACGCTGGTGGGGCCCAAAGGCAGATGAATCAGGGAGGCCACAAAAAACGAAGAACTGACCACGGCTATCTTGGGCAGGTCACGCTCTGCAAGTGTGCGCAGGCTCAGGCCCACCCCGGCCAGGGTCAGGACATAACTCCCCGCGGCAACGGCTGTGGGCAGTACCCCATCGGCGATATGCATCTCAGTGCTCCTTTCTGCCCTGACGACGGGTGGCAACCAGCGCCGCAACCCCACAGAGACCCAAAATATAGCCAATACCAGCAGCTATCTCCCGCAGCCCCGGTTCCTCCAGATTCTGGTTCAAGAGGCCAATCTCCCGTTTGATCTGGCGAAGTTCGCGGTGCAGTTTTTTATTCTCCTGGCGGATCTCATCCACTGCGGTTGCACACTGTTTTTCCTGAGATACGGCCAGAGGTTGCACCTCTTCATCAGCGGCTGCAGACAGCGGCAAGGCCACAAGCAGCACCAGCGTTATGCTCACTATCAAGAACCAGCACACCCCTTGCTGGGGCTGTTTATTCCATCTCATCCTGTGATAACACATAGCTATTTTTATGCCCCATCCCGGCATCGATGACAATGGTCAGGGACTTTTTTTCTGTGAGCGGAAAGGAAAACATCCCTTCTGTATCGGTTGTTCCTGTCAGCTCTTCTTGACCGTTGGCATCAAGTACTTCTACCTTGCCTCCAATCACCTTCTGGCCACTGGCAAAATAACTCTCTGTGTACACCTTTCCATCTTCCACGTAGGCAAAAATATTGACTTTATGGGCCCAGGCGTTGGAAAGGCAACTGGCAAAAACAATCACAGCAAGTGCCAGTGTCCGCAGTACGGGAGCCATGGCTTACTCCATATCGGTGGTGTGGACCCACATCACCGCACCTAACTCAACAGATTTATCCTGACCATCATGCTTCAGGGTCCAGTCGGCGGTGGACAGGGCGGCAAATCCCCACCAACCCGCGCGGGGCATCGCATAGGTAAAAAATCCGTTTGCATCTGTCTTGACCACCTGGGTGATGAAAGGATCACTGGGAGGATGGACCAGGCTGGGGTTACCCGGAGATTCGTTGAGATATTCCACCTCAACTTCGACATCCGCGGCCGGTTTGCCTTTCACCAGAACCTGAGCTGTAAAAACATTGCCCGTCCAAAGACCATAGGGGCGAGTTTTGGGGATAATCTCTGTTTCAAGACCAAGCGGACTATCCCAGCCTTCTTCCAAGCCGAGCGCGTTCACGCAAACCTTGGTGTAATGGATGATGAAGGAATCCTCAGCCGGCTCCCAGTACGGGGCGGGCTCAACAAAGAAGAGATAATCGCCGGGACGTTTTATGCGGTATTCAGCCTTCCAGGAGGTAAAGGCTGTTTCGGGAGTCGTGCCTTTGGTTGGTTTAAGCGTAGGCAGTAAATCTTTGACAGCTCCATTCTGCAGCACACCAAAGCGCTGAGGCTTGGCCATTTCCATGTAATGCCCTTCCATGGGATGGAGAAACTTCACCTCGATTTCGATTTTTTTGGAATCTTTTTGGGTGATAATATCATCCGAGGGAATCACTGTCCCGAAATGGGCGCTGGCAACGGAGACGGTTGCAAGCAACGCGGCACCGCAGGTCATCAGTGCAAATTTTGGGGTCTTTACCATGTTTTTCTCTCCTGTGGATTGTTTCAGACCCGAATCCTGGACAACAGGTGGACACTGATGAATGCTCACGGATTCAGGCCAGAGGAACCGATTTGGGCGAGGACCATAATACGTTTTTAGAAAAAATCACACAAAAGAACACTATTTCCACATTCGTGTGAAAAGAGAACGATTCACGTAACCACGAGGAACGTTGCAGGGCATGAGAAGAGAGGAGGAGGGAGAGCCCCGTCACCATAGAGTACAGGGGCTGCAGACAATAAAGCCCCACGATGAGGGAATGCTGCAAGCCTTAAGCTGAGCAAACACTGGCTGTTACAAACAATCAGCTCAAAAGCACCAATCCCCAGACAAGCACCGCGAGGACCAGTGCGACAAACACCGCAGCCGAGCCTAAATCCTTGGCCAGTCCGGAAAGCTCATGCCGCTCAGCACTAATGCGATCGACAACGACTTCAATAGCGGTGTTAACCAGCTCCAGAATTATGATCAAAAAAAGGCTGCTGATCAAAAGCGCCCGCTCAATCCCGGTGTCGCCCAGAAAGAGGGCAAGCGGCACTAAACCTGCGCAGAGCAAAACTTCTTGGCGAAAGGCGGCCTCATTGCGAAAGGCGGCAACGATGCCTGATTTAGAGCAGATTGCGGCGCGAATAATCCGCCCCAACCCATTTCCATTTATTTTTTCCTGTTCGATCATGTCCTGGTTCACCTGATTCTGGGCAACGGTTGTCTGCTGATGACAGCATAAGATAGAAAAATTGGTAGTGCACAATGGCAAGCACTCAATCCAAATCAAGGGTACACGATCTCTACTTGGTTTTCCAACGACTTTCTCCTTGAAGACTTTTCCATAAAAAAACCAGGCAGAGCAGAAGGTTGACTCACTGCATCAGAGAATAAATCGGGTGTATCCCAAAAGAGCGCCATTGTTTGTGTTCATGCATTCAGGCTGCTTTGAACACTGCTTTTGAAATCCGCAGATCCAGGAAAATGGATTGCTGCACTTCGCACCGTGTGGTATCTCTAGACAAAGCTTTTTTTGCAAGAGGCAGGAACATGAATCGTGATACATTCTCACATTTACGGGCAAAACTGGGAAAAACGCAGAAAGCGCTGGCCGAACTTCTTGGCGTTTCCCTGAAAGCCGTTCAGAGTTACGAACAGGGATGGAGGGCTATCCCCATCCATGTTGAGCGACAGCTCTATTTTCTTGCGGTCAATCAACGTGGCGATAAAAGCAGCAAGCGTAAAGACTGCTGGAGCTTCAAGAAGTGCGAGCGCAAAAAAGAATGCCCTGCCTGGGAGTTCCAGGCCGGTCATCTCTGCTGGTTTCTCAGCGGCACCCGTTGTGAATGCACTGCAGACAAAAACTGGAAGGAAAAGATGGAAATATGTCGCAAATGCGACATGCTGACATCTTTGCTCTAGCCAGACATCCTTCCTTTGCTGTCTCCTTTCCCCTGATGCCGTTCTTGTTGTATTTTCGACCCATTCCCTTTGTTACACAAGGTCTATGACTGCGCTGAAAATCGGTGTTGCCATGAGCGGCGGGGTGGATTCCACCATGGCCGCCTCACTGTTAATGGAGCAGGGGTATGAGGTGCATGGATTTTTCATGCAGCTTCCCCTTAACCGGCAAGAGTCGTTAGAAGCTCGTGTGCGCCAGGTGGCAGCACAGCTTGCGCTTCCACTCACGGTCGTTGACCTGCGTCAGCAGTTTCTGCATGAGGTTATCGGCTATTTTACAGCCACCTACGAAGCTGGCCTCACTCCTAACCCCTGTATCCACTGCAATCGTCTCATTAAATTTGGCCTTCTGGCCAAGGCCATGATGGCTGCCGGTATGGACCAAATCGCGACCGGTCATTACGCACGCCTGGTTGACTATCAGGGAAAACGCTGGATAGGCCGAGGGCAGGATCCTGTTAAAGACCAATCGTATTTTCTCTCCAGGCTCAGCGGCCAACAACTCTCACCCTTGGTCTTCCCGCTTGGAGAGAGGAGCAAAGAAGCCATCTACCACCGCGCAGCTAGCCTGGGATTCACCTTCAGTGGAGAAGAGAGTCAGGATGTCTGTTTTCTCGAAAAGGACCTGGCAAGCTTTCTCGCCGATCACGGGCTTGGTCAACAAACGGGTCCCGTAGAAACCCTGGAAGGCAAGACCATAGGTGCGCACCATGGGGTCTGGCGGTATACCATCGGCCAGCGTCGTGGACTGGCCCTGCCAGACGCCACCCCCTGGTACGTGGTTGGTCTGAACGGTTCGGCAAACAAGGTCATTGTCGGCAAAAACGACCAGCTTTTTTCCCAGCACTGCTCCCTGACCTCCATGGTTTTCCCCCATGAACCATTCAAACTGCCCTGGAAAGGACTGGTACAGCTGCGCTCCCGTCATACCCCCGCTCTGGCCACCCTCAGCGCAAACGGGCCGGATCGATGGGAACTTCGCTTTGAATTGCCGCAACGGGCCATGACCCCGGGCCAATTTGCCGTGCTGTACGAAGAAGACCGAGTGATTGCCAGTGGAATTATCGCAGGCCCCCATCAGGAGATGAAACAATGAAACGGGTTGCCATTACCACCTTGGGTTGCAAGGTCAACCAGTTTGAATCCGCAGCCTTTGCCAGCGCCTTTGAAGCTCGCGGCTGCCAGATGGTTCCCTTTAACGCCGAGGCCGATATCTATGTGATCAATACCTGCACCGTCACCGGACGGGCAGGGCAGCAATCTCGGCAGATGATTCGTCGGGTCCTGAAACAGTATCCCCAGGCACGAATTTTTGTTACCGGCTGTTATGCACAGATGGATCCGGAGAGTGTGCTCAACCTTTCAGAAAGACCGCTTGCCATTGTGGGCAACGGCAACAAACACCGGCTAGTGGATGCAGCACTTTCAAAGAACCCTCCGGATATGGTCATGCTCATGGGCCGGATCCGCGAAAACAAAGAAATCTGCGATCTCCCCGTCACCCGCGTTCCTGGTCGCACCCGGGCCTATATCCGTATTCAGGATGGCTGCGACAACTTTTGCTCCTACTGTATTGTCCCCTACACCCGGGGCCCAAGCCGCAGCCTCTCTCTGCAAAAGGTGCTTGAACAAACAGCAGTCTTTGCCGACCAGGGGTACAAAGAGCTGGTGATTACCGGAATCAATGTCGGTAAGTATGGGCTGGATCTGCAGGAAGGCGAGACCATCTACACCCTTCTGGATCGCCTGTGCCGGGAGTTTCCCCAGGTACGCCTGCGCCTGAGTTCCATCGAACCCACCGAGGTCAATACAACGCTGCTGGATCTGGTGACGCGTCATGACAACTTTATGCCGCATCTCCACATTCCTCTGCAAAGTGGCGATGATGCTGTGCTTGCGCGCATGAACCGCCGCTACGATCGCACCCAGTTTGCCGACGTCATTCACGAGGTGCACGCGGCCCTTCCTCACGCCTCCATCGGCTGTGACGTTTTGGGTGGTTTTCCGGGGGAAACAGAGGAAGAGGCAGAAAATACCTATCAGCTCCTTAACAGTCTGCCCATTTCCTATCTCCACGTCTTTCCTTATTCTAAACGACCGGGAACCCTGGCCGCCACCATGCCAGGCCACCTGCCCGGACCGATGAAAGATGCCAGGGTAGGGCGTCTGCGCGAACTCGACCTGCAAAAACGTCAGGCTATGTACGCCCGTGGTCTTGGGGAGATCCACCAGGTACTGGTCGAACGTCGCAACAGAAAAACAGGCCTGCTGCAGGGGTTCAGCGAAAACTATATTCCCATCCAGTTCAGCGGCAGCAACAGCCTGATCCACAGTGTCGTTCCGGTCCAGCTGACGCAGATCGATGCAGAACAGCCAATAGGGTCCTTACATAAGGACTTTCTTGAGGAAAATCACAAAAGCAGGTAGATTGCTCCCCCTGGTAGGTGATGCCGAACGCTTCATGCGCATCGCAACCAGACATTGTGATTTCCCTATAATCCTGCGGCATTCTTCTCTACCTGAATCCGTGAGCCTTCAGTACCCAGCCAGACGGGATCAAAGAAAAGCAACTACCTCAGGTGCCCATTTTACAATTGGCAAAAACGGCATTACTATGATCGGAGAAATAATAGCTATTGGCGACGAGCTGACCTCAGGCCGCATCACGAACTCCACGAGTGGCCTTGCCGCTCGAGAACTGTTTCTTCGTGGTCATGTCATTCGTGCCATGCACACCATTGGCGATGACCCTGCACTTATCGGCACGACCCTGAACGGGGCCCTTGAACGGGCGGATTTTGTTTTGGTCACTGGCGGTCTGGGAGCCACCACCGACGACCTCACCAATGAGGCCGTGGTCAAGGCGTTGGACCTGGAAACGGTCACTAACCCCTGTGTTCAGGCCAATATAGAGGCACGGGTGGCCAAAGGGGCCTGCACCTCAACTATTTCCCTGGCCAAGCTGGCTCAGCTTCCAGAAGGGGCGGAGGTCCTGGATGATGCCTGCCGAATGGCAGGCTATCTTTTGCGCTACAAGGGGAAACCCATTTATTTTCTTCCCGGTGTGCCTCCCCAGATGGAAATCCTCCTGCAGGAAAAGGTGCTCCCGGGGCTTGCGGAAGCAAACAGTTCCGCCCCTATTCCCGTTGCGCAGCGCGTCTATCGAACCTGCGGGCTCACGGAAATAGACATCAACAACCAGCTCCACTGCCTGGAACAAAAGGGGTTGGAAGTGGGCTATTACCCGGTGGGTGCAGAGGTACATATCAGCCTTACCGGTCGCAACCTGACCCAGGGGGTGAATGCGCCCCTGTTTGAGGAGGCTGATCGCTTCATTCGTGCAAGCCTCGGAGATAATATCTACGGCATCGATGAAGACACGCTTGCCTCTGTAGTGGGCAAACTCTTAGTCAAACACAACCTTATGCTGGCCACGGCTGAATCCTGTACCGGGGGCCTGATCGGCGCCAGCCTGACCCAGGCCGCGGGGAGTTCCAACTGGTTCAAAGGAGGCGTGATTTCCTACTCAAACGCCTTAAAAGAAAACCTGCTGGACGTCCCGGCTCTCACCCTGAGCCAGTACGGCGCCGTCAGCGCAGAAACAGCGCGCGCCATGGCCAGTGGTACGGTCGCTCATTTGGGCAGTGATATTGCCATCTCCGCCACCGGTATAGCCGGCCCGGGTGGAGGTACTGAAGAAAAACCTGTAGGCACAGTCTACCTTGGCCTGTGCTTCGCTGACCAACACAGTGAACAACGCTGCCATTTTGTCGGTTCCCGTCGACAAATTCAGGAAAAAACCGCGCAGACCGCAATGGATATGGTGCGCCGGGCGTTACTTTCGCGATAACCGCAGAATGCAGAAAAGGAGAATTTCATGACCGCAGCCAACGATCAGACCGAAGGCCGCCTGAAAAGCGTCGACAATGCTATCACCCAGATCCATCGCCAGTTTGGCAAAGGGGCAATCATGCGCCTGGGGTCGACGGAACGAGTGAACGTACCGGTCATCCCCACCGGTATCCTCTCTGTCGACATGGCTCTTGGGATCGGTGGACTCCCCCGTGGACGTGTGACCGAGATTTACGGACCGGAGTCGTCGGGTAAAACAACCCTAGCCCTGCACGTCATTGCGGAAGCCCAGAAGATGGGTGGCAACGTCGCCTTTATCGATGCCGAACACGCTCTTGATACCAGCTATGCAGAACGCTTAGGCGTCGATGTGGATAACCTGCTCATCTCTCAGCCCGATTTTGGCGAACAGGCCCTGGAGATTGCCGAGATCCTCATTCGCAGTGGCGGCGTAGACGTTGTCGTTATCGACTCGGTCGCGGCCCTTGTCCCCCGGGCTGAAATCGATGGCAACGTCGGCGATCAGCATGTGGGCTTGCAGGCCCGTTTGATGTCCCACGCCATGCGAAAATTTACCGGAGTTTTGAGCAAAACCAACACCGTTCTGATATTCATCAACCAGATTCGTATGAAAATCGGCGTCATGTTTGGCAATCCGGAGACAACCACCGGTGGTAATGCCTTGAAATTCTACAGCTCCGTGCGCATCGATATTCGCAAATCCACCGCGATCAAAGACGGCCAGGATGTTGTCGGTAACCTAACAAAAATAAAGATCGTCAAAAACAAGGTAGCACCTCCCTTTAAACAGGCCGACGTCGATATCATTTACGGTGAAGGTATTTCGCGCACCGGCGATCTGCTGGATCTGGGTGTGGAAAACAACATCGTGGATAAATCCGGTGCCTGGTACTCCTATCAGGAGGAGCGTATCGGCCAGGGCCGTGAAAACGCCAAGAAATTCCTCAAGGAACATCCGGAAACACTGGCTTCCATTGAGCGTAAGCTCAAACTTGGCTTTGGCCTGAGCGTTGAGCCGGAAGAGCCTCAAGCAACGGAAGAGTAAGCCTCATTTCTGGACAGACACAAGTTAGCTCTTTGATTCCCTGTACCTGAACAATTAGGTACAGGGATGCCCATGCAGAAAACGCTCCTCACTCATTTGCTTGATGATTCGCAAGAAACCAAGCAGTTGCAACGGCCACCTGTGCACTGGTCGTTACCGTTGCTCGCGGCTCTTTTAAGTCACGGGCTTGTCTTTGGTGGCATCCTCGCCTCGAACCTCCCCGTTCGCCAAGCCCCCATCCCTGTCGGGGCACCGCTTCCTGTGACTCTGTATGCAGCTCTCCCTGGAGCTACAAGCAGCGCCCCCAGGCCAATCAAAACAGCGGATCCTGCTCCCGCAACGCCCCGGGAAGACAGGCCTGAACCTGTGCAGAAACCTCGGGAGCCGCAGCCAACACTCAAACAGAAGCCTGTCACCCGCCTGACTCCAGCCCCGAAGAAATCGAAAATCAGAAAAAAACGCACCCCAACTCCACCAAAATTTCCAGCCACCAAAAAGCAGACAGCGTCAAGCTCCAGTCAGGAGAAGACACTAACAACAGGCTCAGAGATTACCAGCAATGCACAATCAGGTACTGCGGGAGGAGCGGCTAGGGCTGTGATTGCGGCCCGGCCACGGTATCGGAGCAATCCCCCGCCGGTCTACCCGGAGTTGGCGCGCAGGCGACAGCTGGAAGGTACGGTGGTCCTTGAGGTACTGGTCAATACGAGGGGAAGGGTAGATGCGCTTGCGTTACATAACTCGAGCGGTCACCGTATTCTTGACAGGGCAGCGCAACGAGCGGTACGCAGCTGGCTGTTTATTCCAGGAAGAGAGGGAGGAAACCCCATACAAATGAAGGTTTTGGTTCCGGTACGATTTGCCCTGCATTGAATAATTCAGCGAAAATCAGAGCGTAGATCCCGGGTAATCTTACGTCTCGCCTCCACATCCTCGTTACGCACCAGATCGGGTAAATCCCCCCACATGCCCACCTTGCCGCTGTGAACGACGAAAATACCCTCAATCCCGACAATAGAGCCCACATCGCTGAGTACTGAATCCAGGTCTCCAGCTGATTTCACCAGATTACAGACAAGGGTCACCGCAGAATCGGCCAAGGCGGCCTGTTTAGCAATCACCGTAGCCAGATCACAGCGGCCAAAACTCAGTGAATGGCCCATTTTTGAAGAGGAAGAACAGAGAGCCAGCGGCAGGCGCCCGGGCTCAAGACGAAAGGCGAGTTTGCCGGCAATGGCATTTTCACCGGCATACAGCCCGACGGTGATGGGGGTTGCGGAGTGGATAAAAATATCGCCACCGTTTTCAACAATAGCCTCATCAAGTCCAGCGGCCATGGCCGCCTCTACCCCAAGCTGTGCCAGCGTGCCGGCCACCGCCGCCATTGGGCCGAGTCCGGTCAGCTGGCTGGCAGCGGCCATACGGGTGGCCGCTTCCGGTGCATTTTTCAAGAGGGCAACCGGCACCAGGCTGGTCTGAAACTCGGGGTGGCGCGCTATATAGCGCTCCAACTGCCTGCGGTGATCCACCACCGCCCGGGTGACCAGATCAAACTCACGACAACAAACCCGCAGGTTACTCTCTTTCCAGGAAAAAGATCGATAGGTCCGCATTCAGGCCACCCCAATTCACTCAATACTAAAACTTTGAGGAACAGGCCCCAAAGGGACAGGCAGCAACACAGGCAAGACACTCGACACAGGCGCTGTCATTAAAGGCGATACGGCGTTGCTCCCGGTCCGCCATGTAGAGCGCACCTGTGGGACAGTGGACCAGACAGGCTCCACACTGGCCGCATTGCTGCTCATCCCAGACCATGCCTGTGTTTCCGGCATGGATGTCCACATCAAAGCCACCCAGATAGGCAAAGGCCTTATCCATATTTTCCTGGGTGCCAGTGAGTTCCAGGCTGAGGTAGCCAGCGGCTTCGTTCACCACCTTGGCCCGAAAAATATTGACCACCAGATCAAACTGTTTGATCAGTTCATAGACGATCGGTTTCTCGGTCTCACTCTGGGGGAAATAGAGGTACACTTTTTTAGTGATCATTTTGCCGCTCCTTTGATGTTCAGAGACTTCATCCCCTGATTCAATGGAAGCCGCTGAATATGTTCGGCAAGAAGAAAACGACCGGCTTCGATTTCAGCCTTCAGTAAATTACATATCTTCAAGGCTTTGTTATAACTCGACATTGAGGTTACCGGCACCTTCTTGCCCATCAGCTCCACCTCTCCCGAACGCAACTCTTCATAACTGTACCGGGCCAGCACCTTACCGGTTTTCTGGGGATAATCTGTAGAGTAGTCAATGACGCAGGCCTGAATATCCCGATCGCGTACTGCGGCACGCTGCAGAATCTGGGGGTTCAAAATAGGAATAGGAATACCCACGCCGACAGCCAGGGATACCCCATAGCCTTTAAAGCTTAATCCCCGAACAAACTCGGGAAGCATCTCTTTCATATTGCCGCTCAAGGCAAGGGTCCCCGCACCTTCGACCGGCACACCGTTGTCCCCACGTTCCACCGCTGAACAGTGCTGGGTGCCCTCGGCATAGACCAGACCACGCGCACCCGCCAGCCAAACCGGCGTCCCCACACCAATGGTTTCATAGAGGGGGTCATTTAAGAGTGGCGAGAGTTGCCCGGCAGAACTGTAGGCTATATTGCGCATATTGGCCTTGAGGATACCCATATAGGTGTAGATGCGCTTATCAGAACAGTTCACCGCAACGTTATAATTCTGGTAGCAGTTCCGCGGATTGACCATGATTGCCTGGTTCAGATCATTGATATCGAGCATGGTCCGGATTTCCCGGCGGGGATAGTCGTCTGTGCCATAGGAAAGCCCGCGAAACTCAACCTGGCGGCCTGCGACCAGATCTTCAATGACGTGCCCACCACCGTAGCGAAAGTCCCCGGGATGATCCATGTTGGCTGGATCATTCTGCCTGAGCTGAGTTGCCCCCAGGTAGGCATCAACTGCAGCAATACCGCTGTAGGCCATAACATCATTGAGCCAGGCCTCGGTGATACGCATTTTGGGTGTACTGTGGCCAAAGTTGAGGAAGCAGCCCGATGAACACATGGGGCCAAAGGTGGCGGTGGTGACCACGTCCACCTCCTTGGCGGCGGCTTCCAGCCCTCGTTTATCCACGTAATCGATCACCTCTTCAGCGGTGAGGACCACCGCCTTCCCCGAGGCAATTTTCTCGTTAATTTCCGCATACGTTTTGGTCATATTGCATTCTCACAGAGAAAGGTTCTTGGTTTCGTCGCAAAAGCCTTACTATAGACGATTGAAAAAAAACAGCAAGGTGTCAGCATAACTCATGGAAAAAAGGGGAAAAAAGATCCATACATGAAATTTTCTTGTGCAAGATGCGTTGTTCAGAACCCATCCGCCGTCGCGGATTCAGGAAAATAACTGTTATCCTCCTCCCTTATCTGGCAAAATCATCCAAGAAGACTTATCTTCCTAGGATCTGTCCCTCTGACCACAAGGAGAATTGTATGAGCGCCCCCCAGGATTTCAGTCAGTTCAATCCCCAAGTCACTCTCGAGGCCGGCGGTACCCGCTACACCGTCTTTTCGGTCAAAGCCCTAGAAAGCCTCGGTTACGACTCCATTGATCGCCTCCCGTACAGCCTTCGCATTCTGCTGGAAAATCTCTTACGCCACTATCCTCAAGGGTTGGTAACGGACGCTGATATTGACAATCTCGCCAGCTGGCAACCAGAATCCATCAGCTCTGAGGCAGTGCCATTGATGCCCGCACGGGTCATCCTTCAAGATTTCACCGGCGTTCCCGCCCTGGTCGATCTAGCGGCCATGCGCTCTGCTCTTGCCCGCAGTGGTGGCGATCCAACCACGATGAATCCTTTTATTCCAGCGGATCTGGTCATTGATCACAGTGTCCAGGTGGACAAGTCTGCAAGTGCCGACTCTTTGGACGTCAATGTCGATATGGAGATGCAGCGCAATCGCGAGCGCTACACCATGCTCCATTGGGGGCAACAGGCGTTTCGAAACTTTCGTGTGGTCCCCCCGGGGACAGGTATTGTCCACCAGGTAAACCTGGAATACCTGGCCTCTGTCGTGGCCCAAAGGGAGGTCGATGGTGTGCCTGTACTCTTCCCGGACTCCGTCCTTGGAACAGATTCGCACACCACCATGGTGAACGGCCTGGGGGTTATGGGCTGGGGCGTGGGCGGTATTGAGGCAGAAGCCGTTCTTCTGGGACAGCCTTACTCGCTGCAGATCCCGGAAGTGGTTGGCGTTCGCCTCAGCGGTGCATTGCCAGCCGGAACCACTGCCACGGATCTGGTACTGACCATCACCCGATTTTTACGGCAGAAGGGCGTGGTTGGCCGTTTTGTCGAATTCTTTGGCCCGGGCCTGGCTGCACTGAGCCTGCCTGATCGTGCCACCATCGCCAACATGGCTCCTGAGTATGGCGCGACCATGGGCTTTTTCCCGGTGGATAATGAAACCCTGCGCTACCTGCGTGCCAGCGGTCGCCCTGAATCTCTGGTTAATCTGGTCGAACAGTACAGTCGAGCCCAGTCCTTTTTCTTTGCCCCGGAAAATCCAGAGCCCAACTATTCGGTGGTCTATGACATTCTGCTGGATGAGGTGGTTCCCAGTCTGGCTGGCCCCAAACGTCCTCAAGATCTTCTCCCTCTCTCAGCGGTGCGTAAGGATTTTCAACGTCAGTTTGAGACTGAACTGGCAGCCTCAGCCGCCCCGAAAACCAAAGACATCGTTGGCCGCTTAACGAACGGATCTGTGGTTATTGCCGCTATTACCAGCTGTACCAATACATCAAACCCAGACGTCATGATTGGTGCGGGGCTGCTGGCGCGCAAAGCTCGCGAGCGTGGTCTCACGCCCAAGTCCTGGGTTAAAACCAGCCTTGCTCCCGGATCCCGGGTGGTGACCCGTTATCTCGAGCAAAGTGAGCTCTTGCCTGATCTGGAAGCACTCGGTTTTCAGGTAGTTGGCTATGGATGCACCACCTGTATTGGTAACTCTGGTCCCCTTGACGAAAATATCGCCACACCTATTCGTGAACAAAACCTGGTGGCAGCAGCAGTCCTTTCAGGCAACCGCAACTTCGAGGCCCGAATTCACCCCATGGTCCAGGCAAACTACCTGGGATCGCCTCCGCTGGTGGTGGCATATGCCCTGGCCGGAACCGTCCTGATTGATCTCGAAAAAGAACCACTGGGGACCGACGATGACGGTCAGCCAGTTTTTCTTAAAGACATCTGGCCCAGTGCGGAGGAAATCCGTGAGGCAGTACGCCAGAGTATCAAGCCCGATCTCTTTACCGTGAGTTATGGTTCGGTCTTTGACGGCGATGCCCGCTGGAATGGACTTTCTGCGGGCTCTTCCAACCTCTACCCCTGGGACGGGGAATCCTCCTACATTCGCGAGCCTCCCTTCTTCCAGGATATGAGTGCCACCCCTGCGCCGGTAACCAACATCGAAGGCGCCCGGGTACTGGCCCTCTTTGGTGACTCCATCACCACGGACCATATCAGCCCGGCCGGTGCCATTGGTCCGCAGACACCAGCGGGGCTTTACCTCCAGAGCCTTGGTATTCAACCAACTGACTTTAACAGCTACGGCTCACGCCGTGGCAACCACGAAGTCATGATGCGGGGCACCTTTGCCAATATTCGCATTAAAAACCGCATGGTAGACAAAGAGGGAGGACTCACTAAAGCCTGGCCTGAAGGAGTAGAAATGCCCATCTATGATGCGGCCATGCATTACCAGGAGGCGGGCACACCACTGGTAGTCTTTGCCGGCAAGGATTACGGCACAGGTTCCTCTCGTGACTGGGCAGCCAAGGGAACCATGCTGCTTGGAGTCAAGGCAGTGATTGCAGCCTCCTTTGAACGTATCCACCGCTCAAACCTGGTCGGTATGGGGGTTCTGCCGCTTCAATTTAGCGAAGGTGTCGATGCCCAGAGTTTGGGGCTTGAGGGCAGCGAAACCATCACCATCACCGGAATCGATGGCGAGCTGCAGCCTGGCCAAAAGGTGAATGTACGCATTGATCGGGCCGACGGTCGCACGGAAACTGCCGAGGTTGTGCTCCGCCTGGATAACGCCATGGAGATCGACTACTACCGTCAGGGAGGTATTCTCCACAAGGTGCTGCGGCAACGGATTAACGGCTGAAACATCTTCTAAAACAAGTCAAGCCGGGCAAATGTCACCCGGCTTGACTTGTTATGATGTATGGACGAGCAAAATGCAGGCATTGTACATCCACCAAAAAAGCTCCTCACTACCAATGAGTGTTCCCTAATTTAGGACTTTTTCGCCAATGCTGGCGGCAAAGCACGAACCTGGCCTGCAGTATAGCCCTGTTTCCTGCTCAACTCCCCAAGCCGTTTTATCCGTTCCACCGCCTCGGGATGCGAGGCAAAATAGCTCGTAATCCCTCGTCCTCGCTCCTCATTCTGCATGGCGCTGAAAAATTCCGTCGCCCCGCCCACATGGCCATAACGACAGTTCAGCGCTGTCAAGGCCAGACTGTCCGCCCGGGATTCCCGTGATCTGGAGTAGCTTGCCGTCCCCAACCCCACGGCCGGCGTGGCTAATTTGGTCAAACCGGAATCCGATCCTGTCAAAAAGGCCATCATGGCGGTCAAGACGATGCCGCGCCCCATGCCACTTAAATGATCGCGATGCTTGAAATGCGCCAGCTCATGGGCCAGCACAAAGGCGAGACCGTTTTCAGATTGAACCTTGTCGAGAATCCCGGAGAGAACGATAATCCGTCCTCCGGGCAAGGCCAGTGCATTCGCGGTATCTGCCTCCACCAGATGGACCGTGACTGGATAGCCGACATCGATACAGCGACCAAGTTCGTACACCAACTGCTGAATATCAGCCTCTCCAGGGAGAGGTTTCCCCACAGACTCTTTCACGGTAGGGGAGAGGGCCGTAAAAATCTGGGCCTCCATTTTGGGAGAAATCCACATCACTGCCCTGTCCACCAACCAACCGGAGATGACAAAGACAGCTATACAGGTCAGTATCACCCCCGCTAGAAGGACTGCAAATTCCTGCAAGGGGCTGTTGTGACTGACGTTGTTATTCTTCTGAGGATAGGAAGGTTTGAACTCCATCTTTTTTTATTGAGGCGACGATTGAAAATAGATAGCAGTTCCGTAGGCCAAAACCTCCACACTCCCCAACTGCTTCTTGCCCCCCTTGGAAATAGAGGAGGTCTCCAGACGGAGATTGATTATCTGATCAGCCTGTGGGCAGGACTCCAGAAGACGGAGCATCGCCTCGCGTCGGGCACGGTCCACCAGGGTCTCGTAGGCCTGGACCCGCCCGCCAAAAATATTTCGCAGACCAGCCAAGATCTGTTTAAAGTAATCCACAGAGATAACCACGCTTCCCATGACCAATTCGCTTCGATCAACGGGGCGATCATCCCCCATAACAGTACGCGCTGCGGTGGTTGGACGGCCAAGTTGCTCCTGCTCCCGGCTGATGATCGAGTTGTAATGCCGTTTTTCAGCAATGCGCCCGACGAAAAAGCCGAGGCTGACGAGGACAAGTAAAAATCCAAGTTGTATGAGCGCTTCCATGGGCTACTCCACGGTCACAGCTGTACCGTAGACATACAGCTCCGAGGCCCCCGCAGCGACGGAGCTGGTGGAAAAACGTACATTGACCACTGCGTTGGCCCCCATCTGGGTTGCCTGGGCTTTCATGCGGGCAATGGATTCGTCCCGGGACTCCTGAAGCAATTCTGTGTACCCTTTGAGTTCACCCCCAACGATATTTTTCAGGCTGGCCATGAAATCCCGGCCCACATGTTTGGCCCGGACGGTACTGCCGGAGACAATCCCGTGAAAGGCGACGATAGTTTTGCCAGGAATTCCTTCTGTGTTGGACAGCAACATAGTTCTTCTCCTTCAAGTAAGGCGTGAATAGAAAATTATTTGCTCTTCTGTTATATGCCTACCATAGTCAGTCTCCAAAGAAATTTTACTGTCCTCCAGGAAGCGTATGTCGACCATCATTCTCACAACAATTAATGCCCGCTATATTCATGCAAGCCTTGGTCTACGCTGGCTCTATGGCAACCTGGGCGAGTTACAGCAGGAAGCGGCCATTCAGGAGTATACGCTTACGGATCAGATCACCGATATGGCCGAAAAAATATTGGCTTCCCGACCACGGGTGATTGGTCTTGCGGTCTATATCTGGAATGCGGAACAGTTACGAAAGCTCGTCAGTGTACTCAAACGGGTTGCCCCGGAGACGGTTGTGGTTCTGGGAGGCCCCGAGGTCAGTCATCTGCCCCTGCGCGTGGATATGCGTGAGGCGGATTACCTTATCCAGGGAGAAGGTGAGTTTGCCTTTGCAGCACTCTGCCGCCAGGTGCTTGCGGATCAGCCTCCCCGAGAGCGCATAATCAAGGCCGAACCGGTTGCGGTGGAAACGCTCAAGTCTGCCTACCCCTTTTTTACTGAACAGGATCTGGCGCACCGGCTGATCTATGTCGAGGCCTCGCGCGGTTGCCCCTTTCGCTGCGAATTCTGCCTCTCCTCCATTGATCCGCGAGTCCGTCCCTTTCCCCTCGACTGGTTTTTGAACGAGATCGAGTCACTTTGGCAGCGGGGCGCGCGCACCTTTAAGTTTGTGGACCGAACCTTTAACGCCAATCCTGCCACCGCCGAGCGAATCCTTGATTATTTCCTGACAAAGGAGCCTCCCTATCATGTTCACTTCGAGGTCATTCCCGATCATTTTCCGGAAACGGTCAAAGAACGGTTAACCAGATTTCCTGAAGGTGCCCTTCAGCTTGAGGTGGGCATTCAGACCCTGGATCCTCAGATTGCCGATAATATTTCAAGACGCCTCAACTTTGAACGTATTCAGGAAAATCTCGCCTTTCTTGAGCAGGAGACCACAGCCCATCTTCACGTGGATCTGATTGTTGGTCTTCCCGGGGAGTCCATTGAAGGATTTGGTCGTAACCTCAACACCCTGATGTCACTTGCCCATGGAGAGATCCAGATCGGTATTCTCAAGAAACTCTCCGGCACCGCCATCAACCGCCACGACCAGATTTTCGGCATGGTCTATTCACCTGATCCTCCCTACGAAATATTACAAAACGATCTCATTAATTTTCAACAGATGCAGGAGATGAAGCGACTGGCAAGGTTCTGGGACCTGGTCTACAACAGCGGCAACTTCCGTCACACAGCACCGCTGATCTGGAAGGATGGGGATGTATTTAACGGCTTTTTCGACTT
Organism: uncultured Desulfobulbus sp.; assembly: GCF_963664075.1. Classification (NCBI taxonomy): domain Bacteria; kingdom Pseudomonadati; phylum Thermodesulfobacteriota; class Desulfobulbia; order Desulfobulbales; family Desulfobulbaceae; genus Desulfobulbus; species uncultured Desulfobulbus sp. The sequence continues at coordinate 4,132,671 of NZ_OY760916.1, forward strand.
CAGCCGCTGGCTTTATAGCCAGACCCTGGCCACCTGGCAGATCGGCCTGCCTCGGTTGAGTGAACTGCTCTTTACCTATCTCACCCAAGAACAGGGGATGGAAAAAAGTGCGGTTGCCGACAGTCTGGCCGCAGATATTCTGGTGATTAAAGGGAGGGTACTCCCTAAAACCGTACAGCAATACGTGACCCAGATGCCCGAAACCCGACGCAGCCTGGGAGATTCACTGATGAAACGTCAAAAACGGCATACAAGCTGAAACCACGATACGCAGCCTGGTGCCTACGCTCCGCGTGGGTACCTCACCAGCACGCTCTGCGTGGCCCTGTCACCACTCCCGGCAGACCTCCACCAGCCCCGGCAACCCGGCGTAATTACGTGCACTCGAATAGCGCCAATGCAGGGGATCGTCTACATAGCCCCGCCTGACCGGATTGTTGTGGATGTACTCCACCTTCTGCCGCATCATCGCCTCGCCCTGGATCTGTTGCGGGTGGGCCCCCTCCTGCCAAAGCTGATACTGGCGATCCGTCTTAAAGCCCGCCTTACGCAGGGCCAACTGCTGCAAGATCCACTCAGCCTTGCTTTCCCTGAGCCGATCAATCATTTTCCTGGCTGTGAAGGACTTGAAGTCGCCGATCTCCTTGCCCAGATTTTCGGCAGCACCGACCAGGTGCAGATGATTTTCCATAATCACATAGGCATACAGGGTCAACCGCCCATGGTTTTGCAGAAAGCGCCAGGAATCCAGGAGGATCTCCACCAGGGCCGGGTTACTGAACAGGGGGAGCCAGTTGACCACGGTACAGGTGAGGAAATGGGGGGCTCGGGCGTCAGAGATGGTGTAGCGGCTTCTGGCCATGGGTTCCTCTGACGCGGAGCGTCTAGTTTATGTTCCCAACGAGACAAAAAAACTGAGGAGCAAATTCCAGCCTGGTACCTACGCTCCGCGTGGGGACCTCACCTCCATGCTCTGCGTGGACCTGTCACCACACCCGACAGACCTCTACAATGTATCAAGCAGCATCCGCACTTTATTCGCAAGAGCCGTATGGGAAAAGGGTTTTTGAATGAACTGAATCCCCTGCTCAAGCACCCCCTGATGAGCAATAATATCAGCCGTATATCCAGACATGAACAAACTCTTTGCATGAGGGTGTTCTTCCAACACCCGCTGCACCAGCTCACGACCATTCATCTCCGGCATGACCACATCGGTGAGGACAAGATCGATGTTTCCGGCATAGACAGTGCTTTTATGCACCGCATCATGGGGAGAGGTTGAGGCGATGACCGTATACCCCAGGTGTTCCAGCATGGCCTTTGTCATTTCTAAAATTTCTGGCTCGTCTTCCACCACCAGGATTGTTTCTGTCCCCCCCACCGTCTGTACGACTGTCTCCCTGACCTCCTCGTGGGCAGATTCTTCAACCCGGGGGATATACACTGTAAAAACGGTTCCTTGTCCCGGCTCACTATAGACATTCACAAAACCGTCATTCTGGCGGACAATGCCATAAACCGTGGCCAGCCCCAGACCTGTCCCCTGGCCCACAATCTTTGTGGTGAAAAAAGGTTCGAACACCTGAGTCACGGTGTCCTTATCCATACCGCTTCCGTTATCGGCCACGGAAATCCGAACATAGTCACCGGGAACAAATCCTGTATGCGCCGCACAGTAGGTTGCATCAAAACTGCAATTTTGTGTCTCCACTATAATGGTGCCAACTCCTGCAATGGCATCCCGCGCATTGACACAGAGATTGGCCAGGATCTGATCAATCTGTGAAGGATCCGCCTTCACTGACCCAAGCTCCTCTTCGGGCAACCAGGTGAGGGTAATATCCTCGCCGATGAGCCGCCGCAAAATCGAAAGCATATTTTCGATGGTGGTATTGAGGTTCAATAACTTAGGGGCAATGGGTTGTTTTCGGGCAAAAGCGAGCAGCTGGCGGGTCAAATCAGCAGAACGATCCACAATGGTGCGGATGGCCTGAAAACGATGATAATCGGGATCTGTGGGGTCACGTTTGAGCATGGCCATATCGGCATGGCCCTGGACCACCATGAGCATATTATTAAAATCATGGGCTATGCCACCGGCAAGCCGGGCAACGGATTCCATCTTCTGTGATTGCAGCAGCTGGGCTTCCAGGGTTGCATGTTCTTCTTCAGCCTGCTTGCGCTCACTGATATCGACATGGGTACCGACCATACGCAGGGCCTTTCCGTTCTCATCCCGTGCTGCCGCTTTGCCCCGCCCCTGAATCCATTTCCAACTTCCGTCTCGACTGCGCAGTCGATACTCAACAATAAAGGATTCGCATCGTCCTTCAATGCAGTCCGTGTTGGCAGCTATAACGGATTCCCGATCCTCTGGATGAAGCATCTCCATCCAGACATTGGCATCCTGGGGTTTTTCCTCCCCCTCGTACCCCAGCATGGCCCAGTAATTGGGACTGTAATAGACCGAGTTTTCCTGAATGTTCCAGTCCCAGAGACCATCCTTGGTGGCCTCCATGGCCAGCCGAAACCGCTCTTCACCAACCCGCAGTGCCTCCTCGGCCTGTCTGCGTTCGGCCATGGCCCGTGCCTGCTGCATATTCTGATAGGCAGAGAGGGAGAGTTGGTTGGCAAGGGTATGCAGGGCATTAGCTATCTGTTCAAAACGTTTTCGCTCCATTGAAGGAACTTCCGCGTAGGCCTCCATGAAGACCTCTTCATCAACGCCGATTTTCTGCGCATACTGTCGTAGAGAGGGCTCATCCTGATGCTCGTTGCGCACCTGCCCGATAAGCCAGTTGGCCACGTGATGCCCGCCCACGCTGATACTGGCCCCTGCATCCCAAAGCCCTCCACTGAGACAGAGCTGGACAATGGGGCCCTCGGGATGATGTCGTCCTAAAATCGCATCAGATCTGAAACAGTTGGCACAGCCGACCTCTGTCTGACGGATGATACCGCTGCACAGACGTGTAAAATTACTGGGCCGGGTTATGGGGACGCCATCGGTCCTGGTAATGATGGAGGCAACATTGGTGGCATTGGCGAACTCATCCTGAATCTGCTGAATACGATCGAGATCAAAAAGTTCTTCAAAACTGAACGAACTCTCCCGGGTCGCTGGACAGGTGAGGGCGACAAGACGTTTTTCCAGAGCTTCTTCCAGCTGTTTAAATTCGGTGATATCACGAAATTCGACCACCCGTACCGTCTTCCCTTTGTAGGGAATGTTGGCACCACGCAGACGGACAGGATACTGGCTGCCGTCTTTACGCTCAGCCAAAGCCTCATAGGCTGCATCATAACCCCTTTGTATATTTCGCCTGACCAAATCGCGCGTTTTTGCAGCAATGAGTTGCAGTCCATCCATGCCGATCAGTTCATCCAGGGGGTATCCGGTCTGCTCGGCCAATCCCTGGTTACAATCAAGAATCACCCCTTGATCATGAATGGCGATACCACCAAAGGAGGCATTGTGCAGGGCTCGAAACCTCTCTTCACTTTCACGTAAAACCTGCTCATGTTCTTTTTGCTGAGTAATATCCTGAAAAAAACAGTGGGTTTGGAGAAAAGTTCCATCTTGTGCTGTGGCAATTTTCCCATGAAAAGAGACAAAAATGCGACTGCCGTCCTGCTTGAGCAGAGCAAATTCCACCCCGGAGATTTCACCTGCCTGTTTAAAACGAGCAAAGTTGACCTGAAACGCTGCGTGGGCCTCAGGAGAGAGAAAAACGGTAAAATTTTTCCCCAAGACCTCTTCACGAGACCACCCCAGTATGTCGAGCCAGCGCTGGTTTACATCAATGAGATCACCATCAATGCTGAGCGATTGATAGGCCAATGAAGATTGCTCATGCAGCTGACGAAGTTGTTGACACTCTGCGCGCAAGGCATCAATCTGCTGATGCAATGCAATGTACTGCTGTGATTCCTGCCCGGTTATTGTATCCATTTACCTGTGGTCATACCGTTCATAGTGGAAGGGTATCGGCATTTTAGATCAGTGCTTTTTTTGCAGTTAATCTGTACTTTTACTATTACAAACCTTAGAGCTCTGCCATAACACGAGTCGCAATAAATTTCTGTATAAAAAAAAAGCCACCAGCGACACTCAAAGGTCGAAGGTGGCTTGTAGAGTTGTGCTGAACAATAGGCAGAAGAGTGGAGAGTGCTTTCTTCAGACCGTAAATTTTTCAATCATCTTCTTCAGTACCTCCGCCATCGCATCAAGTTTGGAGACATTGTCTGAAATCTGCCGACTCCCCTCTGTTACATCCTTTGCGGCCTGATTGACCTCGTTCAGATCCAGATCTATTTGCCGAGACATGGCGCTACTTTCTGCAATCCGTTCGTTAATCTCTTCGACGACGCTGGATGCCTGACTGATATTGCTTGAAATTTCATCGGTTGCGGCCGTTTGCTCTGTCACAGATTCCGCGACCAGCAGAGTAATCTGATTTATCTCCGTAATTACCTCTGCCATACCACTTATTTCTGTCAATGTGCTACCAATTGCACGCTGTACCGTCTCGATTTGCTGTTGTATCTCGCTAGTGGCACTGGCTGTCTGGACAGATAGATCTTTGATTTCATTGGCCACAATGGCAAAACCTTTGCCCGCCTCTCCAGCACGGGCAGCTTCAATGGTCGCGTTCAAGGCAAGAAGATTGGTCTGATCCGATATTTCGGCGATGGTGGCGGTCACCTTATCGATATCCTGAGCAATGGACCGGAGTTGATCAATCTGCAGGGTCGCCTGCTCCGAACGTTTCACCCCCTGTTCAGATACCCGCCTGGCATTATCGCTACTATGGGATATTTCCTGCAGGGTGGTACTCATCTCCTCGGTTGCCGAGGCCATAATCGCAATGTTGGAAGACGCCTCTTCCATGGCGGCTGCGATGGCATTCATGTTATCGCTCATCACCGTACTTGAGGAGGAGACCCTGTCTGTTTTTGAGGAAGCAGCCACAGAGGTTCCTGAAATATCTTGTGATATATTCAAAAGATGGGCCGACGCATTGGTGATGGTATCGGTGTTACCGGCAACCTGGCTGATCATCTTTTGCAGGTTTTCAATGAACTTGTTGAAATTGTCTACCAGCACACCAATTTCGTCGTTATTGAAGGCATCAAGTCGCTGGGTCAGATCAGCATCCCCGGAGGCAATATTTTCCAGGCTTTTTGTCACCGAGCTAATGGGTTTGGCCACCGCATAGTGGACAAGAAAATAAAAGGCAAACATGGCACACCCCAGCCCGACCAAGGTAATGACAAACGCCTTGATCAGGTCTTTGCGCAATTTGCTGTCAGCTGGTTTCAGTGACTGCACAATTTCAAAGGCACCATGAATTTCCCCAACCTGCCAATTTTCCATGGTTCCCCCGGTGGGATCCTTCCCTCCCTCAAGTCCCCAGAGTTGTACCGAGGTAGCTGGATCGCCATGGCACATCAAACAGGTTTGGCTCAGACGAATAGGTAAAAAATAACGAACCGCATTCTGCTCTTCATCTATGACGAAATACTCGTCGAGGTTCTCCTCTTTGATTTTCTTTAATGCCGGGGCCTCTATCTTATATTGCAGCCCATAGTCAGGTAAATTCTTAGGGTTTCGAGGCTCAAATTTAGGAACCCGCAAGACATAGTCGCCCTGTTCCGCCTTTTTCATGGCCGCTTTCCAGGCGGTAACCACAGGGACCATATTGAGCACGTGGTCCAATTTTCCTTCCTGCGACAATGTGCGGACCTGTTCGGTCGTGAACAATCCCTGCTCCCATTTATCATCCATCTCCTGGCGTACAGATTCAGCCGCCAAAGCTATACTTCGCGCTTTGTCAACATAGGCCGTCACCGTATTATTATGGATCATGCGGGCAAAAAAGGACATCAGCCCAAAGCCAAGCAAGGCGACGATAATAATCCCTATGGATAAAAACTTGCTTGTCAGGGAGAGGTTGCGCAGAAATTTCATAAGCCTCCGGCAAATCACAAGGTTGCTGACGAGGAGATACTCAATTCTGAGGGTCTCACTGTTCGAATAAAATCTATCTCAATGAAGAAATATTATCACAGCCCATCACCAGCAGGCAATGGGACCTATTTAAAAAATAACGAATTACCAAATAGTTACCTTGCCAGATATCTGAAATATAACCTTATGAAACTACAGGAAAAGTCCCATTTTTTAGTGACCGGCCATCAATTTATAGCAAATAATTCAAGGAATTTTGTATGCATTCCAGCGCCTCCTTCAGCGCACAGTCCTGACACAACAGGAGAATTTTTCTTGTGTCCCTTAACCTGACCGATTAAAAATCGACCAGAGTCGATTTTTATTTTTCAATACGAAGAGGGGAGATGGCCGATAAACGGGAACAAAAAAAACAGCAGACCAGAAATGCCATCCTTCAGGCGGCACTGACACTTTTTCCTGCAAAAGGGTACAAGGCGACCACCATGGATGAGCTGGCCAGGCAGGGATCGGTAAAGGAACCCTCTACACCTACTTTCCAGGGAAAAGTTCCATTTTCCTCACCATTATTGAAGAGCAGCTCACTGTTATTGCAGCAACCATCAGCGAAGCGCTTCAGGCCCCTCAGCCGCTCTTGCAGCGCCTGGTGGCAATTTACCAAACAGAATTTCAATTTATCGCTCAATATCCTGAGTTTGGGCGAATACTCATGCGTGAGACCTACTTTCCCCGCGACCTCGATCCCGACCTGCTTCAACGCCAGAAGCAACGCTACATAGACCTTCTCCTGCCCCTACTTAGAGAGGCGCAGCTGGCTGGCGAGCTGCGGTCTGATCTGGAGCTTCCCTTTGTTCTGGGGCATCTCTATGGATTGTATACCGTTGTCCTTTCGGCCTGGTTTCGAGATCGATTGACCACAGAAAAAGAGTGCATCACCTTACTGACCATCCTGTTTGAACAGGCCCTTCAGGGCCTCATGCCTCAGCCCCAGAATGCCCATGAATGATCCAAATACTCCCCGGCAGATACATCCCCAAAGAAAAAACAGTTGGCGCTTCATCCTCTGGAAATATTTACCGCAACTGATCCTGGTGCTTCTGCTCGTCAGTATTGCCTTGGTTTCCCTGGTGGTGAAACAGCGAAAGCAGGAGCTGGAAGCGGCAAAAAAAGCAACCCACGCGACCGAAAAGCCTCTGGTAAACACCGTCGCTCTCAAACTGAGCCCCCGTACCATGGTCGATGCGATCAATCTGCCCGGTACCATTGAGCCCTGGACGCGGCTGGAACTGAAAGCCAAAGTCAGCGGGGCCATTGTCGAGGTCTTGGCGCAGGAGGGAGAGCAGGTGAGGGCGGGGCAGGTGCTTGCCCGTATCGAGGAGGAGGATTTCCGCATCGCCGTTGCAGCGGCACGTGCCGCCTATGCGCTGGCCAGATCCGACTATGCCCGGAGCCAGTCCATGCATAAGACCAAGGTCGTCGCCCAGGCGAACCTCGAGGCAGCGTCTGCCCACCTCCAGGCAACAAAAGCGGAATTGGAGCGAGCAGAGTTGCAGTTGTCTCGTTGCGCCATTACCGCCCCCATGGATGCGGTCATCAAGCGACTGGATGCCAAGATTGGTGCCTACCTCAGCGTAGGCGATCCCCTGGCGGAACTCCTGAATATAGACAAGGTCAAAGCCGTGATCGGCATTCCAGAATCCGATGTGGATGCTGTCAGGCGGATTACAACCGTGGACCTGAGCATACCGGCGCTGGGCAACAAACAGCTCCGCGGCAGCAGTCTCTTTGTGGCCCCATCCCCGGACAGTACGGCCCATCTCTTTCGTTTTGAGGTGGCTCTTGATAACCCGCAACATGCAATTCTGCCAGGCATGTTCTTTCGAGCCCAGATCATCAAACGCACGCTTGCGCAGGCGATTGCCGTGCCCCTTTATGCCATTATCAGCCGTGATGACGAGCAGTATGTCTTTGTGGTGGAGGACAACAAGGCCCGGAAGCAACCTGTTTCCCTGGGTGTAATTGAACAGTGGCAGGTGGAGGTCACCCGCGGCCTCGGTCCGGGTCAGGAAATATTGATCGAGGGACACCGGGAGGTTGAAGACGGCCAACCGATCAAACTGATGCGCGTGGTCAACGACCCGAGTCAACTCGTGCCATGATTATCTCCAACACAGCTGTTAAAAATTCGACCACGGTGGTGGTGCTTTCTCTCTTGATCATCACCTTTGGTGTCTACTCCTACCTGATTCTCCCCCGGGAGTCCGATCCGGACATCACCATCCCCAATGTCTTCATCTCCACCAATTATCGCGGTGTCTCTCCCAAAGACATGGAGACAGCGGTGACCGTGGAGATAGAGAAAAAACTCAAAGGTCTTGATGGATTAAAAAAGATTCAATCGGTCAGTTCCGAGGGCAACTCCTCCATCAACGTCGAGTTTGTCACCGGAACGGACATTGATCAGGCCCTGCAGGATGTCAAGGACAAGGTAGACGAGGCCATGGGCGAGCTGCCCACGGATCTGGATGAAGATCCTTCGGTCTTTGAGGTCAACTTTTCCGAGATGCCCATCGTTGTGTTTTCCCTCTCCGGAGACTCTGCGCTTGCCCAACTCAAAGAAATCGCCGACGATCTGGAAGATGACATCGAGGCCATTACCGGTGTCCTTGAGGTGGATGTCACCGGCGGGGTGGAGCGTGAGATTCGCGTAGAAGTCGATCCGGACAAACTCTCCTTTTACGGACTTAGCTTTGGCACCCTGCAGCAGGTGGTTCAAAGTGAAAACCAGAACACCTCCGGCGGGGCCATACGCCTTGGTTCCGGTCGCTTTCTCCTGCGGGTACCCGGTGAGTTCAGCACACCTGAGGACATTTTCTGGCTGGTTGTCGCCACCCATGAGGGGCAACCGGTCTATCTCAAGGATGTGGCCCGGGTTGTGGATGACTTCAAGGAGGAAACCAGTCGCGCCCGGCTTGATGGACGAAGCGCGATCAACCTGGCAGTAAAAAAACGCTCGGGGGAAAACATCATCGACATCAGCCGTGCAATCGACCAAGTCATTGCACAGCGGCAGGCCACCTGGCCCCAGGGAACCGAGGTGACCAAGGTCATGGATAAGGCCAAGGATATCGGCATCATGGTCGCCGACCTGGAAAACAATATCCTCTCCGGGTTGGTGCTGGTGCTGATCGTGATTTTCTTTGCCATGGGCCTGAGAAACGCCATCCTGGTGAGCCTCTCCATTCCCTTTTCCATGCTGCTCACCTTCACCGCGCTCTCGATCATGGGCATCACCCTCAACATGGTGGTCCTCTTTAGCCTGACCCTGGCTCTGGGCATGCTGGTGGATAACGCCATTGTTATCATAGAAAATATTCACCGCTTCATGGAACAGGGAGCAAACCGTCGAGATGCGGCGATGCAGGCGACCTCGGAAGTCGCCTACCCGGTCATTGCCTCCACTCTGACAACCCTTGCCGCCTTTGCCCCCATGCTCTTCTGGCCGGGTATCATGGGCGAGTTCATGAGTTATCTGCCGCTCACTCTGATCGTTACCTTAAGCTCCTCGCTCTTTGTGGCCCTGGTAATCAATCCGGCTTTGGCCTCCCTGCTGATGCGAGCACCCGAGGGCGTTGTTTCCACCCCAGATGACATGGAAACACCTGCAGCAGTGGAGCAACCCGTGGGTCTCGATGGCCCGGTCCTGCGGCGCTACGGAGCATTGCTGAAATTCTCACTCAACAATCCTTTCACCGTACTTCTCGGTTCTTTTGGGGTACTGGTGTTGATGGTCCAGGGCTGGCTTCTGGTGATCGGCCTGGAAAAACCGGTGGAATTCTTTCCGGAAATTGACCCCAAGGGCATATATGTCAATGTGGAGACACCTGAGGGTGCCGACCTGGAGTATATCGACCGGGTCATGCAGCGCCTTGAGATGGTCATTGCCGGTGCGGATCCTGCGCTGGTGGAAGCGGACAACTTCACCCGAGATGACTACAAAAAGACGCTTACAACCCAAGCGTACACCACCAAAACCGGGTACCGCTATCAGGGGCCCAGCGATCTGAAAAATATCGAGACTCTCTACATGAAGGGGGTGGTGACCGCGCCCCCGGGATCGAGTTTTGATCCCAACACGCCAACCCACATCGGCGTTCGTTTTCTGGATCTGCAGGACCGCTGGGAGTCTTCCCTGGACACGGTGGAGCGTATCCGTCAACGGGTGGCGCCCATTGCGGGCGGTAAAATCACCATAGCCATGGAAGAGCAGGGCCCCCCAACTGGTTCTCCGATCAATATTGAAATTGCGGGGGATGATTTTGCCGTCTTAGGGGCGCTGGCAAAAAAGGTCAAAGCAATCCTGGCCGACATGCCCAACGTGGAGGATATTCGCGATGATTTCAACGAGGGCACTCCAGCGGTTAAGATCCTGATCGACCGGCAGAAGGCCGCCCTTTTTGGTCTGACCACCGACGCCATCGGTTTTGCTCTGAAAACCGCGTACAACGGGCTGGATGTCTCCACCTACCGGGAACGTGATGATGATTACGATATCACCGTTCAGCTGGCCGAGGATGACAGACGGGTGGTGGATGTACTCCATCAGCTTATTATTCCAGCACCCAACGGGACCATGGTGCCACTCTCCACCCTGGCCCAGGTACGATTCACCGGTTCCATCGGTGATATCACCCGCATCAACAATGAGCGGGTGGTAACGGTCCAGGCCAATGTTAACGAAACCCAAACCACAGGACCGGTCATGCGCCAGCAGGCCGAGGAGCTGCTGGCCAAGTTCCCGCTGCCACCGGGGTACCGCATCACCTTTACCGGCGAGTTTGAATTTCAGCAGGAATCCGAGCAGTTTCTCTCCAAGGCCTTTGTGGTGGCCCTGCTGTTGATCTTTCTGGTCCTGGTAGCCCAGTTCAACTCGGTGAGCCAGCCCTTTCTCATCATGACTTCGGTGGTTCTCTCTCTGGGAGGCGCTTTTTTGGGACTCATGGTCTTTCGCCAACCCTTTGGCATTATCATGACCGGGGTCGGGGTGATTTCCCTTGCCGGGGTCGTGGTCAACAATGCCATTGTCCTCATTGACTATATCAACAAGCTGCGTGAACGGGGCATGGAGCTTAACGAGGCGGTGATCAATGGCGGGGCCACCCGCCTGCGCCCGGTACTGCTCACCGCGGTTACGACCATTTTAGGGCTGATCCCCATGATCACGGGTATTTCCTTTGATTTTCATAACCTGAGTATTGCCTGGGTCAGTGAATCCAGCCAGTGGTGGCGCTCCATGGCCGTGGTCGTTGCCTTTGGCCTGATCATTGCCACCTTTCTCACCCTGGTGGTGGTCCCCACCATGTACTTTCTCATGCAGCGCGGGAAAGATCATTCCCGGTACTGGAAGGACAGGGTACACAAGGCCTACTGGGGACTTTTTGAACGGTTGTTTGGAGAAAACGCATGAGGAGATAAGGGGTAAGCGATCACGGGGGACCGAATATACAGGGAGCGTCCGGAGATTCCCCCCCTGATCGGTTACGATAAGGGAAGTGGTTGCAGCTTGCGACCAATCTCATTTACTGGTATTGAGCAGCGTCCCGCTCTCGCCCTCATCCCTTTTCTTCTTTATCACCATCATGCGTCTTTTCTCACTTATCCTTAATGAGGCCGCAACACTGCTGCGTCTCACTGGGCCCCTGCTTGTGGCCCAGCTGTCACAAACAGCGATGGGCTTTGTCGATACGGTCATGGCCGGTCGCTACTCTTCTATCGATCTGGCGGCAGTCGCGGTGGGCTCCTCGATTTTCTTTCCTGTCTACCTCTTCCTCATCGGCCTTCAGAGCGCGGTAACACCGTTGGTGGCTCAGGCCCATGGACGGGGGAACCTGGAAGAAATCCGCTCTTCCATTCGTCTGGGCATGGTTATGGGCGGTGTTATCGGTCTGCTGCTCATGCCGCTTCTCTGGTCACTGGAACCCCTGATGCTCTGGCTGGGAGTCAGTGGAGAGGTCATTCCCATCACCCATCGCTATCTGGTTGCCGTTTCCTGGGGCCTACCTCTGGGGGGCATCTTTTACGGACTCAAAGGGGGAGGTGATGGCCTTGGTAAAACCCGCATTTCCATGTTTGCCGGATTTCTTGGCCTGGGGACCAATATCGGCGCCAACTATCTCCTGATTTACGGCAAGCTGGGATTGCCCGAACTTGGCGGGGCCGGATGCGGCTGGGCAACCTCGATCTCGATCCTGGTGATGCTGCTCATTACCGGCCATCTGCTCCATCGCAGCCGCCTGGGGGGGACGGAAGGGTTATTTGTCCCGACACTGAACCCAGGCAAGAACAATATTAGCGAAACCTGGGCGTTTCTCCGACTTGGCATGCCACTTGGGGTCCAGATGTTCATCGAGTGTTCCATCTTCACCGTCATCGCCCTGTTCATCGCCAAGCTTGGAGCCGATGTGGTGGCAGCGCACCAGATTGCCCTCAACTTCACCTCCATGCTCTATATGTTGCCCTATAGTCTGGCAACAGCACTCACCGTCCGGGTTGGTTTTACCATCGGACGCGCGCGCATACGACGCCTGCGCCGAATCGTGGGGACAGGTCTTGGCCTGGCCCTGTCCGGTGCTGTCCTCACCTGTCTGGGGATTGTAATTTTTTCCAACGAAATAGCTGCTCTCTACAGTAACGATCCGGTAATCCAGTCTTTGGCCGTGGGGTTGCTTGGCTTTGCGGCGCTCTTTCAGTTGCCGGATGCGATGCAGGTTAATTTCAGTGGCATTCTTCGGGGCTGCAAGGACACCCGGGTGCCGTTGCTGCTGATGCTCTGTGCCTATTGGGGGATTGGGCTGCCGCTGGGATACGGCCTGGGACTGGCTGGCCTTGGGGGCATGGAGCCTGGCCCCCAAGGATTCTGGATTGGTCTGATCTGTGCGCTGGTCACCGCAGCCCTCTTGATGGGCACACGGGTGGTGATCATGATACGACGGCTGCAACGAGGATGAGGTCAAAGCAGCTCGAATTGCTCCATTTGAGACAAAATGTTCATGAGAAATTCGGGCTAAAACTGTCCCTCCATAACCTGCAAACACATATCCGCCTTGTTGAGGGTATAGAGGTGGACACCGGGGGCTCCACCGTCAATGAGTTCTTTCACCTGTTGGCGCGCATAGGCCACACCGATCTCATAGACCGCCTTGGCACCGCCATCTTCATGGGCCTTGAGGAGTTTATTGATCAGCTTGCCTGGAATGCGCGCGTTACACATCTCCAGGATAAAGCGCAATGATCCAAGGTTACGAATCGGGAGAACGCCGGGAACGACCGGCACTTCAACCCCACGTCGCTTCAGTCGCTCGACGTAATCGAAATAGATGCGGTTATCAAAATAGAGCTGGGTGATCACGAAATCCGCGCCGCTTTGCACCTTGCGCCGCATCACCTCAAGATCAGCGGCAAAGGAGGGCGCCTCCGAATGGGCCTCAGGGAAGCCGGCAACTCCAATGGCAAACTCAGGATGATACTGGCGAATATGGCGCACCAGATCTTCTGCATAGGGAAAATTGGCAAACAGCTCCGCGTCTGTGCCGCTAAAGCCGGTGGGACGATCGCCACGCAGGGCTAAAACGTTTTCAATGCCGAGTTTTTTGATTGCCTCTAAAAAACCGTCGATCTTGTCCTGATCGGCAGTCACACCGGTTAAATGCGGCATGATCTCAAACCCGCAGGTCTTGATCAACTGGCCACATATTTCCAGGGTGTTAGACTGGGTGGAACCACCAGCACCATAAGTGACCGAGGCAAAAAGAGGATTAAGTTGCCCCAGGTTTTGAGCGACCTCAAAAAATCCCGGCCATTCTTCTTTATTTTTTGGAGGAAAAAATTCTAACGAAACAAAAGGTTTGTGCGTTTTTATCAGTTGAGGAATCTGCATCCCCGTACTCCTTGGTTGAAGGTACGGTGGAGGCGCAGGGTCGTGCAGGATGCGCCTTCACCCTAAATATCTCGTTGAAATAGGTCGATACGTAGAGCAGGAACGTTATTCACCCCTGAACCCGTGAGCATTCATCAGGGCGTCAATTTTGTTGTTTGTGACCTGACGATTAAAGTAAACTTTATCGGCAGGTTGCAGACAATGAAAGTGGCGTGCTGATGGGTGCCCCAGAGGGCGGCGGGTGAAACTGAACAATACATGAATTTGTAAAAAAACGTTGTCTCGTTAAAAAAATGCATTGTTCAGTGACCACCCGCCGTCACGGATTCAGGTCATCTACCACGGAGGGAAGACAATGACACCGCGCCAAGCCTTACGTATTCTCATGCTCAGCCCCTGTTACTGGCTCATGAGTCTTGCCGATCGAAAACGGTTAATCCGTGACTTTTGCAGTTCTTTTGCATCTGCCTGGTTCCCGGAGTCGGTACTGCGCAAGAAGGAAACCACCGGGTAATTACTCAAGCCTTAGCGCTTCCTCTTTTTGCCGCTCCAGAGGGGATCCTGACCAAAACGTGCCTGCCACCAGTCTTCTGGATCGTAAATATCCAGATCATCCTCACCGGCATTCTCCCGTTTGAGCGGGTAGCGATAACTATCGCAGTAGCGGGTGAGGGTTTCATAGGCAGCGGTGATGCGGTACATCTTTTCACCGTTCGTGTCACCGCCGGTGTCGGGATGATGGAGCTTACTCAGGCGGTGAAAGGCCCGCTTGATCTCTCCCAGCGTGGCGCGCTCATTCAACCCCAAAACCTGAGCCGCCTTTTCAATGGCCTGCCACTCTTTGCTGTTCACTCCTTATCCTCGGCCTTACCCTTCCATGATTTTTCGGTGCCTCGAATCAGCCGCCCGATATTCTGGTAATGCTTGCCCCAGATCATGAGCACGACAAACACGGCCAACCACATTTTCCATGCCGGTACATGGAGAAGCGGCAGCCAGAGCAGCATGGAAAGCGACCCCAGAAGCGAACCGAGTGAGACAAATCCAGAAAAATAGACAGCACCAAGAAAAACTATCAGGCAACCGAGCACGGCCAGCGGTGCCAGGTAGAGAAAAGCCCCAAGTGCGGTGGCCACCCCTTTGCCGCCTTTGAAGCCCAGGTAAACTGGAAACATATGTCCCAAAACCGAGGCAGCGCCACAGAAGGCTATAATAACCTCGTGGCCAGCAGATTCCCCAAGGGCTAGCCCCACGACAAACATGGGCAGGAATCCTTTCAAGAGATCACAGAGCAGGGTCAGCGCTCCCAGCTTTTTTCCTAAAAGGCGAGTAACATTGGTGGCGCCAATATTTTTACTTCCCTGATTCCGAATATCTATGCCGCTACCGCGGGAGAGAACCAGGCCAAAGGGGACAGCTCCCAGCAGATAAGATAAAACGACACAAAGAATTCCAATACTGTTCATAGGCGTAAATAAAGGATTAAAATTACAGGGACTCAGGCCTTATTCTGGCGAAAAAACATTTCCAGTTCACAGGCCGCTGCATAAGCGTTGATTTCCTCTTTGAGTTCCTGGACATAAGGACAATCAACCACGGCAAGCAGCGCTTGACGCAAGCGGTAGCTTTTCTGGCTCCCCCCATCCAGGGGTTCCAGCATATAGGGGAAAATCTGAGGTCGACGGCAAACCTGGGGGCGATCCGGATAGATCAGGCAACGGCCGGACTCCTCCTGGTTGGGACAGCGACTTTCCGTGGGAAGCACCAGACTCCAGCCGGACTGCCAATGCACCAGCGCCGGATCGGAACGCAGGTAGAAGTCCTGCCCGTTCACCTGCAGGGGCGGCTCGGCATCGATACGCAGACTGCGTGAGGCTGTCGTATCAATCTGGTCTACAGCAAAATGCGCCTCCTCCCCTGGTCCCAGGGGAATCTCAAAATAGGCCTGGTGCATATCGCTCTCCGGGCCAACGCAGCAGAGAGTGCAATGACAGGGAGCACAGAGCAGGCTGTTGATGGGCTCAAGCTCACGGGTCAGCACCTGCTGCGCGATCAGAGCTGTGGTGGCTGACATGGGATCAAGAGGAGTATCCTCTGCATCGACCACTGTTACCTCAGGGGCCTGGCCAGCCTTCAAGCCGACCAATGGTTGCAACAGATCCGCATAGGGGACTAAGGCGCTGACCGGATCAGCATAGGTGGCAAATCCGGTTTCAATATCCGGAGGCATCTCCTTGATGACCTCCTCAACCGTGGCAAAATCACCGGTTAAATAGAGAAACTGGACCATGGACACCAGCGGTAAAACCGGCTGAGCCAGCAGGGCCATTCCTTCCTGTAATTGATCCTTTGCAACCATAGCGCTCCCTGTTTTGTAAACTTCCTGCATCCGTGAGGGAACTTGGTACACTACACAATAAAACGCCGAAAAACAAGCGGCCACGGGCCAAGTCGATACAGGAGAGAACTTTACTTTACCAGCCAAACTGATTACATACCCAAAGAACATGGGAGTTGAACTCTCTGGTACCCACGTATTTTATCGACAGCATCCCCAGCCGCTTTTCTGACACCTGCTCGGGAAACATGCGGGCGATGCAGTATCTTTTTTTGGTGCCTGGCGCCACATACAGACAAGACTATGGCCATACGAGAAATTATTACCTTTCCGCACCCTGTTCTTCGCGAAAAGGCTGAAACTATCACTGAGTTTGACGATGCTCTGAAACAACTGGTCGAGGACATGGCGGACACCATGTACAAGGCCCCAGGCGTTGGCCTTGCTGCCAATCAGATTGGCCTTGCCAAGCGCGTGGTCGTTATCGACCCGGAAGCTGACGAAGAAAAACGCGATTACCTTGTCCTGATCAATCCGGAAATTACCCAGGGCGAAGGCTCCATGGTCGGCGAAGAAGGATGCCTGAGCGTGCTTGAGTGCTACGACAAGGTCAAACGGTTTCAGAAAATACACGTTACCGCGCAGAACCTTGAGGGAAAACCGCTGGAGTTTGACGCAGAGGATCGCTTTGCCCGTATTATTCAGCACGAGGTGGACCACCTTCTGGGCAAGCTCTTTATCGATCACCTCAGCACCCTCAAGCGAACGCTGTATAAGAAAAAACTGAAAAAAATCCTCAGGAATCAAGAGTGAGCGGACCATTGAAGATTGTGTTCATGGGCACACCGGATTTTGCCGTCCCGTGCCTCCAGGCCCTGATCGACTCATCCCATGAGGTGGTCGGGGTGGTCTGTCAGCCGGACCGCCAGCGTGGCCGCGGCAAGAAGCTGAGCCCACCTCCTGTCAAAGTCCTGGCGATGGAGCACGACCTCCCGGTCCTGCAACCGGATTCAGTGCGCACCGATGCATTTTACCAAGAGCTGCAGGCCTTAGCTTCTGATCTTCTGGTGGTGGTTGCCTACGGGAAAATTTTACCGGAATCCATTCTTCAGCTTGCCCGCCTTGGTGCCATCAATGTCCACGGCTCCATTTTGCCCAAGTATCGTGGTGCCGCTCCCATTCAATGGGCGGTCATTAACGGGGAAGTGGAAACCGGGATTACCATCATGCAGATGGACAAAGGCATGGACACCGGCGACATCCTCTTGATTGAGCGGACCCCCATCGGTATCCAGGAGACCGCTGGCCAACTCTTTGAACGACTCTCCGCCATGGGTGGGGCAACCCTGGCTGCAGCTGTGGATAAACTGGCAGACGGTGCTCTCGCCCCCCACCCCCAGGATCACGACCAGGCAACCGTCGCCCCCATGCTCGACAAGAAAATGGGACATATCGACTGGACACTGGCGGCAAGCAAGCTGCAAAGCCTCATTCGCGGGCTTGATCCCTGGCCCTCCGCCTACGGCTTTATCAACGAAAAACGATTCCGCTTTTTTCAGCCCGAAGTCGTTCTCCAGCACTCGAGCGAACAGCCTGGGACCATACTCCGCGCCGACGAACAGGGATTGCTTGTGGCTACCGGCCAGGACTGCCTGCTGCTGCGTGAAATACAGCCCGAGGGGAAAAAACGGATGGAGGTGGCCACCTGCCTGCGGGGCAACCCAATTGAACCACTGAGCCTGATCAGTTGATGTTTACCTCCACCAGCGTGTTACCATGAATCGCATCCACATGTTCATAGCCACTGGAGCCTACAGTGGCTATCTCCCCAAAGCTCCGGGCACCTGGTGCTCCGCCTTCACGGTCCTCCTCTGGTTTGGACTTGGTCGCCTGCCCCTTGCTCCCTACTGGGGCCTGGTCGCCCTTCTTTTCGTGCTGGGTGTCTTCAGTGCCGGAGCAGCGGAAAAAATCGTCGGCAACGGCGATCCGGGCCTGGTCGTCATTGACGAAGTTGTGGGCCAGCTCATCACCCTGGGCTTTGCCCCGGTAAATCCAACTATCGCTTTCTGCGGATTTGTTCTTTTTCGAATCTTTGATATACTCAAACCATTCCCGGTAAACTGGCTGGATGAGCACATCCACGGTGGATTGGGAATCATGCTGGATGACTGTATGGCTGGCTGCTATGCTTTTCTCGTGCTTCAGCTTGGCCTGTATCTGATCAAATTCTTCTAAGGCGTCTTGATTACGAGTTGCCCCCCGCCCACTTCCCAAGGGAAACTGGACATTCCCCCTCGAAGAAGCTGGGAGCATTCAAGATCATCTCTGTCTGTTGATCGAGCCCGAGGAGCAGCTATGGCTGGTGCCATTGATTTCCATACCCATGCCTTCCCCGATCAGATTGCCCGCATCGCTATTCCCGCACTGGAACGCGAGGGGCAGATCAAGGCCTATCTCAACGGAACCATTGACGACCTGCTTAAATCCATGGACAGAAGCGGGGTCGACTGTTCCGTTGTCTGCTCCATCGCCACCCGCCGGGAACAGTTTCAGCCCGTTCTCGACTGGTCCAAAGAAATCCGCAGCGAACGCATCATTCCCTTTCCCTCACTGCACCCGGATGATCCCGATATCATCGCCCACCTTGAACTCCTCCATAACGAGGGATTTAAAGGGGTGAAAATGCACCCCTACTATCAGGATTACTTCATTGATGACTACAACCTCTTCGCCCTCTATGAGCGCATGAGCGAGTTAGGGATGATCCTGGTTATCCATGCCGGCTATGACATAGCCTACCCCCGCATCCGCCGGGCCGATCCCCAGCGAATTCTCGATATCAGCAAAGAATTCCCCCAACTCAAACTCATTGCCACCCATCTGGGCGGCTGGGATGAATGGAAGGATGTCCGTAATCTGCTTACCGGACAGCCCATACACATGGAAATTTCCTTTGCCCTGGATTTTCTCGATCAGATTCGCCTGCGCGATATTATCCTCAATCATCCGCCTGAATACCTGCTTTTAGGGACAGACTCTCCCTGGTCCGACCAGGCGACAACCATCAAGATGCTGACCAAATTAAACCTTCCGGACAGTCTTCTTGAAAACATGCTATCTAAAAACGCACGACGCCTGTTGCACCTTGACTGACGCAGGCATTCCCTGCCACCTCTTCCTCTCTCCCTGGCCGCCGAAAACTGCCCGCCCACTTCCTGTTGCTATAAATGGGCCACCTTGCCCATTTACCCCCATAAAAAATGGGTAGCATAAAATTTTATGCCTTTTGTGCAATGCACAACAATTCACTCTCCCTGCTCACCCCCCACACCCACCCACGTTGAAAGTTTCTAAAAAAAGGCAACTTTTTCATTTTCCCTAGACACCAACCACTCAAGACTCTCCATACCCCATCAATTTTAACGATGTTATTTCAGCTTTTTATCAGCAACTTTCCACACTGGAACAACATTCATGTGCCACTTGTGCAAAGTGTAGAAATTTATTGCACAGTTTCCCCAGCAATTCTATAGAGAAGGCGAACAAGGCAATTCCTGAATGCAAATTCAGCAAAATAGATAGGAAATATCAGTAAAAAAGAATGCGGAGTGTGCGCCGGGGGACGAGCCCTCGGGCTCGATAGGCGCACACCTCGGTCACATTACCGCACTCACCAGCAGGCGAATTACTGCTTGAACAGGGCAACGGAAAAGGCTTTGCTCGGCGACTGTTCGAACCGCTGGTGGGGCATCATGATTTATCCTCATCAAGAAGGAGGCCTGTATGGCAAAAGTCGGTGTGTACGTCTGTCATTGCGGTTCCAATATTGCCGGCGTCGTCGATGTGGCGGCGGTTCGCGACTATGCGGAAACGCTCCCGGACGTGGTCATTGCGCGCAAAGACCTGTTCATGTGTTCGGATTCAGGGCAGGAGATGGTGAAGCAGGATGTTCGCGACGGCCTGGTTGACCGGGTTGTGGTTGCTGCCTGCACCCCTCGTACCCATGAGCCTATCTTTCGGGCCGCCATCGAAAAGGCTGGCCTCAACAAGTACCTCTTCGAGATGGCCAATATTCGGGACCAAGACAGCTGGGTCCATGGCCATGACCACGAAGGGGCCACGGAAAAAGCCAAGCTGATTGTTGCCTCAGCGGTTGCCAAAGCACGTAATCTGGAGCCCCTGGAAGACAAGTTCACCCCGGTCACTGACGCCGCCCTGGTTGTCGGTGGCGGTATTGGCGGGATCAGCGCCGCCCTTGAGCTGGCCAACATGGGCCACAAGACCTATCTGGTCGAAAAAAAACCCTCCATAGGAGGTGTCATGGCTCAACTGGATAAAACCTTTCCCACCAACGACTGTTCCGCCTGTATCCTCACCCCGATGATGGTCGAGGCCTACAACCACCCTAACATTGAAACCATGACCTATTCCGAGGTTGATGATGTTGAGGGATACATCGGTAACTTTAAGGTCAAAGTGCGCCGCAAGCAGACCTATGTGGACTGGAACAAATGCACCGGTTGTGGTGATTGCGCCTCCAAATGCCCCTCAAAAACACCGGACGAGTTCAACGCCGGACTCTCCGACCGACGGGCAGCCTTTATCATGTTTCCCCAGGCGGTGCCCAAAAAGGCAGTGATCGATATCGACCACTGCATCAACTGTGTTGGCCGGGAAATAGGCACCGAACCCAAGATCAACCAGAAAACAGGAAACCCGATTCTCGCGCCCTGTGAGCGAGCCTGCCCAGCCGATGCCATCAACCGTACCCTTGCTCACGATCCAAACGGGTCCATCACCGAGATCGAGGTTGGCTCCATCGTTGTTGCCACCGGCTACCAGGTCATGGAGAAAGACTGGTTCAAGGAGATGGCCCCAGCCTCGCCCAACGTCATCACCGCTCTCCAACTTGAGCGTATCATTTCGGCAACCGGTCCTTCCGAAGGGAAACTGCTGCGGCCCTCGGACAACGAAAAGCCCCATACCATTACCTTTGTCTCCTGTATGGGCTCGCGGGACGAGAATTTCCACACCTACTGTTCCCGCTTCTGCTGCATGTACATGATCAAGCAGGCGCGTCTGCTCAAGGAGAAGTACCCGCAGCTGACCATCAACATGCATTTCATCGATGTGCGCGCCTTTGGTAAGGGCTACGAGGAGTACTACACCGGTGCCCGCAAAATGGGGATCAACTTCTTTAAGGGCAAGGTTGGCGGTCTGGAGATGCTCCCTGGCGACAAACTCCGCGTCCTGGCCTACGACATGGAGTCTGCCACCAACATCGAGTACGAGTCCGATCTGGTTGTTCTCGCAACCGCAGTCGAGCTGCCCAAGGATTCCGTTGGCCTGGCCCAAAAACTCGGCCTCCAGTTCTGCGGCAACAACTTTTTCCGCGAGTTGCATCCCAAACTCGGACCGGTTGAGACCGCTGTCCAGGGGCTGTTTGTCGCCGGTTGCTGTCAGGGCCCCAAAGACATTCCTGATACCGTTGCCCAGGCCAAGGGAGCTGCTGCCGCTGCCGCCGTCCCGCTGGCGCAGGGCAAGGTCAAGATCGAGCCGATCATCTCTGAAGTGCATCCTGAAGTCTGCAGTGGCTGCGGCATCTGTGTTCCCCTCTGTCCCTACCACGCCATCAGCATGAAACCCTATGCAGATCGCCCCAGAGCTGAAATCGAGATGTCCGCCTGTAAGGGCTGCGGTGTCTGTACCTCGGCCTGTCCTTCAGGCGCCATCGTGCTCCACGGCTACGAGGAATCCCAGATATTTGCCCAGATTCAGGCACTGACCGCTTAAGAGGAGAGACACGCTATGATCATCGACCAGCAAAAAATCGACGAGGCCGTCTCCACCATTGTCGGGTACGGCGGCCAGAACATTCTCAACTGTATCCAGTGCGGCGCCTGTTCCTCTGTCTGCCCGGGCATCAAGGCTGGATTCCCCTTACTCTGCCGGAACCTGATCCGTCACCTGCTCAACGGGGAGCTCGAGGAGATCATTGAAGATTCCTCCAGCTGGGGCTGTCAGGCCTGCAACCGCTGCACTGAAATCTGCCCGCGTGACGTACGCCCGCAGGAGGTTGTCTTTGCCTTCCGTCGCTATCAGGCAAACGAACTGGCCTTTTCCACCTCTTCAGTGACCAGCCAGATGAACTTGTATGAAACCGGCCATGCGGTTTTCACCGACCCCAGCGCCCTGCGCAAACAGGTAGGTCTGCCGGAAAAAACACCAACCTCTGCCTATGACGACAAGGCCAAAGAGGAAATTCAGACCCTGATCAACAACGGCCCCATGGGCGAGTTGGGACTCTTTTAAGGAAGGTGAGCAACATGGAAAAAATAGGATTATATCTTGGCTGCAACATTCCGATGAAGGCACCCGACATCGAGCAGTCCATTCGTCAGATCATGCCGCCGCTGGGCATTGAGCCGGTAGACTTACAGGGGGCCTCCTGCTGTCCGGCCTGGGGAACCGCCCCTTCCTTTGATCTCAACACCTGGTGTGCGATCTCCAGCCGCAATATCACCATCGCCGAGGAGCAGGAGGTCGACATCATGACCGGCTGCAACTCCTGCTTTGGCGTACTTTCCGAGGCCAAACACTTTCTCGATGATCTCGAGCGGCGTAAGGCGGTGAACACCAGCCTCGCAGCCATCAACCGTGAGTTCAAAGGCACCTCGGACATCTACCATGTGGCCCATGTGCTCCATAAAAAGGTGGGCCTGGAGAAGATTCGGGAAAATCTCAAGTACAACCTGGCTGGACTCAAGATCGCGGTGCAGACCGGCTGCCACACCCTCTGGCCCTCGGATGTCTATAAGGTGAAAGAGGAAAACCCCTTCTATCCGAGCATACTCAAGGATCTCTGTGAGGCCACCGGTGCCACCGTGCCTCATTATTCACGCCTGGAGAGTTGCTGCGGTATGGGGGGCATGCGTTCCACCGACATGGAAAAATCGCTGGTCCTCTTTAAAGACAAGCTGATGTCCATCAAGGAGGAAACCGATGCCGATCTGGTGGTCACCACCTGTTCCTCCTGTTTCCTCCAATTCGATATGTCACAGCCCATTCTTAAGGAACGCGGCCTGATCGACTTCGAACCGATTCCGACCCTCTACTATACCCAGTTGCTGGCCCTGGCCATGGGCTGTGATCCGAGCCAGGTGGCTGCCATCTCGCAGATCGACCGCAGCTCCATCATCAGTGAGATTCAAAGCGAAAAACGTCTGATCAAGGAGGTGGCCTGATGTCCTTTATGCCCAATATCGTAGGCTTTGCCTGCCAGTGGTGTACCTATGCCGGTGCAGATCTTGCCGGTAACCTTCGGGCCAAATATCCGCCCTCGATCAAACTGATCAAGGTGCCCTGTTCCGGGCGAGTAGAACCGGAGTATGTCCTGGAGGCCCTGGCCAACGGCGCCGACGGTGTGCTCATCGGTGGCTGCCATTTTGGCGATTGCCATTATAAAACCGGCAACTACAAGGCGGCCAACCGCATGAAGATCCTGAAAAAACTGATCGAAGATGCCGGCTTTGACTCGCGCCGCTTCCGCCTGGAATGGATCTCCGGTGCTGAAGGCTACCGCTTTGCCGAGGTGGTGGAAGAGTTTACCAAGGAGTTGCAGGAGCTGGGCCCCAACCCGCTTAAAGGAGGAAATGGCAATGGCAAATAAAGTAAAAACCGCCTTTCTGCTGGCCGGTGGCTGCGCGGGCTGCGAGATGGCTGTGGTCGATCTCTCTGAAAAGCTGGTGGACGCCCTGGAGCATCTGGAAATCGTTTTCTGGGCACCGACTGTGGCCGATGTCAAATATAAGGATCTGGAAGAGATGGAAGACAACTCCATCGACCTGGCCTTTGTTGACGGCATGATCCGCAACACCGAGAACCTGCATACCGTCGAGGTCCTGCGGAAAAAATCAAAGGTCCTGGTAGCCTTTGGCGCCTGCGCAACCCTGGGTGGTATTGCCGCTCTGGGGGATCTTCATACCAACGAGGAACTGATGGAACAGGCCTACAAAAAGTCCTTTTCCACTGATAATCCCGACAATGTCATGCCGACCCCGGAGTATCTTCTGGATGGTAAGTACGACCTCACCATTCCCGCGCTGTTGCCCAACTGTTCCACCATCGATCAGGTGGTGGATGTCGACTACTACGTGGGGGGCTGTCCGCCCCATCCATCCTTTGTCGGTCAGCTGGTTGGCGCCATTGTCGCAGGAGATCTGCCGCCCGCAGGCTCCTGGCTCACCGGCGGCAAGGCGGTTTGCGATACCTGCAAGCGCAACCCAGCCCTCACCGGCCAGGAACGACTGCCCATCGGCGAGATCAAGCGAACCATCGATGGTCGCCCGGATCAGAATGTCTGTCTCCTCCAGCAGGGCTACATGTGCTTTGGTCCAGTGACCCAGGGCGATTGTGGGGCATCGTGTCTCAATGTGAACATACCCTGTCGCGGCTGCGGTGGCCCCATCCCTGGTATCAAGGATTTTGGCGCCCGCTGTGTCTCCACCCTGGCCTCCAGCATGGAGAGCGAGGCGGTTGCCGAGCAGTTCATTGAAAAATACAACGATATGGCCAAGATGTTCTACCGCTATAGCCATACGGCCTCGAAACTGAACCACCGGGTCGCCCAGCGTAAGGAGAAAGCAGCATGAAAAAAATCGAAATCAGCCCAATTACCCGCCTCGAGGGACATGGCAAGATTGCCATCTTCCTGGACGATGCCGGCAATGTGGACGACGCCTTCTTCCAGACCGTTGAGTTTCGCGGCTTTGAGAAATTCCTCCAGGGTATGCCCATGGAGGAGGTGCCCCGTACCGTCTCCACCGTCTGTGGTGTCTGTCGTGGTGTCCACTTCACCGCCTCGATGAAGGCTTCCGACGGTGTCTTCGGCGTCACCCCGCCGCCAGCTGGCCGTAAACTGCGTGAACTGTTCTTTAACGCCCACTATGTTGAGGATCATTCGGTTATTTTGTACGCCCTTGGCCTGCCTGACTTTGTGGTCGGCCCGGAGGCCAATCCGGCTGAACGCAACGTGGTCGGTCTGATCAACGCTGTTGGGGCTGATGTGGGCCGGGAGGTCCTGCGCAAACGCGGTCTGGCGGTCAAAATATTCGAGCTTCTGGGCGGCAAGCCCAACCATCCGGTGGCTGCAATTCCCGGTGGCTGGTCCAAGCAGCTCAATGAAGAGGAGCGCAAGCAGATCGAGGAGTGGTCCGAGGAGTTGGTGGGCCTGGGGGAGCTGACCCTGAAGGTCTTTGAGGATGTGGTCCTCAAAAATGACAAGTACATGGAGCTGGTCACCGGCGATATGTACAAGGTCGAGGTCGGCTACATGGGCTCGGTCGATGAGAATGACAACATCACCTACTATGACGGCACCCAGAAGATTATCGACTCCGCAGGTAACCACGTGGGCTCCTTCAAAGGGAAAGAGTACCTCGACTTCATCTCCGAGCGGGTACAGCCCTGGACCTATCTCAAGTTTCCCTACCAGAAGAAGATCGGCCCCTGGAAAGGTATTGTCGAAGGCCCCGGAACCAATATCTACAGTGTTGGTCCGTTGGCACGAATGAACATCGTCAAAGGGATGGATACCCCGCTTGCCCAAAAGCATTTCGAAAAATTCCACGCCACCTTTGGGGCCAAGCCGGTGCATAACGTTCTGGCTTACCACTGGGCGCGTGCCATCGAGCTGCTCAATGCAGCCGAAAAGTGCCTCCAGCTCTCCCGAGATCCCGAGATCACCTCAAAGGATACCTGGAACAAACCCACCTCCTGCCCGGGCGAGGGTGTGGGCGTGATCGAGGCCCCGCGCGGAACCCTGATTCACCACTACTGCACCGACGGCAAGGGTATTGTCACCGATGCCAACCTGATCGTGGCAACCACCCACAACAACGCCCCGATCAACCTGGCGGTGAAAAAGGCGGCCAAGCACTTCATCAAAAACGGTGATGTCTCTCCGGCCATGCTCAATTATGTGGAGATGGCTTTCCGCCCCTACGACCTCTGCCTGGCCTGCGCCACCCACACCGTGACCGGTGGCGGCTCACCGCTGTTGGTGGAAATTTTTGACAAGGATGGCAAGCTCTATAAGACTCTGAAAAACTTCTAACCCGAATTTCTCATGAACATTTTGTCTCAAACTGATGAGAAATCCGGGCGAAGGCTGATCGTACCGGTGGGCACAAAAAACGTGCCCACCCTACGCTCTCACGGTTTTAACCTGAAGTAGTGACAAGGGTAGGCAGGTTGTTTCTGCCCACCGTTTCAAATCTACTTGCATAAGATGCCCCATTTTCGTTTGGTCTTGGCACCCACGTAAAATAGGGCGACCACTCACCTGGGTGTTATCCAGGCTTGAGAACCTTTTGTTGCATGAAAAAAGACCCGAGTCTGTGATCAGGGGATCGATCACAGACTCACCCTTGCACCCTAAAGAGGTCAAACAATGAAAACAGTGGTCGTTGGAATCGGTAATCCGTATCTGCAGGATGATCGTGCCGGTGTTGTGGTCATCGAGCGGCTAGAAGAGGAAGGTATTGGTTGCCAGACCGAGATGGTCCTCACCGTTGGTTTTGAAGTGATGGATAAAATCAAGGGCTATGATCAGGCGATCATTGTTGATGCCTGTATGCTGGGCCGGGAACCGGGTGAGATTCTCGATGTCAACGTGGATGATATCTTCACCACCCACGCCCTGGTCAATTCACACGCAGTCACCTTGGGCACGACGCTGAAGACCGGGTATGTCTGTTTTCCCGACGAGATGCCTGCAAACATTCGTATCCTGCTCATTGAGGTCAAAGATATCAAAGAATTCACCCAGCAGATGTCCCCTGAAGTGGAAGCTGCGGTGGATATCGTGGTGGAAAAAATAAAGACAATGGTCGCGGAGCAAGCGGTGGCTGGGTAAATAAAAAAAGGGCTTCCGTCATCATAGCGGAAGCCCTTTTTTCAATTCAGGATGGTTCAGAGCCTTACTTCTTCATAGCTTCTTTCAGACGCTCCATAGCCTTGATAACGTTTGCCTCGGAGTTAAACGCAGAGATACGGATGTAGCCCTGACCGCATTTACCAAAGCCCGCTCCCGGCGTGCAGACCACTCCAGCCTTGTTCAGGAGCAGGTCAAAAAATCCCCAGGAATCCTGGCCACCGTCAATCCAGACATAGGGCGAGTTATCCCCTCCCACATAGTCATAGCCAAGCTCGCTCATCGCTTTGCCGATCAGTTTGGCATTGCTTAAGTAGCCATCAATCAATGCGGTGCACTGCGCCTTACCAGCCTCCGAATAGACAGCCTCTGCAGCACGTTGAACCGGGTAGGAGACACCGTTAAATTTGGTGCAGTGACGGCGGTTCCACAGGGGGTGAATTGCCTGTTTGTTCCCGGCGGCATCATAGGCCATACACTCTTTGGGCACCACGGTATAGGCGCAACGAGTTCCGGTAAAACCGGCACTTTTGGAGAAGCTGCGGAACTCGATGGCAACCTCGCGGGCACCCTCGATCTCATAGATGGAATGGGGCAGCTCCTCATCACGGATAAAGGCCTCGTAGGCGGCATCAAAGAGAATCAACGCCTTATTCTCACGAGCATAATCAACCCAGACTTTCAGCTGCTCCTTGGTGGCGGTGGAGCCGGTGGGGTTGTTGGGGAAACAGAGGTAAATCAGGTCGACCGGCTCTTTGGGCAGGTCGGGGACAAAATTGTTTTCCTTGGTGGAGTCCAGGTAGACAATGCCCTCAAAACGTCCGTCTTTAAAGGCCCCTGTGCGACCGGCCATGACATTGGTGTCCAGGTAGACAGGGTAGACCGGATCAGGAATGGCAATCTTGGCCTCGATGGAGAACAGTTCCTGAATATTTCCGGTATCGCACTTGGCACCATCGGAGACAAAGACCTCATCAGCGGCCACTTCAGCCCCACGGTCCTGAAAATCGTTCTTGGCAATAGCCTCGCGCAGGAAGTCATACCCCTGCTCAGGCCCATAACCACGAAAGCTGGAAGCAGATGCCATCTCGTCAACGCCCTTATGAAAGGCCTCTACACAGGCAGGGGGCAGGGGATTGGTCACATCACCAATGCCGAGCTTGATTACCTCTTGCTCTGGATTCGCTGCCTGAAAGGCGGCAACGCGTTTGGCGATGTCGGAAAACAGGTAAGAAGCCTGCAGCTTGAGATAATGCTCGTTAATTGTCAACATGGCACATGTCCCTTCAAATGTTAGCCGCGATACGCGGTTTTCGGTTTATCAATGAATTGTCGTTCTCGTAAAAAGCACCGAGAACGACGTTCAGAGCTTCGTAAAAGGCTGATTTCACAATGGAGTGATGTTCAGCAGTTTTACTTTTCACGAGATTCTCATGATTGGTTGCTGAAAAAAGCTAAGAAAAAGTGCCATTTTTTATCTTTTGAAGCAACAAAAACAGCCACTTTTTTCAGGTGAAAACTGTTGGGTGTCTTGAATAATTAGATTATTCAAGCAAGGCCTGATACGCGCAGGCTCTGAAAATACAATTTAAAACGTGAGGCCGGGATTGGAAGGAAAAGCAATTATTCAAGATTCCCTGTTTGCGGGGAGGCTATAAACAATTTTTACAGGGTGACTTTGACCCGATCTGTAAAATCAAAATCGCCGGAATTGAAATCATAGTTCATATGTCCGGCATCAATTTTCATGTTCGGGGCCTGGATATAGACCTTGCCCGGGCTGATCAACGTTTTTTTGGCGTCGTCATACTCCAGCCGTTCGGACAGCAGAACCTGATCCACAGAGGGCTTTGTGATACGCACATCATCGCGCAATACCAGAAAACGG